>JBKCUI010000069.1:0-25558 GCA_046318495.1 Pirellula sp. | reverse complement strand
CAACACCGCCGCCTGGGAGAATGCCTTCTTCCACAGCAGCACGGGTAGCGTGCAAAGCGTCTTCAACGCGAGCCTTCTTCTGCTTCATGTCAGCTTCGGTCTCGGCGCCAACACTGATCACAGCCACGCCGCCAGCCAGTTTTGCAAGCCGCTCTTGGAACTTCTCTTTGTCGTATTCGCTATCGGTTTGTTCGATTTGGGCGCGGATTTGAGCCACGCGTTGATCGATTGCCTTGCGATCCCCACCCCCTTCGACCATGGTGGTGTTGTTCTTGTCGACAACTACCTTCTTGGCGCGTCCGAGGTGTTCGAGCGAAATCTTCTCAAGCTGAATGCCGAGATCTTCGCTGATGAACGTACCGCCGGTCAGCACGGCGATATCGCCGAGCATGGCCTTGCGACGATCGCCGAAACCGGGTGCCTTGACCGCACACACATTCAACGTGCCGCGCAGCTTGTTGACCACCAGCAGCGTCAACGCTTCGGCGTCTACGTCTTCGGCAACGATCAACAGCGGTTGACCCGAGGTGCTGACTTTTTCCAGCACAGGGATCAAATCGCGAATGTTGCTGATCTTCTTGTCGTAGAGCAGGATCAACGCGTTGTCGTAGGTGCAGGTCATGTCCGACGGCGTATTGATGAAATACGGCGAGATGTAACCTTTGTCGAACTGCATCCCATCGACGTACTCGACGGTCGTGTCGGCGGTCTTGCCTTCTTCCACCGTGATCACGCCGTCCTTGCCGACGCGCTCAAGGGACTCGGCCAACAGCGTACCGATCGACATGTCGTTGTTCGCGGAGATCGCTCCGACGTTGGCGACTTCGTCGCGATGGCTGACAGGCTTGGCCATCTCTTGCAGTTTGGCAACCGCCGCTTCGACTGCTTTGTCGATCCCGCGGCGGATGGCCGAAGGATTGCTACCGGCGGCGATGTTGCGGAGACCTTCCTTGAAGATCGATCGCGCCAGCACGGTGGCGGTGGTGGTCCCGTCCCCGGCCAGATCGCTCGTCTTTTGGGCCACTTCCACCACGAGCTTCGCGCCCATGTTTTCAAAGCGGTCTTCCAATTCGATTTCCTTGGCAACCGTCACACCGTCCTTAGTGACCGTCGGGCCACCAAAGCTCTTGTCGATGATCACGTTTCGGCCGGTTGGGCCCATGGTCACCGCGACGGCATTCGCCAACTTTTCTACCCCTTGCAGCATCCGCGCACGGGCTTGATCGTCAAACAGTAATTGCTTAGCCACGCTTCGCAGTTCCTTATCTTAAGATTGAATTCGCAGGGACCAAAAACTAGGCGAGCTTGGCGAGAACGTCGCTCTCGCGAAGGATCTTGTACTCGACGCCTTCGACTTCGACTTCGCTTCCGCCGTACTTGCCGAAGATGACTTCATCGCCGATCGAGACGCTCAATGCAGCTCGAACGCCGTTCTCCAGCAACTTGCCAGGACCGACGGCGATGACCTTGCCGCGTTGTGGCTTTTCTTTGGCACTGTCTGGAAGCACGATACCGCCAGCCGTGGTCTCTTCGGCTGCGAGCGGTTGGACGACGACCCTGTCATCAAGTGGACGAATGTTTACTTTGGCCATGGGATTCACCTATTGAAGTATTGAGTTTTAATGGATTGTTGATTTTGAAAGGCAGCGATTGCCTTGGCAACGATCGCTGCCGAAAGATTCGAGCTTCAGGGCAGGCGCCTGAGGCGGGCTACATCATGCCGCCCATACCGCCCATGCCACCCATTCCGCCCATGCCTCCCATACCACCCATTCCGCCGTCATGGTCATGATGATGACCGCCACCAGCGGGCTCTTCTTCCTTGGGGATCTCGGTAACCAGGGATTCGGTGGTCAGGAGGAGCGATGCGACCGAAGCCGCATTGCTCAGCGCCGTCTTGACGACCTTGGCAGGATCGATGATGCCAGCCTTGATCATGTCGACGTACTTGTCGGCGTTGGCATCGTAACCTTCGTTCTTGTCCTTGAGCTGACGAACGCGATTGACGACCACAGCCCCATCCAAGCCCGCATTGTTGGCGATGGATCGCAGCGGGTAATCGAGCACATTGTGGATGATTCGGACGCCGAACGCTTCGTCTCCCTCAAGCTTGAGCTTCGACAAAGCTGCTTCGCAACGCAGAAGGGCAACGCCACCGCCGGGAACAATCCCTTCAGCGAGGGCAGCTTGGGTGGCTGCCTTGGCGTCATCGATGAGGGCCTTGCGTTCCTTCATCTCGGTTTCGGTTGCGGCGCCGACGTTGATTTGAGCCACACCGCCAGCCAACTTGGCCAAGCGCTCTTGGAGCTTTTCGCGATCGTAGTCGCTATCGGTGTTTTCGATTTCGCGGCGGATTTGGACCACGCGAGCTTCGATCTGATCCTTCTTGCCAGCTCCTCCGATCACCACGGTTTCTTCGCTGGTGATGTGGATCTTCTTGGCACGGCCCAAATCGCTGAGCTTGACCGACTCCAGATCGATGCCCAGATCCTTGAAAATGGCCTTGGCGTTGGTCAGCGATGCGATGTCGCCAAGCATGGCCTTGCGACGGTCGCCGTATCCAGGAGCCTTAACGGCAGCCACGCTCAAGATGCCTCGCATCTTGTTGATGACCAACGTCGCCAATGCATCGCCGTCGATGTCTTCAGCGATGATCAACAATGGCTTCTTGGCCTTGCTGATGGCTTCGAGCAACGGGATCAGCTTCTTGTTGTTGCTGATCTTTTCTTCGTGAATGAGGATGTAGCAATCTTCGAGTTCGACGGTGACTTCGTCTTGATTGGTGACGAAGTGCGGGGAGAGGAATCCGCGATCGAACTGCATGCCTTCGACGACTTCGACGGTCGTTTCGCTTCCGCGACCTTCTTCAACCGCGATCACGCCGTCCTTGCCAACCTTGAGGAAGGCTTCCGACAAAACGTCGCCGATGGCCGGATCGTTGTTGCCAGCGATGGTGGCGACTTGCTTGATTTCTTTCTTGCTCTTGGCATCGATGGGGGTAGCCATCTTGTCGATTTCGGTATGCACGACTTCGACAGCCTTGGCGATCCCGCGCGACAGGGACATCGGGTCCGCCCCAGCGGCGATCATCTTGAGGCCTTCGCGGAAAATGGCTTCTGCCAATACCGTCGCGGTCGTCGTGCCGTCCCCGGCGACGTCGTTGGTCTTGCTCGCAGCTTCTTTCACCAACTGCGCTCCGAGGTTTTCGTACGGGTCGTCCAGCTCGATTTCTTCGGCGACCGTCACCCCGTCCTTGGTAATCCTCGGCGAACCCCATCCTTTGTCCAAAACTGCATTGCGGCCACGGGGGCCCAGCGTGCTACGAACGGCTCGCGCCAGCTTCGAAACGCCCGCCAACAATGGCTGCCGCGCTTCGTCATCAAATACCATCTGTTTTGCCACGTTGAACTCCTTGAATGTAATCCAGCCCGATTTGGCAGTCGAACTCAGTGTGGTTCCCACTGTCAGCAAGCCGCGTGCCAAGGCGGAAAGAATATGCGCAAGTCTCGAAAAGACAAGCATTTGCGCCGAAAATCGCGGGGGATTGGAGGAGAGGGCCTGCCAAAATGGGCACAGCGGATTGGGTTTTGGACGAGGGGAGAGGAGTCGGTGCACGCAGTGCGAGTCCAACCTTAGCGGAACGGCGTAAGCCGTCCGGTCGAAGCGAGGGAAACGCGTCTCCTCTCCGTGTCACCGGAGGCCTTACGGCCAGCCGCTACGAAAACTAAGAACCGGTCGAAGGGAAGCAAACGCCCGATCACACTTCCGATTGAAACGAGTACTGAGCTCGTCCGATTCGCCAACTGGCGATCCCCAGCAAAACCACCGCCCCCCCCACCAAACACGCCACATGCACCCATGCCGACGTCCCGTCGGTGAACAGCTCCGACGATCGCATGTCCGCCGGAATCGGCAATTCCAACCACTGGAACAGCAACGATCGCAATCGGTAAGCCACCGTGAACTTGTTGATCACCGCCGGGATCCAACCGAGCAACGCTTCCACGATGATCGCATAGATAAAGGCAACCACCATGATCCGCCGCTGAAACATCACCCCGAGGAACGCAAACAACGCGCCATGCGCGATCGAACTGAGCAAGCACAACACCACCAACACCCACCAGACCTGAAAACCGTTGTCCATGCCGGTCAACGGCAATGCCAGACTCACGCTGAGCACTCCGCACGAGGCCGTCCATAGGACGGCGACCAAGTACTTGCCCAGCAGCACCGAACGTCTCCCACCTGGACGCACCAAGGCATAGATCCAAGTCTGTCCTTCCAGCTCCGAGCTGACCACCGGGGTGGCCCACAACAGCATCCCGAGCACCGTCACCACCTCGGGCAGCAGCACGAACAAAATCATGGTGTAGGCCACTTCCACATCCGGTGGCAACTGAGGGCTGCGTCGCAAGTTGTAAGCAACAGTGCCGACGAGCAACACAGGAAACACCACCATCGCCAGCCACAGCGCTATCCGCCACGGGGTCAACGACCGCACGACCTCATACCGCGCCACGGCCATCATGCCATTCCAAGCTCGCAGCCACCCCATGGGGTTCGGCCCTCCGCCTGCCGTCTCTGCTCCACCTATCCGTGCTGCCGACGATGTCGTTCCGCTCATGAAGAAGCTCCTGCCGTTTGATACGCTCGCTCGCCGCGATGCTTCGAAACCAACAATCGAAACAGCGAACTGATGTCACCGTCGGTGCCTGTCACACGCTCTATATGGACACTTCCATCGCTGGACCACTCTGCCAGCTTGGCATACAGTTCCAGCGGCTTCTCGACCGTCACCACCAATCGCCTGGGCAACGGATCGCGATGCACCGCCCGCACCCAAACTTGCTCTCCCAACTTGGAAGCCAACATATCCCGATCTGGCGAATCCAAGCAGACATCTTGCGGTAAATCGGCGAGCAATCTTCGCAGCTCGCCAGCCGTTCCACTCGCCAACAAGCGTCCGCCAAAGATGAGCAAAAACGAATTGGTGATCCGTTCGACTTCATGCAGCACATGGCTGGCGAGCAACAGACTCTTTCCTCGCTGCGCCCAATCGATCAATAGCTCCGACATTTGAAATCGGCCGACTGGATCCAATCCGTTGAATGGCTCATCGAGAATCAAGAGCTCGGGATCGTGCGCGATGGCTTGCGCGAGCTTGCATCGCTGTCGCATTCCCAGCGAGTACGTATGGATCGGGCGATGCTGCGACGAAGTCAACCCCACCAACTCAAGCACTTCATCGACGCGCGACGCCGCCGTCGACTTCGACCAGCCGCTCAATCGCAACTGCAACTGGATGAATTGCTTGGCAGACACGCCGTGGACCAGCAAATCCGTAGCGGGGCACAACCCGATCCGTTGCAACGTCGACGCAGAATGCCGGGGATCATTGCCGAAAACCTCCAACCTCCCGAGCGTCGGTCGCAGCGCGCCGGTGATGAGGGAGATCAACGTCGACTTTCCCGCGCCGTTAGGACCCACCAGCGCATACGCCCCGCGAGGCAAATCCAAATGCAAATCGTTGACCCCCATCACCGTCCCGTACATCAAGGACACGTGATCGAAGTGCAACAACGGCGGCTCAGTCGAAGGGTCATGCATCATCGGCACCACAAATCCAACAAAGTAAGTATCGCCAAAAACGGAAAGCCAAAAACGGAAAGAAAGAGGGATCCGCGCGTTGCCGGCTGCTCGAAGCGCATCCGAGAATCGCGCACCAACTCGGTCGCAAGGCGGATTTCCGTGAACAACGCATGGCCCTCTAAATGCGCAGCATCCTGGCCACGCGCCAGTGCGCTACACCAAAACCGACCAATGTCACTACGATCACGGCCACCCAAGGCACCAACGTAAACGGCTCGGATGGATTGAGCCCGAAGGCTTGCCGCTGAAGGTAGCCCAAGGTCTCGTACGGGGACAGCAACATCCAATGCGAGTAGCGATCTAGGGAATCGAAATCCGGCGGTCCACGCCGTGCACTAGCTTGTTCGGAAAACCATAGCACGCGAAACGACACCGCTCCGATGACCCAATACGCAAACCACGCGAATCCCGCATAACGGCTTTCCTGCGTCAACGACGACAAGGCCAGCGCGATCGCCGTGGTCGGCAGCATCAAGATCAACGAGGCGACCAGAATCCTTAACGGCAAATCCCACGTCTGCGTGAACGCCCAAACATCGGTCGAGAGAAACAATCCGACCAAATAGATCAGCAACGCCGGCACCGCAGTCATCATGAACAACAGAAAGAACACGATCCCGGCTTTGCCAAAAACGTATTCCCACGGTGTCAAAGGCCTGGAGAGATACAGCAGATAACCGCGGCTGCGCAAGTCATAACTGATCAATCGAGGCGCGACCAATCCCACGACCAGGATCATGCCGATGGCTTGCGGATAGCGAAACAGACTGAACAGGACAAAGGACCATGCAAAGTGCCGCGCGGATTCCGGGTCGGAAATCGTGCGCGACACATCCAGCCCGGCTCGCGTGGCCATCGCCCGAATCGGCGGAGCCATCAACATCTGTCGCAATGCGTCTTGAGCTCCGCTCCGCTCCAAACTTTGCTCAAACGCCCCGACGATGATGGCCGCCAACAACGCGGGGACTGCCATGAACAGCAGCACGCGTTTGAGCCACGCACCTTTCCACACGAGATGAATTCCCGTCGTGGCGACAATCAAGGCGCGCGACCATCGAGGCGAACGCACACCTTCCCAAGGACGATAACCAACATCGAGAATCGGCATAAGCTTGGCATCGCCCTCAGCGATGATGGATGAAAAACGAGGAAAAGGAATCCCAAAGGCGATTCCATGGCTCCCGTTGCAGGAGCGAGTTGCAACTACACCCCAGATCGAATCGATCCAGACGCCTCCGCGGACGCAAACGAACCGCCGCTCTTGGCCCCGTCGACCGCTTGCACGGCATCGATAAAGGACTTTTCGAGCGAGTTGCGCGCTTGATCCACACGCTGAACCAACACGCCGCTGGCCGTGCTCGCTTGCCAGATCCGACGCACGGTCTCTGCATCGTCTCCGGCAACGATCAAATCGACATAGCCGGTAGCCCGCGCATCGACCCCCAGCCGACGAAGCGCCTCCACCAGCTTTTGCGCATCGGACACGACGCTCACTTGCAAACCCGCTTGGCTGGGACGTTGCAAGTTCTCGAGCGTGTCGATCAATCGGACTTGGCCGCCGACCAAAATGACAACGCTATCGCATACTTGCTGGACATCGTGCAGGATATGCGTCGAGAGAAAGATCGATTTTCCTTTCTCGCGAGCCAGCACCGAGATGCGATGCAGGAACTGCTCTCGCTGCGCCGGATCCAGCCCGGTGGTGGGTTCGTCGAGGATGATCCACTGCGGATCGTGCACCAACGCTTGGGCGAACTTCAGCTTTTGCCTCATGCCGGTGGAATAGGTTTCCACATTGCGATAGCGTTCTTGGGCCATGTCGCAAAAATCGGCCACTTCGTGCGCGCGACGCAGCGCTTCGGTCTTGCGCAATCCGGAGAGCCTCGCCATCATTTGGATCGATTCGATCCCTTGCAAGCCATGGATGTAGCAGTCGTCTTCGGGTAAGTATCCCACGCGGTCCCGAACAACGCGTGTTTGGCTGGGCCATTGACAGTCGAGCACGCGCCCCCGGCCGCTATCGACCGAAACCAAGCCGAGAATAGCCTTGATCAACGTGCTCTTGCCCGAACCATTCGGACCGAGTAATCCGACCACACCGGTCGGCAAACGGACGCTCACATCGCGCAACGCATGATGGCGACCGTAACGCTTGGAAATGTTTTGAAGGTCGAGGATGGGTTGGTTGGATTCGATGGGATCATCTCCAATGCAAGCCGACGATGGAACGCGCAGCCAACGCGGATCGAACACTTAGGTACCGAGGATTCTAATCGAGGAACGCAACGCCGGGCGAATCGCCACCCAAACCATGACTGCAAAGCGAACCGTGCTCGAAATCGGGACTGGCAGAAGTTTCGTTCGTGGCATCCCTTTCTTGGAAAACGGCCGACGACGCGTTCGAACCTCCGCCGTTCCCCGACGATCCGCAGGCCCCGAGTGAAAATCGCGAAATTTTAGATGGTCCGGACTGCTACAATGAAGTGCCTGGACGCAGGCGACCGCCCCAGCCATGGCATCGTTCGCACGCGACGCGATCGATGGTGCCTAGGGTTTCAGGCGAACCGCGTTCAAGCTCGAACGAAGGATCTTCACGGATCGAGCGACCACCATGGAGAGGCCCCACCCTTGCACAGGGGCCTCCACACGACGGAAAGTTAGACGGAAAACCGCTATGAATGGACGATCCCGACCTTTTGGCCCGAGGCTGCCTGCAACGGGCTGCACCCTGGGTCACCCGCATTCGCCCAGATACGCTGGCCCGACACGGACGGCAACGATGCTTAGCCGAGGCGGTTGGCAAAGGTTCGCAGCCGCGATCGCCCTGTCGGGGACATTGCTCGCGATAACGGGATCCGCTCAAGAAACATCGCCAACTCCATCCACCGCAGAGAGTGCAACTGTCGCTCCGCCAGAGCCCTCGTCGGCCGTGCTGGCCGCCCAGGCCCAGCGCATCGCGGCCATGAAGGAAGCATCCCTAGCAACCGTCGGCGTCTTCGGCCTCGATGGCCAAGGAGGGGGCAGTGGGGTATGCATCACCCCCGATGGATATGTCTTGACCAACTTCCACGTGTCCAGCCCCTTTGGCCATCGCATGCGATGCGGTTTGAACAACGGGCAGATGTACGATGCGGTCGTCGCCGGCATCGACCCGACTGGGGATCTGGCGGTGATCAAGATGTACGGCCGAGATGATTTCCCAACGGCCAAGATCGGGGATAGCGATGCGGTCCGCGTCGGCCAATGGTGCTTTGCCGCTGGAAACCCCTTTGTCCTCGCGACCAATCTACAACCCACCGTCACGTACGGTCTCATCAGCGGCGTGCGACGTTACCAGTACCCTTCCGGCACCATCCTCGAATACAGCGATTGCATCCAAACCGATGCCGCCATCAATCCGGGCAACTCAGGGGGCCCGCTGTTCAATGCTGCAGGAGAACTGATCGGTATCAACGGTCGATGCTCGTTTGAAAAGCGAGGCCGTGTCAACGTCGGGGTCGGTTATGCCATCTCGATCCAACAAGCGATGAATTTCTTTTGGCACCTGCGCTCCGGCCGGATCGTCGATCACGCGACGCTGGGATTCACCGTGGCCACGGACAGCAAAGGCAAAGTGGTCGTCACCAATATCCTAGAAACCAGCGATGCTTATCGCCGCGGATTGCGATTTGGCGACGAAGTCCTGCGGCTCGGTAATCGCGATATCGCCACCACCAATCAACTCAAGAACGTCCTGGGCATTTTTCCCGCGCAATGGCGCATCCCCCTTCGCTATCGCAACGACACCGAAGTCGTCGACACGATCATCCGACTTCAGAATTTGCATTTGCCGATCGAACTGGAAGAGATCGTCCAAGGGGAGAACGCCGAAGCTCCACAACAGCCTCCCAAAAATCCTCAAGATGAACCCGAGGACCCCCAAGACCCTTCGGACCCCACCAAGAAAGCCAAGCCCAGCGCTCCCTCCGATGCGCTTGCCGATCGCTACGAGCAACGCCGCGGATTCAGCAACTACTACTTCAACCGTGCCGAATTGGATCGCATCCTCGGATTGCAGAAACGAAGCGAGTTGTGGACGCAAGCACCGTCGTCCTGGACCCTCAACGGCCATGCCGTCGGAGAATCGACTCGGTTGCGGCTGACCATCGACGATGCACGGATCGAGTTCGCGTTGGAGGACAAAACCGATTCGATTGCAACCAAGGTCGGTTGGTCCGCTTGGATCCAGCAGCAATCCCCCGCCGCACTGGGATTGGGATGGCGAGTCTGGCAACAATGGCAACAGCTCGGACCTCGCAAAATGGGAGAAGCCATCTATCTTGGCCGCAGTCCCGTGCTCGGCAAACCTGGACTGCGCGATACGACGCGACTCACCCTCGGCGAGATCGATGCCGTGGTGTATACGTCGCCCGAAGACGGCTCCATCGATTGCATCGAATTGATCCCCGACCAGCAGACCGATCCGGCCGAGATTTACTTCGATCAATATCGCGAAGTCGACGGCAAATCGATCCCGTCGAAAATCCGATTGCACTTTGGACTCGAAAGCCGTCTTGCCATCGAAGTGGACGCGCTGACCCCAGGCATCGCTTCGCCGCCAGCCGCAGTCGAACCCCAGAAAGGAAGCGACGATTGATGGACACTAAACGCTTTCCACAACCGCAGCATTTGCAGTTTCAAGATTTGCTGTTTCCGGAAATAGCCGAGCCTGCATCGCGAGCTAAATCGATCCGGTCGCGATTGCTTGGCATCCTCGCGTGGGCGTTCATCGTCGGCTGCGCTCTATTCGCCAGCATACGACCCGCGTTCTCGACCCCGCCGGCGGATGGCTCACCCGAAGCGGATGCGTCCCGCGATTTCGAATCGGTGCTGATGCAAGCCGAACGCTCCGTCGTCAAGCTCTACGGGGCAGGGGGGGTGCGCGGTTTGGAGAGCTACCAAACCGGCGTGGTTGTCGGCGACGGCTCCCTCATCGTTACCAGTTGGAGCACGGTGCTCGATGTCGATAAAGTCCGCGTGGTCACGTTCGACGGCCGCCGTCTCGATGCCACGCTGGCAGGCGTCGACCTTCAACGCGAATTGGCGCTGCTCAAAGTGCCCGACTCCGGATTGGTAGGAATGTCGTTGGATCCGCCCGCCCCAGCCAAAATCGGTCAACGCGTTTTTGCGGTCACAAACCTTTACGGCATCGCTTCTGGCAATGAAGCATGTTCGGCTCAAAAAGGCGTTGTCATGGCCATCGCGCCCCTGACTTCGCGACGGGGTGCCATGAAAACGCTGTACCAAGGCAAGGTACTCGTGATCGACGTCATGACCAACAATCCGGGCGCCACCGGCGGCGCATTGATCGATCTGAAAGGACGCCTGGTCGGCATCATCGGCAAAGAACTGCGCGATGAACAAGCTGGTATCTGGCTCAACTACGCATTGCCTGCCGACATCGTCAAAACATCGGTCGACCAGATGCTCTCGGGCGAAAGCGACAACAGCGCCAATGCCGCCACCGCCGTGGACCAACCGCATCGATTGAACGATCTTGGATTGGCCATGATCCCGGATGTCATTCCCAAGACCCCGGCCTTCGTGGATAGGGTCAAGGCCGACTCGATCGCCGCGCGAGCTGGCTTGCAAGCCAACGACTTGATCTTGTTGGTAAACGAAACCCGAGTCGATTCCCGCAAAGCCCTCGAAAAACTGCTCGCGACCATCAATCGCAGAGATTCCTTCACGTTGCTCGTGCAGCGAGGGCAAGAATTGGTCCGCATCCAAGTCCGTCCTTAGGCCTTTCGCTAGGCACGTTTTCTGTTTCGTCCCTCCCCATAGCATTCCCTGGATTCGATCGATGCCTAAGTTGGTTATGCCGTTCTCGTTCATGCTTCGCACCGCATGCATTGTTGGCTGGCTGTGCGTCGGCTTGAGCCTCCCAGCAACGCAGCAGGACTTGCGGGCCCAGGACCCGTCGCTGAGCGAGCAGGAGCAAGCTGCCTTTCAAGCGGCAACACTCTATGCCCAAGACTCAGTCGTTCAAGTCGAGTCGTTTGGCGGTTCTGAAATCGTCAACCAACAGTTCGCCGCTTCGGGGCCATCGACCGGCACGATCTTGACCAGCGACGGTTGGATCATCACCAGCACGTTTCAGTTTCGAGGGCAGCCCGCTTCGATCACCGTGGTGCTGCCCGACGGCCAGCGCAAAGCGGCCAAACTCGTATCCCGCGACACCAGCCGTGAGTTGGCCCTTCTCAAGATCGACGTCGATACACCCCTGCGGCCGATCACCGTCAGCGAACCCGGTCCATGGCTGGTCGGTCAATGGTGCATGGCGCTGGGCAAAACCTTCGATGCCAAAAACGCCAGTTGCAGCGTCGGGATCTTGAGCGCCCTGGGGCGGGTCTGGAACAAAGCCATTCAAACCGATGCCAAGATATCGCCGCAGAACTACGGTGGACCGGTGATCGATCTGAACGGACGCGGCATGGGCATCCTCACGCCCATCAACCCTGGCATCGTCACTGAAGGCGAAGTCGAACAGTGGTACGACTCGGGCATCGGCTTTGCCATCCCGCTGCGCGATATCGTCGATCGCTTGCCACGGATGCAACAAGGGGAAGACATCTACCCAGGCAAGATCGGCATCCGTTGGCGCGGCAAAGACGAGTTCAACGAGCCGGTCACGCTGCATGGGGTCACCCCTGGTTCGCCGGCTGCCAAAGCCGGATTGCGCCCCGGCGACCAAATCGTCGGGCTCGGGGCCAAACTTGAAACCATCGCTCCCATCCAGAATCACACGGAATTCAAACATGCACTGGGACCGATCGACGCAGGGCAGGAGATCTTTCTACGAGTCGATCGCCGCGGGGAAAAACTTGCCTTCTCGTTTCCACTGGTCAAAGAGTTGCCGGTCTATCGAGAAGCGTATTTGGGAGTGCTCATCGATCCCAAAGCGGAATTGGCGAACGCTACATCCTTGAAGATCACAAGCATCGTGCCGGAGTCACCGGCAGCGAAAGCGGGCATCGCGGTCGGCGATACCTTGCTATCGCTAGGGGGAACGGAGTTTGATTCCCAACAAACGCTGGCGACACAAATCGCCGCGTTGGATTATCGCGAGACCATCGACGTCGCAGTCCAAGGATCGGGTGGCGAGCGGCGCGAGGTCAAAGTCGAGTTGAAGCCGCGGCCTGAAAATGATTTGGAATGGGATTACCGATTGGAGCGTGCGCCGGTTGCCGATGCCGCCGCCGGGAAAGCCGCTCGAGGTACGGTCCAATTGCCTCTCGGCGATGTCAAGAACAAAGCCTTTGCCATCGTCCCCTCGAACTACGACAAAGCCGAACCGCACGGCTTGTTGTTGATCTACGGGGATGCTGGCTCACAAGATCAAGCCCAATGGTCCAACGCTTGGGAGCCATTTGCTCGGGATCATCGCTGGATCATCGTGGTCGCCCAGTCCGCCGAAGAGCGAGGCTGGACATTTGACGAGGTCGAACTCGGCGTGCGTCTACACGGCTACATGACCACCAACTACAACATCGATCGCAGACGCGTCGCGATCGGAGGCATCGCTTCCGGCTCGTTGCTCGCTTACATCACTTCGGTACAGATGCCTGGCATCTTTCGCGGGGTATGGCTGTGCAATCCCAAGATGCCATCGCGGTTTCGGATGCCGGCCAACGAGCCGTTTCGATCCATCGACTTCTTTGTGAACGGCAACGACAAATCGGTCGATAAGCTTGTCGAGATCGCGAGGGCAGCGGGATACGGTGTCCAGCGAAGCACCACGGAACTGGACACCACCAAATCGATTGAATCGCCGATCCTCGGTCCATTGCACCGCTGGCTGCGATTGCTCGAGGCGTACTAAATGATTCCCGCTCGAACGTTGGCCCTGGTGTTTGGCACGGCGCTTGTCCTAGCCGGCCTCTCGATGCGCGTAGCTCCTGCGGTATGGGATGGTCAGCGATGGTTGGCCTCCGACACGTTGAGCAAAGTCGGATTGGTGCTGATTTGCATGTGGCTGGCGTGGCCAGCGCTCGAGGCGATTCGAAAAGCTCCGGGCGGTGCGATGTTGATGATTGCTTGCACCTTGGCGATGGGCCTGTTCTTCTATCGCCCCAAAACGCTCTACATCACCGGACCGTTTCTCGCCATCGCCATCGCGGTGGCGTGGTTGCGAGGCTGGCTGCAGCGCATGCGCGGGGGCTCTTAACCCACGTCGCTGATTTCCAGCGCGGCTCCATGCTTGGCGACTACCTGCCGCTTCAGCAGCGCGTGTTCGGGTTGCATCAACTCTGGATCGGCTGCGACGATTTGGCTGGCAAGCGCCCGCGCTCGTCGCAGCACGTCCACATCCCGAACCAAATCGGCGATGCGAAAGGTCGGCAACCCCGTTTGCTTCGTACCGAGCAATTCGCCTGGTCCTCGGGACTGAAGATCGAGTTCCGCCAGCGCGAATCCATCGTGGTTCTCCGCGAACTGTTGCAATCGCGTGATATCTTCCGCAGGCCGGTCGGCTCGCGGGAACAAGCAGACGTAGCCAGGGAATCGCCCCCGTCCGACGCGTCCTCGCAGTTGGTGCAACTGCGCTAACCCGAGTCGATCCGCTTCGACGATGGTCATGATCGAAGCATTGGGCACGTCGATGCCGACTTCGATGACCGTAGTCGCGACCAGGACTTGCGTTTGCCCGTTGGCGAATGCGTCGAGCGCTTGCTGTTTTTCCGCGCCGTCCATCCGTCCATGCAGCAGGGCGACGTTGAGCTCCTGCAACGGTCCTTCCGAGAGGGATTTCCAAAGCTCGATGGCACCGATCGATTCATCGTCCTCACCGGTCGAAACGCGAGGGGCGACGACAAACGCTTGCCGTCCAGAGCGGACTTGATCGACCACGAATTTCCACCATCGATCCGAATCGCGCAGATCCGAAACGTAGGTATGAACCAACGACTGCCCCGGAGGACGCTGCTTCAGGATCGATACATCCAGGTCGCCGAAAACCGTCATGGCCAAAGTGCGAGGAATCGGCGTGGCTGTCATGACCAAGGCGTGTGGGACGGTGCGCGATTTTCGCAAGATGGCACGCTGTTGAACGCCAAAACGATGCTGCTCGTCGATCACCAACAATCCGAGCCGATCAAAGTCGACGTGCTCGCTGATGAGCGCTTGGGTACCCACCACGATGTCGACGGTACCCAGCGCGATGCGCTGGAGCAGCTCGCGCTTTTCGCGCGAGGTAATCGAACCGACCAGCAGTTCGATCATGACCTGACTGTTTCGCAGTTGCTCACACAACTTTGAAAAGTGTTGACGAGCCAACAACTCGGTCGGAACCATCATCGCGGCTTGGTAGCGATTGGCTACGGCGTTGAGCATCGCGTACTGCGCCACGGCCGTTTTGCCGGTGCCGACGTCACCTTGGATCAAGCGGTTCATCGGGATCTCCCGCGCCATGTCCGCGCGAATGGCTTCGATGGCTTGAGACTGATCGTCGGTGAGAGCAAACGGGAAGCGCTTCAAGATCCTCGCATGAATCTGCGGAGTCGCTTCGATCGCCGGGGCAGGGCGTCCATGCTGCGTCTGATAGCGGTGCATGGCCAAGGCCAATTGGAAGACGAAGAGCTCTTGAAAGATGAATCGCTCGCGCGCCGATTCGGCGCGGCGCATGTCGTCGGGCTGATGGATTTGCTTCAAGGCCTCGCGGATCGGCATCAAGCCGGATGGCGAAGTGGGCGATGTCGAGGCTGGCGCAGCCGCGGCCGCAGCAGGATCGTCGATCGCTTCCGACAAACCGGGCAGCATCGGAGTGGCTGTTGGCTCCGGCAACGCAGCTCGCATGCGAATCGACTCGGGCATAGCTTCTTCGATCCCGTCGACCAACGGCAGCACGGCATCGACCGCGGCGGCAACGTGGCGCTGTTGCAGGCCTTCGGTCAGAGGATAGACCGGCAGGGGTTTGGCTGTCGGAAGTGGATCGCCGTCCGCCAAGACAATCACATCCGGATGACGCATCTGAAACGCGACACCCGTCCCTTTGAGGACTCCGGTCGCCAGCACTCGGGTTCCAAGCGGGTATTGCTCGCGGCGAAAGGGCTGATTGAACCACACGCAGCGCACGTACCCCCCTCCGTGAACGCCGATCAGAATGCCGACCGTGCTGCGACCTTCGGCGCTGTATCGGGAATCCGCATCGACCACCACGCCATGGACGGTGGCTCGCAAACCATCGGCAAGCTCGAGCCCCGAAGTGGTCGGCGCAACGTCTTGATACGTTCGCGGAAAGAAAAAAAGAAGGTCGATGGCTTTTCGAAGTCCCAGCTTTTCGAGCATCGCGGCGCGTTGGGGACTGATCCCTGGCACCAGGTGCAACGGCGTCTTGCTATCAAAGCTCGGATGGGAATCCATGCTAGAAACTGCGTTGTGCCAAAGGAAACGAGACGGGTGGACGAGACGGGGGAAAGCGTTGCGGAGCTCGGGGAATCGATGAATGGAGACGATCGGCCGCTGGCCGCGAGGGTTTGAGCTAAGGTTGCCAGGCGTGTTGCCAGTTCGCTCCATCCGTAGATAATGGCGGGGCGTCTGGACTTGTTAGCTCAAAGGAGTGAATCACGCGTGTACGTCGCAGCATCCACTGGTTGTTTTCCTGAATTGTCATTCCCCGAGGCCATCGAAGTTCTTGGCGACCTCGAGTTTACGGCCGTTGAAATCGTCTTGGACGACCGCGGGCGGCAAGTGACCCCAGCTCAAGTCGTCGAGGACTTTGAGGAAACATTGCGCCTCGTGCGCGATACCCATCGCCTTGAGATCTGCAGTTATAACCTCAAGATCGATGCGTCAGGAGACGCGTTCTACGAGCGGTTTGAAAAAGTCTGCGATTTGGCAAAGGCCACCAAAGTCGTCACCCTGACCCTGCCCAGCGGCGAGCATGGCACTCCTTTCAATCAAGAAGTCGAGCACCTTCAAAAGATGGTCGCGCTGGCCGACCTTCGCGGTGTGCGGATCGGTCTCAAGAGCCAAATCGGTTGCTTGACCGAAGATCCCGATACCGTCAAAAACCTCTGCGATTATGTTCCGGGGGTCGGTTTGACCCTCGATCCCAGCCATTACTTGTGCAGCAATCACCGCAACAAGAACTACGAAAAGCTGCTCAAGTATGTGTATCACGTCCATCTGCGAGATTCCAAAAAAGACAAACTGCAAGTCCGCGTTGGACAAGGCGAAATCGATTACAGTCGACTGATCACGCAGCTTCAAAACGTGGGTTACGATCAAGCCTTGAGCGTCGACATGGAGCCCGCTGAAGGCATCGACATGCGACAAGAGCTCCGTAAACTCCGACTGCTGCTCGATAGCTTGCTCTAGCCCATCGCGTTCAAGCCGGATCGACTTGCCCCGCCATCTGTGCGCGTTCGGTCTGTCAGCCATCGCGCATGGCCCCCTCCCGCCGCGCAAAAGGTGGTTGCCGGCGTTTCGGTGCTTAGCGACTGCTTCGACTCGACCGCTACCTGCGCAGTGGCTTTGCTCGTCTCGCTTCGTAGCCCTTCGCACCCGTTGCGATTCATTCCTTCCTCCCCCATTGAATGCGTATGGAAGTCGTCATCACTGCAGTTGGTCCCGATAATGTGGGGTTGGCCGATCCCATCATTCACGATGTGACGCGCCGAGGTGCGAACATCGCCGAGATCCAGATGTACGACCACGACGAAGCCGCCGTCTTTGCGATGGTTTGCCGGTTGCAACTGGAACCAACCCAATGGGATGGGCTGCGTTCGGCAATGCAGACCATCGCCCAGGAAAAGCGGTTGGAGATTCGGGTTTGGAGCCCGGAGCTGCGAGCCGCTCGCCCGCGGCTGGCCATCTGCGCGACGCTTCTAGAGTACACTCCCAAAGCGCTCTTGGAAGCCGTCCGAACCGAGCGGCTCCACGCCGATCCGGTGGTGCTGATCAGCAACCGTCGCCGCTGCGAATCGCTCGCGCGTCAGTTCGACGTCCCCTTCGAGTGCATCGGGCTCGAAGACGGCTCTGCGGACGACGCCGCCATGGTGCGACTCTTTGACCAATACGACGTCGATTACGTCGTGCTGGCGCGCTACATGCGGGTTCTACCGCCCGACACGTGTTGGAAGTTCGCAGGTGGACGCATCATCAATCTTCATCACGGATTGTTGCCCAGCTTCCGAGGATTGCGGCCTTACCACGATGCGTACGCAGCTAGAATGTTGACCTTTGGTGCAACGTGCCACTTCATCGTGCCCGAACTGGATGCCGGCAATCAAACTATCCACCAAACCACCTTTAGCGTCCCCCCAGGAACTAAACTCGAAGAAGTCATTCGCGTCGGACAACAACATAACGAACCCGAATGCCTCGTCGAAGGAGTGCGGCGCGTGTGCGACCGCGAAGTTCAACTCCACTTTCACCGCGTCATCGCGAGGCCCCATTCATGATCCGCTCCATCGTTCGCCAGTTCTCGCTGCTCCTCGCCGCGTTCGTCTTCGCCCAGTCGATCCCCTCCAGCGATGCCCAAGACGCATCCGAGCGTCCATGGCCGGCCGATCGAGCGCCCGAAAGCTTGAAGATCGCAACCTGGAATCTCGAATGGTTCTTTGATGACTTCAAGGGGAACAACCGCAGCGATGTTGCCAAAGAGCAATCCGCCCCGAGCCGCGAGGAATGGGAATGGCGATTGAACATGTTCGCCGCTGCCATCGCCAAATTCGAACCGACGATCTTGGCAGTCCAAGAGATCGAAGATCGCGCAGTGATGCAGGCCCTCACCAAAGTTCTCAAGGAGCGCTTCGATCTGTCCTATCGCGTGGCCTTCATCGAAGGATTCGACAGCGGCACCGAGCAAGATGTGGCGGTGCTGTATCGCTCTGGGTTGGTGGAACTGGCGCGGCGCGAGCAAAACAACAGCATGTTCAGCTCGAACGAGTTCTACAACCTTTCGAAGCACTTGATCGCCCGCTTTGAATGGCAAGACGGCGACCGAGTCATTCCGTTGACCATCCTCGTCCTGCACATGAGGGCAACGGCCGACGCGGCGGACCTGCGAACACGGCAATGCAAACTCGCACATCAATGGATGAAGCGAGCCATCGCCAACGGCGAAAACGTCTTGATCCTAGGCGATCTCAACGTCGAAGAACCCGCCGGACAAATCCAGCCCAACGGAGATGGAATGCACCAACTCCTCGGCTTGGCCAACGACTCTCCCAAAGACGATCTAATCGATCTGCTGGAACGCATCCCAGCCGAGGCACGCCGCACCCATTTGATCTTGGACAAGCAATTCGACCGCATCCTCGCTTCGGAGCCGATGGTGAACGGTGCAAATGGCTACGCGTTGAGCAAGATCGAAGTCCTGTCTCAATACAACATTCGCGGGACCGGCCCGGATGCCGATCACTGGGACACCCGCTACACCAAGCCATACGACGAGCGCGATCTGAGCGATCACCATCCCTTGATGGCAACCTTTGACCTCGTACCGCGCTAATCGCGCGGTGCTTCTCACGATCTCAATCGCGAATCCTTATGGCACCTGAGCCCGAACTCCAACGCCCCGCATGGCAACTCCCACCGGGCGTCGCACGGGGGACTTGGGACTATGCCCACGAACGCCACATCGCGGTCGAATACGACACCTTTCACGCGGGCCATCCGTTGCTGGAAATCGACCGGGCCCTCGTCCTCGAGCGGGCGGCGAGGCTGCGCGCGAATCGAAGCGATGAACTTCCCATCGCCATCGATCTAGGATGCGGCACGGGCCGGGTCAGCATTCCGCTTGCGGAACAAGGCTGGCGGGTCTTGGGCATCGATCTGAGTGCTTCGATGCTCGAGCAAGTGCAAATGAAACGCGATCGCGATCCCATCACCGCCCAGCGCGTCGGGTTGGTGCGAGGGAACTTGGCGCAGCTCCGCTTCCTGCGTGCTCGAAGCGTCGATCTCGCGTTCTGCTTGTACAGCTCTCTGGGAATGGTTCGCGGTCGCAGTCACCGCCAAACCATGCTCAAGCACGTTCAGCAAGCCTTGCGCCCCGGCGGCGAGTGCATCGTGCACGTTCACAATCGAGGCAATTGGCTGCGCGATCCGGGCGGGGTGCGCCGCTGGATCGGAGACCGTTGGAGAAGCCTGCGCGATCCAGAGTGGGAGTTTGGCGACCGGGTGTACGCCTATCGCGGGCTGCCGAGCATGTACTTGCACATCTACACGGAGCGAGAATTGCGAGGCGATCTCGCCGCCGCAGGTTTGGAATTGGTGTCGATGCTGCGATTGAATCGGACCAGCAGCGGGTGGCTGCGAGGTAAACTAGGAAGCCACTGGCGAGCGGGTGGATTCATCGCGATCGCGCGATGCCCCTAGTTCGCAACGCGGATGCTAGAGCTTTTTCTCCAAAAGCTTAGCGATCAGTTCTGGTTTTCGTTCGGCTTTGAGGTGGGCCAGTTGGTCGGCGGGGACGCCCAAGCGTTCGAGGTTGGTGAAAAGGGATTCCCAAACTTTTTCGCGTTTCTTTCCTTCGGCCAGATACAGATCGGTCAGGAGTTCCTGCGCGCGTTGGAATGCCACATCATCGCGGTTCTTGTAGTAGTTCTTGATGATGGATTGCTGGTAGCGGGTGAAGTTTTCCATCGGCATGGCTGCAGTCCTCCTAAAGAGTCGCGGATCGAGCGAGGGGGGTGTGAGGTCGCGCCGTTTTCCGCGCGCCCTGGTATTAGCTTCGTGCGTTGTCGAATCGAGAATTGAGCCGCGCTGCGATCATCGCGCCATTTCTTCGAGAATGCTGTTCAAACCCGGTATATCGAGACCATTCGTCAATTCCCGTACGGCTTGCACGTGAAGCTGTTTGGCTTGGGCCACCGCATGATTCATGGCTTCGAGCACCAACCGCTGCGTGAGGGAATGATGCTCGGGATGAAACAAACTCGGCGAGATCTCGATGGTTTGCACCGATCCCAATCCGTTGAGTTCGACGTGCACTTCATGGTCCCCTTCGCAAGCCCGACCGCGGACGCGACGATGCTCCATTTCCAGCTTGAGCTTGGCCAATCGGTCGCCGATGTGGCTGACGTTCTTGACCATGCTAGCGATGTTGCTCAGGCTTTTAAACATCGTGAATCCGTGAATCCCGTGGATGGGTTATTGGAGTGAGAACTGCAGCCATCCGTCGTCGATGGTGAGCGACGTGAGGCGCAGATCGCGGAGTTGTTCTGGCAATCGGTCCGACCATCGAACGGGCTTGTCGAGCAGTTCCGCTCGGAAGACCTGTTCGAACTTCTTGCGAAGCAAGCTTCGGAGGGCTGCGGCTCGGCTGCCCCGTTGTTGTCGGCCCGAGAATTCGACGTTGATATCCCCTTCTCGCACCAATTGGATCGCGTTGTCGACCAATTGGACGCGGTAGTTGGCTTCGACCAGGGCAGGTTGATCGAGCGGTTGATCGGTGCCTTCTAAGTTTTGCGTCCGCACTCGGAAGCGAACGAGCGAGTCATCGAAATGGATCTCAACCGGTTGGAAGCCTTGGAAGGTGAGCGCCCATGGGCCATCTTCTTCGCGCCGCTGAACGCCTTTGGCAACGTCCCCGAATTGGGCGAGGTAACGATCGATCTCGGTGCTGCGCAGGATTCGGCCGGCGAGGATTGGATCGAGTGCGTTGGCGATGGCCGATTGATGGATCTGGAACGTGATGCCTTGGGAATCCGTTGGCAGTGGGCATGGCCCATCGGCGGCCAGTTGCGTGCCGCTGCGCACGTGCCATTGCAGCGAGAGTTGCTCGGGATCGCTCCACGAACTGCGATAGGGCTTGGCGACCCCGAGTCGCGAGATGACCGGCTCTCCAGCGCTTGCCAAGCGAACGTTCGCCTGCGATAGCTGTGAGGAGAGTTGTTCATGGAACTGCGTTCGGATGCGATTCTCGAGCCGCGACTCGCCGATGGCGTCGGCTTGAGGCTTCTGCTTGGCTGCTTGTTTGGCAGCGATCTTGCGCACGATGCGCAGTCGATGTTCGATGCTGTTGATGACCGTTTGCAGATCCGCATCGACGCCGGTATCCCCCAATGGGATCAGTCCGGAATCGAGCAAAGCGACCGATTCGCTCGCGGCAATCTGAGCCGAGCCTTGTGTGTGAACGACCACCGAACGGTTGAAGCCGAGGTTGTTGCTGGCGAAATCCGCATTGAGGTTCAAACGCACAGTGGCGTTGTTGGGATTAGAAAGCAACTGCGGCGTGATGGAGCCTTGCAAAACGCTGTTGCCGCGGATGGTCGTGCCCAAGATCAATTCATTGACCGGATTGGTTTCGTGCACGGGCCGCGAGAGTTGGCGCTGAAGAAACGGTGCGGTCGCCAACACCCGAACATTGGGGCTTGCGAATTTGTTGCGAACGGCCGACACGACTTCGGGAGCTTGATTGCCGTGGTGCAGATAGCTCACCGTCTGAGCCAACTCGTGCAACAAGTTGCGATCCTCGGCCACGGTGGGCGACTGCAGTTGTTCGTTCAACCGATTCAAACGATTGCGCAGGATCTCGATCGAAGTCGCAGGATTGGCGCCGAATCGCTGAGCATGGACATAGCTTGCGAGGGCTTCGCGGACGGAAGTGAAGGGAGACTGTTCCAAGCCAAAGTAGTTTTGACGAAACCCTTTCTCGATGTCGGTCAATCGCTCTAAGTTGGGATTGGCGGCTTGCAGTTCCTCGCGGACCGCGTCGAGCTTGAGAAACGATCGCCACAACGGCCCTTGCGTGGGGGACGTCGCCAAGAAGTTCTCGAGGTTGGTCAGCGACTGCTCAAGCTTTTGCCGCGCCGCATCCGGCTTAGGAATTCGCGATGCATCGAGTTTGGGAACGGCGTTTTGGATCAAACTTAGCAGGGCAGGGTCGCTCAAGGAGCCTGGAGTGACGGAACGCGACTCGGGAATAGTCGTTCGAACAGGCAACCCCACGCTTACGCCAAAGCCCTCAGCGTCGGCACTCGATAGCGAGGGGGCCACCGAAGGAGATTGGGCAACGACTACCCCGGCCATCGCTGCGTTCAAGCATCCTGCGGTCAACGCAAACCTCCAAGTGCGCCGAACTCGGCACCAGCCGCTGTGCGTTCGGGGTTCGATCCTGGCATTTGGGCTATTGGTCATGACATCTCCCTCGTGGACGGTCATCAGGTTGTTCTTCAAGCGGGTAGGGCAGGTCGAGCGACGTCTTCGCAAAACTGCACCTCGGATTCTCCGGGAGAACGTTGCAAAAACGCCAAGTTGGGCATGCATTTTAGACGCACGCTGCCCGGCTCCAGTTTACTGGACGCTGCAGACTCGTCCTAGCACCCAAAGCCCCAAGCTTGCGCTCACTTCGCAAACCATCCAGATTTACCGACTTGCCAAACCGCCATGACAAATCGATTCGACGGGGCGTTCGTCCGTCGCGTTGCGCGATTGGGGTTCGATCGGCTGCGTCTTGGCTAACGCAAGTCATGCTGTCGATGGAGGCATGCTATTTCCTTGCCGGAAGCAGGTTCCAACCACCGGGTCGCGCTGTCGAACGATCGATGGTCAAGATTCACCTTGCAGTCCTGGAATGGAACTTGCTACTGTCCACAAGGTTAGGACGTCGGAAGCCCCCCGATGCGAAGTGATATCCCCACTCCGCTCACGGGTGGGAGCGTTTTTTTATTGTTCCATGGAAATGGCGAAAAACATGCGTGCACGCAGCGCCGGTTGGATCTGGATGGCAGGACTGCCTTGGTTGTGTCTAGCAAGCCCCATTTGCGCGCAACCTCCTTCGGTTTCGAAGGAACCCGCTGTCGGCGTCATGGCGATCAATCAACCCATCGCCTTCTACGGGGAAGGGTACGTACTTTTGCAACACGGCAACGTGATGCACGGCTTTGTGAAACCCCAAGCCGATCGCGTGACCATCGTCATCGAAAAGGGGAAAGAAGTCACGCTGGCTAACAAACAAGTCCTAGCGATCGGCAAGAGCCTGGAGTCGTTGTATGACTATCAGATCAAAGGGGTTCGCAAATGGGGTACCGGCGAGCACTGGCATCTAGCGCAGTGGTGCATCCAAAACAATCTGCTTGATCAAGCCATCGAGCACTACTCCGAACTCGAAAAGACAGCCGCGGACAACCCTCGTTTCAAACAATTGGATCACCAACTTAAAGAAGCGTTGCTTGCCGATACAACCGTGCGCCAAGCCATGTCCGAACAAGGCATCGAAGTGCCAGAACGAGCACCCAGCGATGCCGCAGTTGCCAAGGCTTCTACCGGACGCGAACCGAGACGGCTGAACTCCACACCGAACGATCCGGCAGCAGGACCTGCGGTGGTCCACGCCGCCGTGCAACAACCCCTGGGCGATCCTCACCGCATCTTGCCAAGCTACTTGCGCCGCAGCTTTCAAACCGAGATCCAACCGGTCGTGGTTTCGCGATGCGGACAGTCCGGTTGCCATGGAATGTTGGCCAAGAACGACTTCCAAGTATTCCAACCAGTGGGCGAACAAGCCGCCTCGATGACCGAACGCAACCTCGAAACCATCCTGCGTTACGTCGATGCCGATGCACCGTTGAGCACCACGTTGATCCAACACGCGACACGCCCTCACGGTACGCAGCGCAATCCGAGCATCAACCCCAACCGCGATGAAGATCGCGTGCTGCTGGACAAGATGGTGCGATGGTTGCAAACGCTGTCGGAACCGGCGATGGACCGCCCCGGAAACCCACGCGTGGTCAACGCTTCCGCAAGCGATGCTCAGAACGATCCCAACGCTCGGGTTGCTTCGGCCGTCGCGTTGATCCCCAAGAGCGCCGTGCAGCGTGCCCAACGGCAACGCTCCCATGCGGACGCGCCAGGTGGAGACGCACCTGTTGAGGATCGCAATGCCAAGCTGTCCAAGCCACCCAAGTCCGCACCGCCACCGACAATCCTCAACGCCGCCGAAATCGCCGAACTCGAATCGGTCATCGCCAAGCTCGAAAAGATGGAACCCGGCCACCGACCACAACAAGATCCATTGGATCCTCGCGAGTTCAACAGCAAGTACTCAGGCGGCCCTGCCAACAAACCCAATCCGTAGTGGGCATCGTGCCCGCGAACGCCCCCCGACCAATACAAACCAATACGTGCCACCCATGTATTGCTCTTGCCATTTTGCGAATGCATCGCTTTTCGCAAGGCAGTTCCATGTCGCAAACGTGGACAAATCAACAGTCCGAGATGCACTCGACCGCCAACGGTCAAGCAGGCTCTCTTGTGCGCAAAGTGGCTTACAAACGCTTAGGTGCCGAGGCACACGAAGAGCCCGCCGCGATGCAAGAACCACGTAGAACGGCAATGCAAAACCAGCCACTCGGGTCGTGTCTGAGATAGTACTTGGTCAGCGGCTTACCAAATGATCCAACTATCTAGTCGCAAACACCTGCCGCACTGCCCGCTGCCCACGCCGCCAGCGGTGCTGATGCTCTTGAGCATGCTGCGATAACGACTCCGGCGAACCCGCCGCACTTCCTTGAAAGTACTTCTTGAACCGCCACACCAAATCAATCCACATTGAGCCATCGATCCACAATCGCTTCAAGATCTGCTCGACTTCCGCAGTCATCTTCGTCTTCCCCAAACTCGGGCGATGAATCGCGGTCCACTTGAGCAACGCCACGTAATCCTTCAACGACATCGACAAAAAGCCCTTGTCGCTGGCTCGGACGCGCGACGTACTCACCTGCGGACCGGGTTTACCCCGCTCATCGAGCGTCAGGGGTGCCAACCAAGCATCCCGCAAGATCGCAAACCCTCGCCTCGCTCGCTTGGCATTCGCACGCCTGGCTCGCAATTGATCCGGAGTCGAAGTCCGATGGATTTCACCCGCTTCCTCGGTAGTCAACACCACCGTCTCCGCTGCCATCGACGAGATCGTTTTCCC
>JBKCUI010000068.1:0-3348 GCA_046318495.1 Pirellula sp. | reverse complement strand
GACGGACGTTTCTTTGGCAAAGGAGAAGACTTTCCGAAACTAATGGGGCCAGAGATGCGCGTTCTGAGAGAGCAGTTTACCTAGCAATGGCAGCAAGCGTTGCTGCGCGGAGGTCGACCAATCCAAAACTTCTGTGTGATCGGTTTTGGATGGGCGATCGGGATTGGCCACGTTGGTGACGATGGAAAAGGCGAGAACGTCGATTCCATGTTGGGCGGCGACGAGGACTTCTGGGACCGTGCTCATGCCGACCATATCGGCGCCCATGCGGGCGAAAGCTCGATACTCAGCCCGTGTTTCGTAGTTTGGGCCGAGGGTTGCCAGATAGGTACCGCGCGGCAGGTGGAATCCCAATTCGATAGCGCATTGGGTGGCGCGGTCGAGCCAAAAAGGAGAGTACGCATCGCGCGTGCGGCCTGGGATGCCAAACTGCGAGACTTCCGTCGAATGTGGCGATGGAATCGGGCCGGCCCGAAACATGCTGTTGATATGCCGATCGATCAACACGATTTCGCCGCTTCGAAATCGAAGGTTGATACCACCGGATGCATTCGAGACGATCAGGAGTCGAATGCCCATGGCGATCATCGTGCGAATAGGCAAGGTGGCTTGCTCGAGCGACCAACCTTCGTAGAGATGAGCTCGGCCTTGCATGGCCACGACCGGTGTGTCGCACAATTCCCCGAGGATGAGGTTGCCGGAATGGCCGGGGACGCGCGAGACCGGGAAACCGGGCAGATCGGCGTAGGGGATGCGTGTGGGATTTTGAATTTGGTCGCCGAGCGGGCCGAGTCCGCTACCAAAGACGATTCCAACGCGCGGTTGCACGCGCGGCGCTTTGGAAGCGACCAGACGTGCGACCCATTCCGGCGATTCCTGCATAGCGATTCCGGGGGCAAAAAGGCCGATGCGCGGCTTTAGGGTTGGCGGTTGCGTTCGTGTTCGAGGACTCCGGTGACCAGTGTGGTCAGCCTGGGTTCTGCTTCGTTGGCGATGGCGATGATTTTGCTGACGTCTGCGGGCTCGAGGGCGTCGGGCAGACACATGTCGGTGACGACCGAGAAACCGACGGTTCGGAGTCCAGAATGCACGGCTACGATGACTTCAGGAACAGTGGACATGCCGACGACGTCGGCACCGATGGTGCGAAGGAATCGGTACTCAGCTCGGGTTTCCAAATTGGGGCCGGCCACGGCCACAAAGACCCCTTGATGAGCCACGATGTCGTGCTTGCGAGCAGTCTTTAGAGCCGCTTCGATGAGCGATCGGTCGTAGGGGTGGCACATGTCTGGGAAGCGAGGTCCTAGACGATCGTCGTTGATGCCGATGAGAGGATTGTCTCCCATGAGGTTGATGTGGTCTTCGATCATCATGATGTCGCCGGCGCGGTAGTTGGGGTTCATACCACCGCAGGCGTTCGAAACCATCAAGAGTTGTGCGCCGAGGAACTTCATCACACGGACCGGCAAGGTGATCTGCTTGAGAGGATACCCCTCGTACATATGGAAACGACCTTCCATGGCGAGTACAGGTAGGCCGCAAAGCTCGCCGCATACCAAGCGACCGCGGTGGGAAGTCGCGGTGGATTTCGGGAAGTGCGGGATCTCGCCGTATTCGATCGTCGCTTGAACATCGATCCGTTCCACCAGTGGCCCGAGCCCTGTACCCAAGATGATTCCGGCGTGAGGCGTGTGATGCCAAGCTTTTCGAATGTAGGCGCACGCGTCTTGGATTTTGTCGTACAGGTCGAGCATGATCGCGATGAAGGAAAAAGCCGTGGTCGAGTCAGGAAAAGGACGTTCCGTACATCCTATCCGTCAGAGGGCAACTTGCCATGGGCAAATGCCATGACGTGGAATCGAGCCTCGTTACTTGAGGATCATGTCATCTACGGTTTTGCCGGAAGGGATCATCGGCAAGACGTGTTCTTGGTAGGGAACTTCGACGTCCAGCACAAAGGGGCCTGGGTAGTCGATCATTTCGCGCAAGGCTGCCTCGAGGTCAGCTTTTCGACGAACGGTGGCTCCGCCGCAACCGTAGCCTTTGGCGATTTGAACGAAATCGGGATAGCGGCTAGCGACGTACGAGTGGGCGACGGTGGAGCCGGGGCCGCTGGCTTCTTCGTGGTCGATCGGTCCCAAGTAAGTATGGGCTCGGTTGGAACCCATGAATCGGTCTTCCCACTGAACGACCATGCCGAGGTGTTGGTTGTTGAGCAGCAGCACTTTGACTGGCAGTTTCTCGCAATGCAACGTCGCCAGTTCTTGGATGTTCATCTGGAACGACCCGTCGCCATCGATATCGATGACCAGTGCGCCAGGGTGGGCCGCTTGCACTCCCATGGCAGCCGGGAGACCGAATCCCATCGTGCCCAGGCCGCTGCTGCTCATCCAAGTGCGAGGTTTGCGAAACTGGAAGAATTGAGCGGCCCACATTTGGTGTTGGCCGACGCCCACGGTCACGTACGTTTCGCGATTGGCAGTGAGGTTCGAGAGGGTTCGAATGGCGTGTTGTTGCAAGATGCCGTCGAACTGATCGTCGTAGCTGAAGGGATGTTTGGACTTGAGTTCCTTGCAATGCGCTACCCAGGCCGAGCAATCTTCGGGGGCTTCGACGATTTCATTGAGTTCGTCGAGTGCGTAGCGAATGTCGCTGCGAACCGAGATGTGGGCGATTTTGTTTTTGTTCAACTCGGAAGCATCGATATCGATGTGAACGATCTTGGCGTTCTTTGCAAACGAAGCCAGATGGCCGGTGACACGGTCGTCGAATCGGACGCCGAATGCCAGGAGCAGATCGCAATCGCGGACTGCGTAGTTCGCATAGGCGCTGCCGTGCATCCCGAGCATATCCAACGACAAAGGTGCGTCGGCGGGATAGATTCCGAGCCCCATCACCGTCATGGTCACGGGGATGCCAGTTTTGGAGACCAGCGTCCGGATGGCATCGGACGCATCGCCATTGACCACGCCACCGCCGCAATAGATTACCGGGCGCTTGCTGTGCTTGATCGCCGCAGCGATTTGACGAATCTGTTCTGGGGCTGCATTGGGGGCGCGTTGCGGGTTGTAACCGGGCAAGTTCATCGGAACCTCCCAGTCCACTTCGCAACTATCGAGCTGGACATCTTTTGGCATGTCGATCAAAACCGGGCCGGGACGGCCGGTGGTTGCGATATGAAAGGCTTCCTTCATGACGCGCGGGACGTCGGCTACATCGGTGACCAAGTAATGGTGTTTGGTGATGCCTCGGCAGATTTCAACGATTGGCGTTTCTTGGAAGGCGGCGGTTCCGATGACTCCGGTTGGGACTTGTCCAGGGAACGCACTCAGGGGGATGCTGTCGAGC
>JBKCUI010000067.1:0-29326 GCA_046318495.1 Pirellula sp. | reverse complement strand
ATACACTCCTGACCTCGCTTCGAGAACGCGGTTGGAACATCTTGCCGATCGATGGTGGCAATCAAGTTCGCCGAGATGGAACGCAATCGGAGATCAAGTTTCACTGGACGACGCAGGCCTTCCGCGAAATGGGATACGCTGCCGCCGCCTACGGTGAAAAAGATCTGCAACTCACCGAAAACATCTTGGTCTCGATCCTCGATCCTTCCGGCGCGAACTCGCTGTTTGTGTCCGCCAACGTCAGCCTGTTGCCGGACTTCGATCTGCAATACAAAGTGCAGCGCGTAAACGATGGTCAAGGCAAAGAACGACGCATCGGGATCACCAGCGTTCTCGGGGATGAAAGCGCCAAGAAGCTCACTCAATTGAACAAAGGTCACGTCTCGGTGACCCCTGCCATCGAAGCACTCAAGAGCGTTGCAGGCAAATTGCAAGCGGAAGAGTGCGATTATCAAGTTCTGATCGCCAATGCGAGTTTGGATGAAACCCGCGATCTCGTTCGCGCCGTACCTCAATTCGACTTGGTGATCACGTCGGGTGGTTACGGTGAACCCACCTATCGCCCCGAAGTGCTTCCCGGCATCAAATCGGAAATCGTTCAAGTCGGCACCAAAGGGATGTATGCAGGCATCGTGGGATTGTTCCACGACGCGGAACAGCCCGTGCGTTACCAACGCATTGCCCTCAGTTCTCAGTTTCAAGATTCCCCGCGGATGATGGACCTGTTCGGCAGGTATCAAGACGAGTTGAAGGCCAAATCGGAGAATCATTTCAGTGCGCTGGGACTGCGACCTCTTTCGCATCCATCAATGCGCGAGTTCGTCGGCAGCGAGAAATGCGGTGAGTGCCATACGATCGCCTACGAGATCTGGAAAAATACCCCGCATGCGCATGCCACGGACTCGATCGTCGAACCACCCGAGCGATCGATGGCTCGGCATTTCGACCCCGAGTGCATCGCGTGCCACGTCACCGGTTGGAACCCAGAACGGGTCTTCCCGTATCGCACCGGCTTTGAGTCCTTGGAGCGTTCGCAACACTTGTTCGGCAACGGCTGTGAAAACTGCCACGGTCCTGGGCACGAGCACGTGGAAGCGGAATTGAGTTCCGACACCACCGATCGCCAACGTCTGGATTCACTGCGAGCGTCCATGCGAATTAACCTGGAGCACGCGCAAGACAAATGCCTCGAATGCCACGACATCGACAACAGCCCCGATTTTCACAAGACCGGCGCGTTCGAGACCTACTGGGATCAAGTCAAGCATTACGGCAAGGACTGATCCGCGCCGGATCCTCTTCGCAACGGAACCTCAGTGCGTCCTGAATCGCCTGTGAGGCGGGTCGCGGTTTGGGTTGGCGACCGTTGCGATGCGATTAGAATGTGGCCATTGAATCCGAACGACGCTTTTTCCGGCTCTGGAGCCGTAGGGCCCTTTCTTCATGTTGCGTTACTGGACCGCCGGCGAATCCCACGGCAAAGCTCTGATCGCTGTCATCGACGGCTTCCCGGCTGGATTGACCATCGATGAAGCCTTCATCAATCGCGAGCTCCTCTTGCGGCAGGGTGGCTATGGCCGAGGCGGTCGTCAAAAACTGGAACAGGACACGGTCGATGTGCTGACGGGTGTTTGGCAGTCCACCACTTTGGGCTCGCCGATCACGTTGCAAGTCATCAACAACGATTACAAGCTAGAGCGCCTCAAGGAACTGGAACGCCCACGGCCCGGGCATGCCGACCTCACGGGGGCCATCAAGTACCTGGGTTCGATTCGGGGAGTGCTTGAACGATCGAGCGCACGCGAGACCGCGGTGCGAGTCGCCGCCGGCGCGCTGGCCCGATTGCTGTTGCGAGAGATCGGGATCGAAACCATCGGCTACGTTGTCGAACTGGGGGAAATGAAGGTCGGTTCGGCGGATGCCACTAAGAGTGTCGCCGAGTTGCGAGCTTTGCGCGATCAAAGCAGCATCTACAGCGTCGATCCATCGCACGATAGTCAAGCCGAAGCCTACATCGATCGCATGGCCGATGAGGGAGACACACTGGGAGGAGTGATCGAAGTCCGTGTCGATGGCTTGCCGTTCGGATTGGGGACCCATGCCCAGTGGGATCGCAAACTCGATGGCCGGTTAGCGCAAGCAGTCATGGCGGTGCAAGCGATCAAAGGAGTCGAGATCGGGTTGGGCTTTGAAGCCGCACGACGTCGCGGATCGCAAGTGCACGACCCCATTCACTTCGATCCCGAGCAGCGGCATCGCGCCCATTTGGGCTACATCCGTCCCACCAACAACGCCGGCGGTTTGGAAGGAGGGATGACCAATGGCCAACCCTTGATCCTCCGCGCGGCCAAGAAACCGATCAGCACCCTGCGCAAACCGCTGGATTCGATTCGGATGGAGGACAAGCAGCCGCATCGCGCGAACTACGAGCGGAGCGATGTTTGTGCGATTTCGGCTGCCGCCATCATCGTCGAACACGTCGTCGCGTTTGAAATCGCTACGGCAGTGGTTGAAAAGTTCGGTGGAGACAGCATTCGCGAACTCAAGGCCCGCTACGAATTGTTCCAGAGCATGGCTCGCGAGCGCTAGCCAATCGCGAGCCTCGCTGCGACGACCTCTCCCGCGAAGCCGGATGGATTGCCGCTCGGACCTTTATTTTTTGGCTGCGAATGCATCGCTTCGGCCACTACAATGAAGGTAAAGGTCAGAATGGGCCCACGCGACGGGCCGCATCTTCGAGGTCAGGGGATCATCGGATCGTGGCACGCAAGGCAACCCATCCAAAAGCGATTGCGCGTCGAGCATGGCTCGCTTCGATGATGCTGCATGCGGCTGCCCTAGCGGTGTTATTCGTCGCCATCTCGATGCAGAAGCACTCAGGTGCTCGACCCGACAAAAGGATCGTCGTCCAAGCCGATGTTCGCGACATTCCTGCTTCCGATGCAGAAGCCAATGTTCAGCTCGCCCAGCGCGGTGCCCAGAGCCGGGGAGGCCAAGGCGGCAACTCGGATTGGGATCCCGTCATGCGTTCGGCTCAGTCGCCCGAGGCCACGGCATCTGCCGAGTCCAAGACGTTCTTGCAGAAGCAAATCGATCGCAGTATCCAAAGCAGTCAACAGCGGTCCAGCGAAGACAATCTCGATCGACTCAATCAACTCAGCCGCGATCTGCGGCGCAACAGCCGGGCGCAAAGCATCGACGAGATGGCAGGGTTCCTTGGTGGCATGGTCCCCAAACGGGTCACGACGCCGGTGGAGGACAGCGAATCGCGACCCTTTGAAGCCGAAACCGCGCAGTTGCACGATGTGCTCAAGTCTGATGGGGCCGACGGAAACGTGCAGTACACCGCCGTCATGATCGATGCCCATGGCGTTCTTCGGTCCGTGGACATGGATGCGGAAACCGGCAAGCAACTCTATCGAACCATGCAGTTGATCCGATCCAATCCGCTTCTAGAGCAGGTTTACCGGAAGATCGTGATGGGGATCCTAGACCAAGTCTTGAAGGATGCCGCGTCGACCCCGTGAGTCAGCATCCTGCGATCAAGCGAAACGTGCGCTGGCAACCACTCTTTTCCAGTGAGTGAACGTTGCCAGGGCGTGTTGGAATTCGATCGTTCGTCTAGAACAATCGCTGTGCGAACAGGTTCAAGTAATCGCGCCACACGAGCCATGTGTGACCGCCTTCGGTCTCCGCATATTCGGGCTTGAAGCCCTTCTCTTCGAAGAGCTTGACGGAGGCTTTGGTGGTGTTGAGCAAAAAGTCGTCTTTGCCCGTGGCGAACCACAGCAGCTTGAGACCATCGCGTCCCTTGGCATCGTTCAATCCGGCGGAGTGCGCTGCGATCCACGCGGCGCCGGGGCCTTCATTCGCACCGCGATCGAGCCCGAATACGCCGGAGCTAAACACACCGACTGCGGAGTAATCTTGAGGTTGGCCCATGGCGATGCTGAGCGTTTGCGCACCTCCCATCGATAGGCCAGCGATGGCGCGATGTTCGCGATTTGGAATGACGCGGTAGCGACTTTCGATCCAAGGCCGCAGATCGTTCTTGAAGTCGTTTACAAAGTCTTGCATTTGTTGTTCGAAGTTCCCGCCCCTTCCAAAGGCAAACGGTCCGGTATGGCCCATGGGCATGACCACGATCATCGGCTTGGCTTTGCCCGAGGCGATCAATTGGTCCAGGATCAATCCAGCTTGACCGACCGAACTCCACGAATGATCGCTGTCAAAGGCACCGTGCAACAGATATAGCACGGGGTAGTCGCCCCCAGCATCGTACTGCGGCGGCGTGTAGACATGCGCGCGGCGTTCGCGGCCTAGCGTTTTCGAAGGATAGATCACCGATGCCACGGCACCGTGGGGAACCGGGGTGTCGCTCAAGTAGGCTGCGCCTGGGACCGTAACCAAGCTCCATGCGTTCATGTTGGATGCGCTGGTGTTCGGGTTGCGAGGATCGAGCACGTTCACGCCATCGATCGAAAACTGGTAGCGGTACGCGCCCCCGGGGACGGCAGGAGTGGTCGCGGACCAAACGCCTTCGTCGGATTTCTTCATTTCCAGGCCTGCTTGGGGCAGATCGGGTAGATCGCTTCCGGACAAACGGACGCTGGAGGCTTTGGGCGCGAAAACGCGAAACGTGATCTCTCGGGTTGGGGAGATTTCGGTGGAAGTGAATTCGGGCGGGGGTTGCAGGCTGCGATCCTGTGCGGAAACCAAAGCCGAATGGAAGGTCATGCAAGCGAGGAACAGCCAGCGCATCGTTGAGAGCATTGCGAGGACTCCGTGTGGATGGGAGAGATAAGGGTGGGGCGGTCGAAGAGACCGGGGAGTGACCTAGACCAGAACCGGTCTGTGTTGGCAATGTACTCGCTGCCCAACGCTGCGCCATGGGCTTGGCACAATTCGATACAAACCCCCGGAGGGATCTCGCCAATGGAGGACACCCGCGTTTAGGATACTAGCCGAGTGTGCCGGCGACGCGTGTTCGCAGCGGCAGCACGGTTGCTCCTCTTGCGAGTTCGCCGAAGACATGGCTGATTTTTCATCTACAAGCGGAACGCGCGAGGCCTCTCCGGTGGCCTTGCGCGATCAGATCACTCGGGTGCTGCTTTTCGTCGGAGTCGTTTGGGGCGTTTTCTTCATGGATTGGATTTTGCCGGCGGACCTCACCGCATGGGGCTTGGTGCCTCGCGTGTGGAGCGGGTTGTGTGGGATCGTAACCTCACCGTTCCTGCACGCGAACTTCAGCCACTTGCTCAGCAATTCCGTACCGCTTTTGATTCTGCTCTTCCTGTTGTGTTCCTCTCAACCGCGAGCTTGGCCGACGGTCGTTGAAATCGTGGTGCTCGGTGGAATACTCCTATGGTTGTTTGGACGTTCGGCGGTGCATGTGGGGGCGAGCGGACTCATCTATGGATTGATCGCGTTCTTGATTGTGTCCGGTGTGCGCGAACGCCATTTGGTATCGATGGTGGTCGCTATCCTCGTCGGATTCCTTTACGGCGGGACGCTGCTTAGCGGTGTGTTGCCCACCGTCGGTCCGAGCGTTTCGTGGGATGGGCATCTCTGCGGTGCCATCGCAGGGGGCGCGATCGCGGTCATGGTGACTGCCGCGCCACCGAGTTCCAACGCGGCCTAACGGACGCTTTTCGAGAATCGAAATAGTTTGCAAAGCTTGTAGACTTCGACGCACGTGACCGGGATCAAGCTCAGCGCGAAGATCATGGGTAGATCGGACCAGGGCATCGCCGACAAACCGAGCAGGTTGGCTGTCCATGGGATGCTCATCACGAGCAGTTGAACCGCGATCGAACCGATGGCGGCTAGAACCAAGAATGGATTCGAGATCCAACCAATGCTGGGCATGATTCGGTCCAGGTCGCGACATGCCATGGAGTAGAAGATCTGCGCGAAGGTCAAAATGGTGAAGGCAACGGCTCGTGCTTCGTCGATGCGTCGAGGGTCACCTTGATAGGCCCACGAGAATCCGAGCAAGCACACGACGGCCATGAGCCAGCCGTGCAACAGAATAGCCCGGCCCCGTTTCCACGTCAGGATCGGCTCGTCGACCGGGCGCGGGCTGCGTTGCATCAGATCGCGGCCGAGGGGTTCACTGGCCAGCGCTAACGCCGGCAGTCCATCGGTGACCAGATTGATCCAGAGGATTTGAATCGCCAACAATGGGGAGGGCCATCCCAGCAGCGATGCGCAAAACATGAAGAGCACTTCGCTGGTATTGCAGGCCAACAAGTAGTGCAAGAATTTTTGAATGTTCTCGTAAATGCCTCGGCCTTCTTCCACGGCGTTGATGATCGATACGAAGTTGTCGTCGGTGAGGATCATGTCGGCGGCATCCTTGGCGACATCGGTTCCGGTAACACCCATGACGATGCCGATATCGGCGGACTTGACCGCAGGTGCATCGTTGACGCCATCGCCGGTCATCGCCACGACATGGCCGTTGCGTTTCCATGCGTTGACGACGCGCAGTTTGTGCTGGGCATTGACGCGCGCGACGACGGAACAGTTGGGCACATGCCGTGTCAATTCCTCGTCGGTCATCTCTTCAATGGAGGTGCCCAACAACACCGAGTCATTGTCGTCAGCGATACCGATCGATTTGGCGATGGCCATCGCGGTTTGGGGATGGTCGCCGGTGATCATGACCGGTTTGATGCCAGCTTGGCGGCAGCGTTCGACCGCTTCATCGACCGCATGCCGAGGTGGATCGATCATGCCGATCAATCCCAAGAGCGTGAGGCCTTCTTCGCGGTGCCAGTGCACCGACTGCTCGGGTGCATCGCGGTAGGCGATCGCCAAGACACGGAGCGCTTGGCTGGCCATGCTGGCGTTTCGATGCGCCACGAGTTGTCGCAACGTATCGTCGAGCGGTTTGGTTTGGTCGTTGATCAAGATGCTGGAGCAGACGTCTAACACCGCTTCAGGGGCTCCTTTGACGATCATGATGCGCTTGGCGCTATGGTCGCGGACGACTTGGCTCATCCGTTTGCGATCGGAGTCGAAGGGGTTTTCGTGTAACAATGGGTCGTCCGGCCATCGGCCTACCGCGTTGGCTTTCGCGGCCACCACGCGCAATGCGATCTCGGTAGGATCACCGACGGTGGAAGCTGTCTGTCGGTCTGGGGCATAGTGCCATTGGGAGTTGTTGCATTGATCGGCGCACGAGAGCATGCGCAGCAACGCGTCGGGCAATGGCGGCAGGGATGCAGGATCTGGGTTTGAGTGCGCTGCATCGGCCGGTCGGATCGCGCCGTGCGGTGCGTACCCTGCCCCATCGACATTCCACCAACGGTCGTGGATCCAGAGCTTGCGAACGGTCATTTCATTGCAAGTCAACGTGCCGGTTTTGTCGCTGCAAATGACGGTAACGCAGCCGAGCGTTTCGACGCTCGGCAGTTTGCGAATCAGCGCATTGCGTTTGGCCATGCGCTGCAGGCCGATGGCCAGCGTGACGGTGACGACGGCGGGCAGCCCTTCTGGGATGGCCGCGACGGCTAGACTGACGCTGGTCAGAAACACTTCGGCGATGTTGCCTCCGCGCCACCACTGCAAGGCAAAGACCATCGAAACCAATGCCAAGCAAACCAGGACCAGGATCTGGCCCAACTGAGCCAACTTCTTTTGCAGAGGAGTTTGCTCGTTTTGGGTTTCGTCGAGCAGTTGCGCGATACGTCCGATCTCGGTGCGGTTGCCGGTGGCGGTGACGACCGCTACCCCCTTTCCAGACGCTACGGATGTTCCCAGAAAGACCGAGTCGGCGCGATCCGCCAGCGGGGTGGATTCGGGTAGTTCGACGTCCGACCGCTTCGCAACCGGCGCGGACTCACCCGTCAAGGAAGCTTCTTGGACGTGGAGGTTGTAGGCTTCGAGCAAATGGCCATCGGCAGGAATGCGATCTCCCGCTTCGAGCAGGACGATATCGCCAAGGGCCAGTTCCGATGCGGGAGCATTCGTCCATTCACCCTCGCGCTTGACCTTGGCCGTAGGCGCAGTCAAGGAACGCAGCGAGCCGATCGCTTGGACGGCGCGCTCTTCTTGAACAAACCCCAGGATGGCATTCAGCACGACGATGGCTAGGATGGCTGCAGTGTCGACCCAGTCCCCGATCGCGCCGGAAATCAAGGCTGCTGCAATCAGCAATCCCACCATGACACTTTGGAATTGCGTCACGAAACGGCGGTACCAAGGGATCGGCGGGACAGATTGCAGCGTGTTGGGCCCATCGCGCAGGCAGCGAGCAGCGGACTCAGCGGAACTGAGCCCGGTCCGGGCGTCTGTGCCCAGGGATTGCAATCGTTGTTGAGCGCTCGAAGACAACATGGGGTACGATTCTGACAAGGGGCGACAACTCCGTCCACGTTGTTCGGACAGGCAAGTCTATCCCGGTCTGGTGCGCGCGAGCTAGGTTCGGACGCGGGCGAATGTCATCGGGAGTTTCCGTTCAAGCTGCCCAGTGCGAGGCATTCCTGAACACCAGCAAGCAGCCGCGCGATCGGTTATCATGCAAATCCTGCCTCGCCCTTCCCGCCCCAGCTTTTATCCGAGAGATCGACCTTGTTATGCCTCTCCAATGGATCACCGGTCGGATTGCCGAAAAGCGCGTTTGGCACGAGGGATTGTTTTCTTTGTCGATCGATTGTCCAGGTGTGGCTCCGTTCGAGTGCGGGCAGTTTTTGCAACTCGGATTGACGGTCGCAGATCGGCATGTGCACCGACCGTATTCGGTGGCATCTCCCCACGGCGATAGGCTCGAGTTCTTTATTGTTCGCGTGGAGGGGGGGGAGTTAACCCCTCTCCTGTGGCAACTCAACGTCGGGGATGCCATCGATGTATCGGCCAAAGGGACCGGTAGTTTCACCCTTTCGCACGTTCCTCCGGCCAAGTGCTTATGGTTATTGGCCACCGGTACGGGGCTGGCGCCGTACATTGCAATGTTGCAAGACGGAGCGTGTTGGGATGCGTATGCCAGCGTGGTGGTGGTCCATGGCGTGCGTTACCGAACCGATTTCGCCTATCTGGATACGATGCAGAAGTGGAAAGAGCGCTACGGGGAGCGGTTTGCCTTCGTCCCGATCGCCTCGCGCGATTTGGTCGATCATGGATTTCAAGGACGCATTACAACGGCCTTGGAATCGGGGACGCTGGAACAGCTCGCAGGCCAAACGCTATCCGTCGACAACAGCGCCGTGATGCTGTGCGGCAACCCGCAAATGCTCGATGACGTCGAAGAATTGCTGCGTGCGCGCGGATTGCGAAAACACAAACGGCAAGAGCCGGGCCACTACGTCGTCGAACGCTATTGGTAAGCCGTTCAGAACGATTGGTAAGAACCATCGGAAAGTTGCTATGGAACCAGTGCAGTCCAACACCAACGCCGCCCACGGCATCGCCGCCGGCAAGACCACGCGCCGCGTGATGGTGATCTGCGCGTTGCTGCTGTTGGCCTCTGCGGTGAACTACATGGACCGGCAGACGCTGGCGGTCGTCTCCAAGCGGATCACAAGCGAGTTTCAACTCAGCAACGAGCAGTATGGTTGGGTCGAGGCGGTATTCGGCTACAGTTTTGCGTTCGGCTCGATTTTCTGGGGATTCCTTGTCGATCGCGTTTCGGTGCGGTGGGTCTACCCGGTGGGATTGCTCGGATGGTCTCTGATGGGGTTCTTAACAGGCTGGGCTCGCGACTACGACGATTTGATTTTGTGTCGCGGGTTCCTCGGATTCTTTGAGTCCGCGCATTGGCCGTGCGGGTTAAAGACCACGCAAGCCTTGCTCGATCCCAAGGGACGTGGCATGGGGAATAGCGTTCTCCAAAGCGGTACCTCCATCGGGGCTATCATGACACCGCTGGTGATGCTCTCCATTTTGACCGAGGACGTCGGCAGTTGGCGGATCGGTTTTCAAGGCATCGCGGTGGTGGGATCGCTTTGGGTCCTCTTTTGGTTATGGATTGTGCGCGATCACGACTTCCATGTGCACGAGCATGAAGTCGTTCCAGCAACGAGCGATTCCAGCGCCGCGCAAGATCCTTGGTGGCAAGTGCTCTTTGAACGGCGATTTCTATTGGTGTTGCTGATGATCGTTTGCATCAACAGCATGTGGCAACTGTTGCGCGCGTGGTTGCCGAAAATCATGCAAGAGAGCTACACCTTTGGGGAAAGCGAGACGTTGATCTTCAATTCGGTTTGGTACGCGGTTACGGATGTCGGGTGCTTTGCAGCCGGCGCGCTCACCTGGTGGTTGACCAGGAATCGGTGGACGTTGAAGGGATCGCGCATCGCTTCGTTAACGCTGTCGGTCGTGCTTTGCAGCAGTTTGACGCTGGTTCCATGGATCGGTGGAGGTGCGTTGCTGTTGTTGGTGCTGTTGCTCGCCGGCGCCGGTGCGCTGGGCATCTTCCCGATCTACTATTCGTTTTCCCAAGATGTTTCGCCGCGGCATCAGGGCAAGGTCACGTCGATCGCGGCGACCGGGGGATGGATCGCCTCGTCGCAGGCACAAGTTCTCTTTGGGCGGCTCGCCGATCAAACGGGCAGATACGATCTCGGTTTGGTATTGGTCGGTTTGCTGCCACTGGTTCCCTTGTTGGCCCTAGCGTGGCTATGGCCGGATGAGACTGCTGTACCCTCCCAAAACCACTCACCTTCTTGAGGAGAAACGACACGATGCACCGAAGAAGTTTTTTGGGCGCGACAGCAGGCGCTGTGGCAGCAACGACCTTGGGGCGATACGGTCATGGCCAGGAACCCGCGCGCAAGAAGATCGCGTTTTTGGGGACGGTTGTTTTCAAGCATTCCCATTCGCAGCATTTCTTGGATCGCCATTGCATGGGGTACACCTGGGGAGGCACATGGCAATCGCCCCGCTTCGACGTAGCCTCTGTCTACATCGATCAACAACCCAAAGAAGGGGATTTGGCCGCAGAGCGCATTGCCAAGTACCGATTGACGCAATTCACCAGCATCGAAGATGCGCTGACGCTGGGGACTTCGAAATTGGCAGTGGATGGAGTGGTGATCATCGGCGAGCACGGAGACTATCCTGTCAATGACAAGGGCCAACGCAGGTATCCGCGATACGATTGGTTCAAGCGGGTGGTCAAGGTGTTTGAGGCCAGCGGTCGGAGCGTGCCGGTGTTCAATGACAAACATCTTTCCACAGAATGGAAGGAGTGCGTCGAAATGGTGGAAGATTCGCGCCGCTTGCAGTTTCCGTTTTTAGCGGGTTCGAGCTTGCCGGTAACGTGGCGCTTTCCTGCGATCGACATGCCGGTCGATACACCGTTATCCGAGAGCGTCTGCGTCTGTTACGGCGGGGTGGACAGCTACGACTTTCACGGACTCGAAACCGCGCAATGCATGTCCGAGCGCAGGCGAGGTGGCGAGGTGGGCATTCGATCGGTGACCGCGCTGCGAGGCGAAGCGCTCTGGGCGGAGATGGATCGGCCTGAGCGCGAGACCACGCGGCGGTTGATGGTGGCGGCGCTCACCCGCAGTCATAACTTGCCGGTGGAAGGTGGTTTCCCAACGGCTCCCGTGACCTATGGATGGGCTCGAGCCGCGATGCCAGGAACCATCGGCTACTTCATCGAGCATCGCGATGGTTTTCAAACGGCGATGTTCTTGTGCCCGATCCAGGATTTCAATTATGCCGGGTTGCGATCGGACAACGGTGAGATCATTTCTTGCCAAATGTATTTGCCGATGCCGGGGCACGGGTCGACGACAGCGGATTTCTTCAATCCGCTGGCCAGGCACATCGAGGAGTTGGTGTTGCGCGGAACGACCCCTTATCCGGTGGAGCGCACCTTGCTCACGTCGGGAATGGTGATCGGAGGAGTGGAGTCGTTGGCCCGGCAAGGAGCCGCTTATGCGACTCCGGAGATGAGTGTCGTGTATCGCAATCCAGCCCCACCCGCGTTTTGGCGAGTATGATCCGACGGGCGATCAAGCGTGAACGCGCCGAGGTGATGGTTGCCAGAGGACAGCCTGAGGCCTAGTGGCCTAGTAGTGTGGCGGAATCTCGTCCTCGGCTCGGCGAGGTTCGCGGGAAGCATCCCGCACGAGGCGGAGTTCTGAGGCCATGACTTTGACTTCGCGCCGGAGCAAATCGATCTGCTTGGCTTGATCCACCACGACGCTATCGAGTTCTTGGACGGTGCGTTGCAGGTGGGTGAAGAGCGCTTCGAGATCGATCAGTCGTTGTTCCGGTGAGCGTTTTTCTGGAGACATGGGCTTCGTGGACCAAGGAGCAAATGGGCGATCGGGATGGCGTCCATCGGAGTGGATGCCGTTGGGCCTCAGCCCGGTCATGCATAGCCCGAAACGTCTGGCCCGATGCTGCGGGGCCAGATGCTAATCCAAGGCTCGTTCGATGGCCAGGGAGAGTTCCTCAACAGCGGCCAAGGCCGTGTGCGCCGTGCTGGGGGCTTTAGCGTACCCGAGGGATCGCACGACTTCCAGGATTTCGCTGCAGGTCGGAAACATCCGGCCGTGCTTGCGTTTGTAGTCATCCATCGCCCGCATGAATTCGAGTTCGTCGGCGGAGTAGTCCCGCTCGCACGTCGTCGGATCGATCTGTTTGCGGCGGTCGGTTCGGTTCTTTTTCTTTTCGGCGGCCAAGACAGCGCGGAGGCTTGCAGCGGCGGCATCGCGTGGGGCGGCGGTTGGATGACGGAGAGATCGGGCGTTCGAACCGATTGCGTTCGAACCGACTAAATCGTGTGGCTTCATAGCGAAATCCGCAAAGTCTTTCTCGGAGGAGGAATCGTTGCGAGCGGCAATCTTTTACCGCTCGTTAGAACTTACCCGACGCTCTGTCGCGGGCCGAAAAAGGACTTGAGAAAATCCCATCAAAAAAAAGCAGGACCCCCAATGGAGGTCGGATTGCACCGCCGGTAGCGGGGATAACGTTTATCGGGTTGGCGGATTGACCGGTTAAATGGCAACCTCCAGACTATGGCGGTAGCGATGCACTGAGAAAGCGCATTCCACTTTTCCGAGGAGGCTTCGAACTGCGAAGGCTCCGACACTTTTCCTTGAGGAGATCGCATCGTGCAGCATCAACCATCCTGCCGACCTGGGCGGCGGCATTTGGCGGCGAAGGTATTGGCGTGTTTGGGAGCCTGGGGCGCGGCGGTCGCAGCACCCCAAGCAGGCTCCGCGCAAGAGGTAGGACGCTACGACGACATCCCTGCCGATTCGCTGGTGGTGGCATCGATCGAAGTCAACGATATCGTCACCTCCAAGCAGTTCCAGGCATGGCCGTGGGAGATTCTGTCGGTGCTGTGCCGCGAACAACTGGGATTCGATCTCAACGACGTCGAGAGCATCGACGCCACCGTTTCGATGCCCAGCCCGTCGCCGGAGTACGGTTTCTCTATACGGACGAAGACCCCGTACGACATCGCGAAGCTGTCGGATGAAATTGCGACCCCGCTGGAGATCGCACCCAAAGACAATCAATTGAAGTTCCGAGATTTGAAGGAGGCGCCGGAGATCCGGATCTCGCAAAAGGACCCGAAACGAATCTTGATCGGGACTCAAGGAACGCTGCGGCGCATGCTCAGCCAACGGATCCAAACCGGTGGTCCCATCGTTCCTCTGGTGCAATCGCGCAAAAGCTTGGCCCGCGTCGCCGTCAACTTGGCCAAGGTACGCGACTTGATGAACGGCTTTCTCGAGTGGAACGAAGGCGAGATGCCTCCAGAACTGGTGCCAGACGTTCGCGAAGTGATCCAATTGGCAGAGAATGCCATGCTCGAACTGACCGACAACGAACGCAGTCCGCTTGTGCTCACCGTCGGCACCGCCAACGCGAACAACACGCGCCAACTCGAAGACGCGGTGCAACGGCTTCGCAGCGAAGGCATCCAGTTGACGCGAGCTGCCGTCGACGAACAAGTCGCCGAAGATCCGTCCCTTTCGGACGATATGAAGCGGGCCATCACTTCCTACTCCGACCGCATCGAACAGTTGCTTCAAAATCAAACCATGTGGTCGATCGTCGACGATCGGATTCAGATCAAAACCGATACGACCATGATGGCCAACTATCAAACCATCGGTGTGCTGACAGGGTTGTTGTTGCCGGCAGTACAAGCCTCGCGAGCTGCTGCTCGCGAGATGCAGTCCTTGAACAATGTTCGCCAGATCATGCTCGCGCTGCTCAATTACGAGTCGGCCTTCCGACGATTTCCCGGCCAAGCCATTCTCAGCGACGACGGCAAGCCCCTGCTGAGCTGGCGCGTCGCGATCCTACCGTACGTAGAAGAGCAGGCGCTATACAACGAGTTTCATCTCGATGAGCCTTGGGATAGCGAACACAACATCAAGCTCCTGGAACGCATGCCTAGCGTCTACTTGCATCGGGAGAGCGATGCGCCTCCCGGCCACACGGTGTACCTGGCTCCAGTTGGCGAGAATACAGGTTGGTCCGAAGAAGGGACGCGTTTGCGAGAAATCACCGATGGAACGTCGAATACCATCGCCGTGGTGCAGGTGGACGTCTCGCTGGCCGTGCCGTGGACCAAACCTGACGATCTCGACATCCAAGAGCATCCCGGTTCATCCTGGATGGGTGCTGCAGGCGCCGTAGTCGCATTTTTCGATGGGGCGGCACGCAAATTCAGTTCGGTCGTCGCCGACGAAATCATCGACGCTTTGATCACACACAACGGTGGCGAAGCGGTTTCGCCGTATGAAGTGCCGTAATCGCGAACGGGGCCACCGCTTTTTGTCGGACTCCCAGCACTGCTTCACGCAAGGGGCGGATTGCAACCGACGCAGGGTGGGCTTTTTTGCGGTTCGAATGTGCGCAAACAGGCTCCAGGCAGTTATATTGTGATTGGCATCGCCACTCGGAAGATCTGTTTCCGAGCGGCATGCCAGGTCGGTCTCGTCCCCCCAGTTCTTTTGGTTCACTCCATGCATCAACGTTTGGTAACGCTCGTGCGTCGCTCGTGCGGGTCCCATGACTCTAGACCGAGCGATAGGAACCCGATCCGTCTTCCGGAATGCGCAGGACCCGCCATGCGGCTTTCTGCCCATCGCCGACAAAGCGATCCTGCGAGTCGGGCGCTTCGCGAACCCAACGCGATGCACATGGGATTCGGAGACTCGAGTCCCCTAAGAAGGGCTTGAAGCGGCCGAGCATGGCCGTGATGCAAAGCGCCCTGATGCTCCCGGTTCCAAGGCGTTTTCTCCCGCGGCAGGATGATTCCTCGATCTCAGGCTGCGACTCTCCGGCAGTCGAGCGTGGTTCGACCAAAAACAACGCTTCGCTGGAGGAACGACGGAAGAAATGGTTCACTCAGCGGCACCGATTCACACCGATCGCATCCGCCCTGTCTGATGCGAGCCAAACGATCAACCAATGGCCCTTGGGGCCGATGATTCCCGACACCCCCAAAAACCAATCCAGCAACGCACCGCACGTGGAGGAGTTTGAGTAGCCAATGAGCGCATCGCAGTTCATCACCATGCTCGAGAGCAAAGGCCTACTCGACCCGGAAATCATCGCGGAACTCAACCGCCAAGTCGAACAATCGAAAGTGCGCGTCACGCCGGAAGCCATCGCCCGGCTGCTGGTGGAGAACGGCCAACTCACGCGATTCCAAGCCACCAAACTCGTGACCGAACTGAACGAGAAACTCGGGCCCTCCGCCAACGATCCGTCGGCAGCCCTCCGCGGTGGCAAACCGATCCAAGGATCTTTGCCTCAAGACAACTCCGATTCGGTCGACGATTTGTTGCCCCCCGAAGAGGAAGTCGAGGTTGTCGAAGTCACTGAAGTCGTCGACGCGGTCGAAGACAACGCGGTCGAAGCAGTCGACGCCGCGACGTCCAATTCGGGACGAGGGTCGGGCAAACGCAGCGCTTCCAGCGGTGCCTTCTCCGAGCCGATCAAGGAAGTCGCCATGGCCCGCGCTCCAAAACCTGGGGCGGCCAACAAAAAGAGTCCATGGGAATCGTTCGGCATCGTCGGTATGGGCTTCATCGTCCTTCTGCTGTTGGTCTTCTTTGTTCCACTGTACATCTGGTTCTCGCGCGGCAACGCCAAAGAAGCCTTTGAATCCGCCGAAGAGTTCTACAAGAATCGCGAGTACGAGCGCGCCATCCGACAGTACGAGACCTTCGCGAGCACCTTCTCCACCGACGAAAACGCCAGCATCGCCCGGGTCAAAGCAACGCTCGCCCGCGTTCGCCAAGATGCGGAAAAGAACGCCGACCCCACCATCGCCTTGAAGACCGCGCAAGAAGAGCTCCCCAAGATCGCCAACGAAGCTGGGATCGAAAACATGCGGGTCGACATCACCGACACGCTCTTGCGAATCGCAGAAAAATTCATCACCAAGGCGGACAACACCGCAGCCATCGACGATCGCAAAAACCTGATCACGCTCATGGATCAGCAGATGGCACTGATCCGCGACCCTCGCTTCGTCGGTACACAAGAACGGACACAAAACGAACTTCGCATCAAGCGGATCGAAGAATCGCAGCAACGCGTCACCCGGGAAATCCAACAAGGGGAGGATCTGGCTACGACGTTGGTGAACATGAAGAGCGCTATCGATGCCAGCGATGTGGTTAAGACATACGACCTGCGGCGCGAATTGGTCCGAAAATACCCGCAGTTGGATCCGGACAAAAAACTCAGGGAGCTCATGCTCCAAGCGACGAGCATCCAAAAAGGATTGGTGACCAAAGCGTCCACCAGTCCCATGGTGAACAACGATGTTCCCGCACCCAATCCCGTTGCAACGTCGTTGCTGGTCAGCCGTACGGGCAATCCCGTCGACACCAACACCGATGATGTGGTGTTCCTGAGAGTGAAAGGTGCCATCGTCGCGATCCGAGTAAGCAATGGGGACGTGCTGTGGCGCAAGTACATCGGCCGCGATTGGACATCCAATCCCCAACGTATCGCCAACACCTCCGATAGCGATCCGATCGTCAGCGTCGCATCGCGCGGTACGGTCAGCCGACTGTCCGCCAAGGATGGATCGTTGGTATGGGAAAGCAAATTCCCAGAACGCATCCTAGAGCCGTCGATCGACGGCGACGATATCTTCGTTGCGACCGCCAATGGTTCCGTGGCTTGTTTGGATGCCATCAGCGGACAACCGCGCTGGACGAAAAAGATTCCTCAAGCGATCGATGTCGGATTGGGCGGTGCCCCAGGCAAACGCAAACGCTATTTGCTAGGCAATCACTCCAATCTCTACGTCATGAGCCGCGGCAACGGCGAATGCGACGAAGTCGTCTACGTCGGCCACAATCCAGGCACCATCGTCGTGCCTCCGATCTGGGTCCTCAATCAATTGATCGTGTTCGAGAACGCCGGACCGGACCATAGCTTGATGCGCGTCTACACCACCAACGATGAAGGCCTCGATCTACAGCAGATTCAATCGCCCATTCGTTTCAAAGGGCATGTGGTCGTCGAACCGCAAGTCGAAGGGCGCCGCCTGGCCGTCGCGACCAACCTCGGCGAGATCGCCATCCTCGATGTCGAAATCACCAATCCCAAAGACAAAGTCTTTAAGATGGTGAACCTCGTCTCCAACGAAGCGGCACCGAAAGTCACGTGGCCCCTCATGTCTGGCACGGATTTGTGGTTGGCCTCGAATCGATTGGCATACTATCAGATCCAGATCACGGGACAAAAACTGAACTCGCTGTGGCTCAAGGAAGATCTCGACGAGTTCACTTCGCGCCCGATCAAGGTCGGCGAAGTCATGATCCACACGCGCGTTGTTCGCGGCAACAACGGCGTGCGCGTCTCGGCGGTCGATCCCAAGACCGGCAATCCTCATTGGGAAGCGGACCTGGGTACGCCCGTGGCATCGCTCCAACCGCAATCCCAGCGGACGGTGGCCGTCACCTCGCAAGGAGCGACCTTCAACGTCGGTGATGCGGAGTTCAGCAAAGGTGATGCTCCATTGAAGGCTAACTTGGCGATCGAGAACATGGGGCGCAACCAACGCTCGATGTTGTTTGCGTCGTCGACTCCTCTGAGCGACGGGCGCAGCGTACTCCTCAATTCCGCTCAAGGAAGCCAGTTGCTCCTGATCGATCCTTCGCGCAAATCGGGTTGGACCACCAAGCTGGTCAACCTCGATCTTTCGGGTTCCTACCCCATCGCCGAACCTTTGTCGGTCGGCAACTCGCTCCTCATCCCGCTTGAAAACGCCCAATTGGTGATGCTCGAACCCGAGAGCGGCAAATCGATCGGAATCCCGTTCCAGCCGGAAATCGCCGCTGGTGAAAAGCCTGTTTGGATGAATCCGTTGCTGCTGTCCGATAAGCAATCGGTGGTCATCGCTGACCAACGTCGCAATCTTTACAAGCTCTCGACGGGCAAACAGCTTCGATTGCTCAACTCGCGGCCGATTGAACGCGGGCTCAAGGGACGCATGGCGGTGCTCGACGATGTGGCCGTCGGCGTTTCGCCCGGGCCCTCGGGAGACATCCTCGACTTCTACGAGACGGCGGAGTTCAAGAAGACGGCTTCGATCAACTTCGAAGGACGCTTTACATGGGGACCGGTGGCAGTGGATACCGGCAACGGGGCCATCGGATTGGCCTTGAGCGATATCGAAGGGCTCGTGGCGTTTGACTCGCAAGGCAACACCCGCTGGAACACACCCTTGCCCCAAACCGTGCTCGTGGGTAAACCGCTCGCCGACAACGGCGAACTGATCTTGGCCAGCACTACCGGCGATTTGATCCGCATCTCGCTGAGCAACGGTCAAGTCCTAGCTCGCGCTCCTGCCGGCGAGCCCATCTCCGGAACTCCGGTGGTGACCCCCAACGGATTGTTGATTCCCGGCGACGAAGGGAGTTTGCTCCAAGTGCCCCTGCCCATCGTTTCCAATGCCAGCGGAGTAGGTGCCGGTCAATGATCCAATTGCTACACCTCGCGTTTCTCAGAGGAGGCTGTCCGTCCTCTCCGAGTCCGTCCTTTGTTCGACGCATGCTGATCGCGGTCTCTTGGATCGTTGCGGGAGCGGCGATGTGCTTGGCTCCGTCGGCTTGCCAAGCGCAACCTGAATTCGACAAGATCTTGCAAGAGGTCGAAGTCTTTGGCTCGCTGCTCGACGAAGAGCCGTTCGACATCATCACCTTGAAGCAAGAAGCGACCGGACGAAGCGTCAAGGTCGCGCCGGTGGACTTCCCCAATCGGCGCGTCCCCAACGCGCCGAAAGAGACCGACAAGTTCCAAGTCACGATCTTGCTCTTCCCCACGCGTCGCTATGAGATTGCGTGGAAGGACATCGATCGTGTATCGCTTTACGAGCAAATGGTTCTGGCTCGCGCCAAAAAACTGGTCGCCGACAAGAACTTTGGCGAAGCCTTTGAGCATTTGAACTTCCTGCTGGTCAACTACCCGCAGACGCCGGGACTCCAGCTCTTGCGACAAGAGTTCTTGTTCGAGAGCGCAGTGGAGATGGCTCGCCAAAAGCGGTTGCCGCACACCCTCGCCGTGCTCGAGGAACTGCAGCGCACCTTTCCCAATTTTCAAAAGGAACGTGTGCGGGCGCAGATCACCAGCGTCTCCAGCCAGTTGATCAAATCGTATTTCGATCGCAATGATCTGGCCACTGCCAAGGCGATGATCACGCGTTTGGAGCGAGACTACGCCAAAGACCCGCTTCCCGTGGTCGAGGAATGGAAAGGCAAATTTTTGGAACTGGCCGGCGAGTATCGAGATCGAGCCAAAGCGATGCGAGACAAGCAGGACTATCTGGCAGCTCGTCGCGAAGCGACCAAGATGCTCGAAATCGAACCCGAGATCCCGGGCGGGAAAGAGTTCTTTCGGGATTTGCTCAAAGAGTTTCCTGTGGCTAGGGTCGGCGTCTTTCAAACCGCCGACAAGCCCGATACGGCTGCGTTAGCCAACTGGCCAGCCTTCCGATCCGGCCAACTTATCTCGCGTCCACTGTTCGAGTTTCGAAGCACTGGGCCCGAAGGTGGACAATACCGATTCACGTTGGGATCGTTCCAACAAAGCGACGATCGCTTGGACTTGGACCTGACCATTCAAAACCCCGGCGTCGGAGGGGTGCCCAATAGCTTGGACCTCTCCCAGTCGTTCTTGCGACGCGCGACCATCGGGGCCAAGGATTACTCACCCGGTTGGGCATCCATCTTCAGCTCGGTATCGGTCAGCGGACCGGAACGCGTCAAGTTGCGATTCCGCCGCCCGCACGTCTTGCCCCAAGCCTTCTTGCAATGGCCCATCGAACAAACCTCCAAAGATGTCGAACCGCCAGGGGTGCTGTACCGCTACAAGTCGCAGGAGGGGGACATCCGACGCTTCGAGTGGGCCGCCTCCAGCCCGATCGCCGAGTATCAACCTCGCGAGATCCATGAGATCCAATACTCGGATCCGGCGCAAGCCATCAACGATTTGTTGCGCGGTGAAATCGAAGTCATCGATCGCTTGTTCCCCGCCGATGCCCAACGCCTCAAGGCTTCGATCGTGTCCAAATCGATCAACGTCGAAAACTATGCGTTGCCGACGGTCCACATGCTCGTGCCCCGCACGTCCAATCCGTACTTGGATGATCGCGAGTTTCGTCGCGCGCTGCTTTATGCCATCGATCGCGAAGGGATCCTCAAAGGGGAAATCCTGGGCGGTGCGGATGCAGAACTCAGCCAAGTCATCAGCGGTCCCTTCCCTCGCGGGGCCTCGGAGAACGACCCTATTGCGTATGCATACAACACATCGATCACCAACATCGCGTACGACCCGCGATTGGCCAAAGTGCTCATGCTGTTTACCAACAGCAAACTGAAGATGATGTATGAGAAACGCAACGAGCCGTTGCCGCCGATCCCCAAGATCCGTTTGGGCGTGCCCAATTACGAAGCGGCCCGAGTGGCTGGCCAAGCCATCATCGAACAATGGAAACTGATCGAGATCCCAGCCGAACTGGTAGTGCTCGACAAGGTCCCAGGCCCCAAGGACGACGTGCCGGTCGACATCTTGTACCTGACAGCTTCTGTCTGGGAACCCGCGACGGACGCCGAGCGGTTGTTCGGCATCGGTGCTCCCGCCGAAACCAACAATCAATTCATCGTCCAAGTCCTCGGGCAGCTCAGCGCCGCTCGCAACTGGCGTGAAGTGCGACAGAACTGCCAAGACTTGCACGCCCTCGTCTCCTACCATTTGCCCGTCTTGCCACTGTGGCAAGTCGGTGAATCGTTCGCCCATCGCAACGAGATCGGCGGCATCGCCAAGAAGCCTTTGGGACTGTACCAGGATCTACAGAAATGGAGGTACAGAACGCCATGAGCTCGAGACCTCATTTGTATCGCTTCCTCCCTTCTCTCGCCTCGGCAGTGCAACGGCTCAGCCATCGCATCGCGATGCTGGTCTTGCTCGGCGCCTTGTGGCCGCTTCTGGATGCTAGTCCAGCATGCGGACAAGCGACCGAAGTGTGGGAGTACTCGCCCTATCGCGTGCGCGTATGGCTGAGCATTTCGCCGTCCCTCGGGCTCAGCGATAGCACCAAGCAATTGCTGCAGCGCAAGATCACCGAATGCTCGGAGATCGAGTTCGGGGCGACGTGGGCCGTCGATGTGTTGGAGACTCCCGATGCGATCTTCGGTTCGGTCCTCTACCACCTCGATGACTTGACGGTCGAACAACTCATGTCGCGCGAGCTGGTGCTGATGCTGTCCAAGTCGGAGCAGGCCAAAAACGCCTTCCTCGCGATGCAGCCAAAGAAAGTCCCCGACGCCGCGGAGATCGAAGCTCGCAAGAAGATGTCTGCAGACCAATTGGCAGCCCTCAAGGCCAAGGAAGATGCGGAAATCCGCGCTGCGAGCCTCAACAGCATCCGCACGCTCGACTCGGCTATCGAACGCATTCCCAAGATCGCGATCCTTCCCTTGCCATTCGGCGCGCTGCAACGCGATATCGTTCCTTTCCTGAGCGAAGAGCGTTGGAAAACGCTTCAATCGAAACTGGATGGTGCACCGGAGGCGACGGCGCAGATCATGGAGGATTTGAAAACGGGCAAGGTGTTTGCGGCTCTGGTTCCCAAGAACGATGCGGCTCGCTACAAGGAAGTTGCCCGTCCCATTCCGACTCGCTTTCCATGGCAACCCGAAGCCATGCTTCGCGATAAAGACAAGATCTTTTTGACGTCGGTCGATCGCGATGGGGAAGCCATTCGGATTCAGGTCAAAGAACTCGATGCCTTCGTTCGTCGTATCGGGTTGATGGAAAGCGCCACCGTTCAGAATGTCGATGAGATCCCACATGCCGTAGCGCACTTGGAACGACGTTGTTTCACACCGATGGCTCGGATCGAAGAGAACGACAACAAGACGGCCATCCTGCGCGTCCGCGCGGCCGGCTTGGCAACGTCTCCGGAATCGCCCGTTCACTTGGGGCCGGGCGATGTTCTCGCGCCGTACCTGCGACGCGATGACCTCAACGGCAATCCGAACTTGTTGCAGAATCTGCCCTTCACCTTCATCGCGCTCACCGAGCCCATCGATGGTGCCCGATGCTATGGAGCGATCTTTGCAGCCAGTCGAGGTGCACTCGCGGCGAGCAAGAATCGACGCACCAAACGGGTCGCTTTGAAAGTCCAACCCTACTACGAAAACACCGACCTCCGCTTGGGCGTGCGCATGATGCCGGGCAATGCGGTTCCCGGAGCGGAAGTCTACCGACGAACACCTGGAAGCGAAGACTTGACCATGATCGGTCGCTCGGACTGGCGGGGTGTTATCCCGATTGCAGTCAACGAACTGCCGACCATCACCTACGACCAGCCGACTTCGAGCAGCCTGGCGACCATCGCGCAAGCCCGATCGACATCCGCGTCGGTTGAAACCCCGCTGCCGAGTGACACTCCCGCTGGCGATGCCAGCACCAAGGATGGGGCCGAGAACGCCTCTCCGGATGCGTCTGCCGATGCAGCCGGGGCAGGTAAAGAAGCAGCCAAGCGCAAGCCGGGAGAAAAGCCCCCGACCAGTACCATCCCGATCAAGATCCCGTTGTACTTGTACTACATCAAGAACGGCGAGACGCTGCTGGCGCGGCTGCCCATCGTGACCGGGTACCGAAATCTGGAAACCGCCGACCTGCCCGACGATCGCCGGCGATTGCAAGCCGAAGCGTTCCTAAAGGGATTGCAAGGGGAAGTCCTCGACATCGTGGTCCGTCGAAAAATCCTCGATGCCCGGATCAAACGGAAAATGGAGGAGGGAAAGCTGGACGAAGCGGCCGCTTTGTTGGATGAACTCAAGAAAGTCAAGAATTACGATAGTTTAGCGGGGCAAATTCAGAACATCCAACGCCGCGCATCGTCGACCGAGACCGGGCCAATCCCGCTTCCGGTCGTCGAACGCATCGACAAAATGATCGACACCACGCGGGTTCTCATGCAAAAATACTTGCAAGAGGATCTCGTGCGGGCCCTCGAAGTCAAACTCATTGAAAAGCAACAGCAATCCAAATGACCAAGGTCGTCCTGGACATCGGCAACTGCAACCCAGACCACGCTGCCATCGCGTCGATGCTCAAGAAGCACTTCGATGTCCATGTCCTACGCGCGCATCAATGGTCCGACGCTCAGACGCTGCTTCAATCGCAATCTGTCGATCTTATCTTGATCAATCGCAAACTCGACATCGACTACTCCGATGGAATTGAGATTTTGCGTGCGCTCAAGACCTCCACATGGCGGAACATTCCCGTCATGCTGATCACCAATTACGCCGAACACCAACAGCAAGCCATCTCCGAGGGGGCCGTCCTCGGTTTTGGCAAGTTGGAATTGTCCTCGCCCGAGACGCACGAAAAACTGCGTGCCGTTCTCGGTCGCGTGGCGGTGGAGGGTTGATCGATGTCCAAATCAAAAGCCAAGACGGATGATGTTGTCGAAGCGCGCAAACTGCTCAAAGACGCTGGGCTTCGCAGCACACCGGCGCGCATCTCGGTGATCAATTCGCTCAAGCATGCGACCAAACCCCAGACCCATGCCGAACTCGCCGATTTGCTCGTACCCATGGGTTTTGATAAAGCCACCGTCTTTCGCAACCTCACCGACCTAACCGAAGCGGAATTGGTGATTCGCACCGAGTTGGGGGACCACGTGTGGCGCTTCGAATTGCGAGATCCTTCGCACGATCGCAGCAGCCATCCGCATTTCGTGTGCATCGATTGCGGTTCCGTTTCATGCATCGAAGAAATGGCACTACCCAGCCCGGCAGTGCGGCGCAGCTTGAACATCGCTCGCATCAGCGAAGTCCTCGTTAAAGGCCACTGTGCGACCTGCGATAGCACGCACGCCTAGTGAAGGCACCGCGCCTGACTATCGCCTTTGCAAGTTGCACAATCCGAGTCTCATCCCACTTCGCTTCGCGATTCCCCTTGGTTTTTCGTACTCGTACTCCGCGTTAGCAGTACTCGTACTCGTACTCGACGATAAGGCAACGAGTACGTGTACGAGTACCATTTCATTGAGTACGAGTACGAGGAGCACCCCCTAGTGTGCAACTTCAACGCTATCGCTTTGGGCTTGAGACGCGTTCGTCGATCGATGCCAACACGCTTTCAATGCGGATCGCTTTACGCCCTCGCGAAGATCCTGGGGATGCGAGGAATCGCGTCTGTCCATCGACTGCGACACTCAACCACTCTGTGAACGATTGGTCGAGCGAGATGATGTCTCCGGCTTCCAATCCGGCTAGGTCCTCGCGAGGGATCGCAATGCTGGCCAAGGAAACGGTCAGTTCATGCTCTTCCATCGGCCAAAGGGATGCGAGCCGGGATTGCGTTTGAATCCATGCGCGCGATGTCCGGTCGACGTTCTTGGCCAACGCCGCGAGCATGCTTTCATGACGCACGAGAGCGTCGGCCGGCAACAGCCATCGCAATGCTCCCACATGCGGCCCGAAGCCAACTTCCATGCGCAGCGATAGAAACTGCGACGCGCTGGATGCAGCAGTCCATTCGCTTGGTTGCTCCATGCGTTCGACGAAGCTGTCTGGTGCAACCATCGGGCCCCAGGATTCTTGCCATGCTCCCCACATGCATCCGACCGCGCGTGCGGCGATCTTGAGCTCCAATTGCGTCAGCGGACGGTCGGAGGGAACCTCCGATTCGCGGCCTTGCAACAGCATCCGATCGATCCACGGATACATCAGTTGCGTGGGCACTTCCAATAGCCATGGCGAATCGCTTCCGGAAACGCGAAGCACCGCCACGACGCTGGAACGCGCGCGGCCGGCTGCTATCTCGCTCCAGGATTGCAGTTGCATTTCCTGCAGCTCCAGTTGCACCGGGCAACGCATCGCCTTCGACAATGCATTGCGCATCGGATCGATCACTTGGAAAACCGCAGGCGGCAGCGCTCGCAAGACACTCGGCGGGAGAGAAGCCACGGCTTCGCGCGTGGCGGATGTCGCGACTTCGATGCGATGGCTAGGAGACGAGGCCATTGGGGCTTGAACGGGATTCGCGTTGGATACGCGGAGCGCATGCCGCGCATCAGCTACCAACCCATCGAGTCCGTAGTCGAGCGTTTCGTACCACGGGTCTTCTCCGTGGGACTGCTTGATTCCATTCATCTTGAACTCCTTTTCACCCGTCGCGACGGTTCATGCAACGGCAGCATGCTGTGGCGCAGCGTGGCCATTGCGCGACCGACGAGGCACACAACAGGGACTTAACTCCGGATGTGGCCGTCGCCGGTGATGATGTATTTGTACGTGGTCAACTCGGTCAGTCCGCAGGGACCCCGAGCATGTAGCTTGTCGGTGCTGATGCCGATCTCAGCCCCCAACCCCAACTCTCCCCCATCGTTGAAGCGCGTCGAAGCGTTGATGACAACGGCAGCCGAATCGACGCGTTGCGCGAAACGGCGTGCGCTTTGCAAGTTGCGAGTCACGATGGCGTCGGTGTGTTTGGAGCCGTAGCGGTGGATATGATCGATGGCTGCCTCGAGGCTATCGACGATGCGAACGCTGAGGATCGGGCCGAGATACTCCGCGCTCCAATCCGATTCGGTCGCTGGCACCGCGCTCGGCACCAACTCGCATGCCGCCGCATCGCCGCGCAATTCGATCGCGGAACCGAGTGAGGCCGCCAGTTGAGGCAGAAATGCTCGCGCGACCGCAGCATGGATCAACAGCGATTCGGCCGCGTTGCAGACTCCCATGCGCTGCGTCTTGGCATTGATCACAATCGACAACGCTTGCTCCAAATCCGCATCTTGATCGACGTAGACATGGCAGTTGCCAGTGAAGTGCTTGAGCACCGGCATGGTGGCTTCGGCAACCACGCGGCGAACCAGACCTTCACCTCCGCGCGGGATAACCACATCGATGCAGTCCGAGTACCGCAACAGTTCCCCCACCGCATCGCGATCGGTGGTTGCAACCATTTGGATAGCTGCTTCGGGTAGCCCGCACTCCGCTGCCGCACGCACCAAGATGTCGACGATCGCATGCGAAGAGTGAAACGCTTCTTTGCCACCCCGAAGCACGATGGCATTTCCGCTCTTGATGGCGATGGCGGCCGCATCGGCGGTGACGTTGGGGCGCGACTCGTAAATGAACAGCACGACCCCGATGGGAACGCGGACTTTCTTGACTTCCAAACCATTGGGCCGGATGCCGCCGCCGAGGATCTCTCCGACGGGATCGGGCAGTGCAGCCACTTCGCGCAGCGCGTTGGCAATGGCGGCGATGCGCTCCGGTGTCAGTCGCAATCGATCGATGGCCGCTGCGGTCAGCCCGTAGTCCGGCGCGTTTGCCACATCGATTGCATTGGCGCGAAGCAACTGGTCCGACTCTGCAAGGAGCTGCTCGGCAGATCGGTGCAACCATCGGTTCTTGATCGCCGTCGAAACATCCAGCATGGATTGCGCGGCGGCGCGTGCGCGCTCGGCCAAATTGCGACATGCCCCCTGCAAAGGCATGGACACAGCCCCGCTCGGATCCGAGTGTGCAGGAGCGTGCGGTGGAGCAGCAGGTGGTGGCTTCGAAGGCATTTGCTGGAGGAAACCCGTGGTAGTGAATCGGGCAAAGTGGAAGTCCGCGCAGCCCGCAAGCTTTGGGCGAGTATGAAAAAACGGGCACTCTGGGTCAATCCGGATCGTACTTCGATCGGCGGGAAACCCCGTCGTTTTTTGCCTGGCAAAGGCTGCCACCGAGGCCGTCCAGGGCATAGGGCGATGGCCCCCAATCTGCCGCAAATGCTGCGATCGCGCCAGCTAGGAATGCTAGAATCTAGGATGAGCGGTCGGCGTCCGCCATTCCTCACCCGCACTCACAAAAGAGACTCGATCATGGCTTGGGATGTTCGCAAAGCGATTCTAGTGCCCTACGATTTTTCCTCGCATTCGCGCCTGGCCGTCGATCGCGCGCTGGAGTTGGCCAGTGGCCCTTCCGCCGTGCACGTGCTGCACGTGTTGCCAACGTTTGTGCCGCTGGCACCAGAAGGGTTTCCCATCGAAACCATCGATGATTCGGTCCGCCTGGAGTATGCTCAAAAGAGTTTGGACGAAGAGTTCGCCGACGCGAAGTACGCTGGGATCGCCAAAGAAGTCCTCATCGGCGACCCGGGAACGGTGTGCGCGGATCGAGCCGAAACCATCGATGCCGAATTGATCGTGCTGCCATCGCATGGCCGCAGCGGGGTCACGCGGTTGCTGCTCGGCAGCGTTGCCGAACGGATCTTGCGGTTGTCGAAGCGGCCTGTGCTGGTGCTCAAAATCCCTCATTGATCCTTTGTCGAAATCCCTCGCGCCCATTCGATCCCACACCAGGAGGGAACGCGATGTTGACCATACTCGGTACCGAACGGGGGCTCGGCATGCACCCCTCTCGCCGACGGATTCTCCAAGCCGGTACGGCGGGGCTGTTTGGCATTTCGTTGCAAGACATTCTGCGCTGTGAAGCCCTCGGCGGAAGCGATGCGGGTGCAAAGCCTCGCTGCAAATCGGTGATTGTGTTGTTTCTATTCGGCGGGCCCAGCCAATTGGAAACGTTCGACATGAAGCCCGATGCGCCGGACAAAATCCGCGGGCCATATCGGCCCATCGCATCGAAGAATCCGGATCTGCGCATCTGCGAGCATCTGCCGGGATTGGCCCAATTGGCCGATCGCTATGCGGTCATCCGGACCATGACGCACACGTTCAACGATCACAGCGGCGGCGCGCATTATCTGCAAACGGGCAAGCGGTGGCATGTGCCGATCGGCGGTGGATTCGCGCCCACGCCTCGCGATTGGCCGTCGATGGGATCGCTGGTGGAATACGTTGACCAGCAGCGACTCGGACTCGATCGTCCGCTGCCTTCCTACATGGTGGTTCCCAATTCGTTGGGGCGGCTGCAAGAAGATGGTCAGTACCCGCGTCCCGGAGAGCATGCGGGTTGGTTGGGCAATCGCTACAACCCACTCACCACTCGCATCGATAAGAAGAGCAAAGAAGACAATCCGTATTGGCGCCAATGCAGCGATGAGGAGTTGAACTATCGCGTGTCGGGTTTGGATGCCCGCGAAGGTTTGGTGATCGACCGCATGCAATCGCGTCAATCGCTGCTCGCACAGTTGAATCGGTCGCTCAAGGAAATGGAGGCCAACCACGATTCCGACATGGATATCTATCGGCAGCGCGCGTTCTCGTTGGCGACCTCCGAGGCTGCCCGCATGGCGCTGGATATCAAGCGCGAACCAGATGCCCTACGCGATCGTTATGGCCGTCATCTGTTTGGCCAATCGACGTTGATGGCCCGCCGTTTGGTCGAAGCCGGAGTGCGCTTCGTCACCGTCCAATACGATTGCGTGGACGGATACAGTTGGGACTCGCATCGCAACAGCGACGATGTCGGCAAGCATCTCCTGCCGACGTTCGATCAAGCTTGTTCGGCGCTGCTGGTCGACCTTCAAGAGCGAGGCATGCTCGACGATACGTTGGTCTTGGCGCTCGGTGAAATGGGCCGCACTCCGACCGCCAATGCGCAGTGGGGACGCGATCATTGGAGCACCCTCTTTCCCGCCTTGGTCGCCGGTGCGGGAGTGCGCGGCGGAGCGTTGATCGGGCGTTCCGACAAAGACGCCGCCTACGCGCTGGAACGCCCGGTTTCCCCCGAGGACCTGGCCGCAACGGTCTATCATGCCCTCGGGATCGATCCCGAGATGCGGGTGCACGATGCCCAGAATCGTCCGACCCCCATCGTCGACGGCGGGCAGCCGGTGCTGGAGCTTTGGGGAAGCTGACCCCAGTTACGAGGCAATCAAAACCGGGAGGGCGAGGCTCCTGCCGAGC
>JBKCUI010000066.1:0-12473 GCA_046318495.1 Pirellula sp. | reverse complement strand
GCCTTGGCGCGATTGCTTCGCCACAGGAATTTGGGCACTTCGAAGGAGTAACCGTCTTTGAGGTGGAGGATGTCCGCGGCCCTCTATCAGTCTTCGACGCGTGTCAGGGAGGAGTACCAGGCGATGGAGAGTCCGGATTCTAATACGAGAAAAAGAAAATAACACCCCAGCAGGGAAGTCGCGAAAGAATTGCTGCTTGTCCATTTTGTCGCAGCAACGAAACCGAGGGCTCCGAGCATCACCATCGTTCGAAACGTCACCGTCAACAAAGTCGCAGCCACCGGATTCTGCGCTCCGACTGCACCGCGGCGCCAACGCATCGACATCCACGCCGGCAATGCACACAGCACCAGCGCGACACAATCCCAAGGAAAAGCCTCCCAGTCCTCCCCTGCGGCACGCCGCATCACGATCCACGCGAGCGCCAACAATGCCCCGCCCAACAAGCATTGCCATTCCAACTTGGCGCTGGATCCGCCCCGGCGGCCTCGCGCCGCTTTGGATTCCGCTGCTGCGGACGATCGACCGGCGGCAGCGGGGGGATCGGGAGTTGGCGTCGGAGTGTCCAAGGCTGGGGCACCTGAATCAAAAGCGACAGGGAGAATTGACCATCCGCGATTTGGCCATCTGATGGATGATGACCGTTTCGGCGGGCCATGGGCGATCGCCATGCGAGCGCGCCCATCGAACAGCCGATTCGATCGGTCAGGACAAGATGAGCTAGGAAGAGGGTGAGTCGGTCGAGTCGGAGGAATGCTGAGGTGGCGAGGATTCCCGCTGGGCCTCGCGTTGCCGCTTGGCTTCGATTTCGGCGACCTTGACCGTATAGACCATCCCGATGACCGCGAAGATCGATCCAACGACTCCGCCGATGGGCAAAAACACCGAAGTGGATAGCCACCGATCGATCAGCGAGCCAAAAAACGCGAGCAGAAACAGGATGCCGAGCGCCGCAAAGGTGCGCGACATGGCCGAGATCGCCGCGCTCGCGCCGCCGGCTTCGGGACCTTTGGGACGCTGCGTTCCCTTGCCTCGCTCCTCGCTAGGACGCTGAGCGTCGGATGGCTCCAAGGACTTTTGCGATGGGGAATGGGATGGGGACATGTCACCTCAGAACGATGGGAGCCGTAAACGCGCTACAACCCATGCGAAATGCAAAGGCGGAACAATCGATCCCTGAGCAATTCAGGCTAGAAAACGCTTGCATGCGTAAGCATACTGAGATGACGCAACGCTGACGACTCCCAGAAGTTCCGCCCACGATTCCCTTCGGCGGCCCGGGAGCGTCGGCGGAGTTCGCCACCTGCGGCTCAACATGCGTCACAAAAGCGATCTGCATCGATGCCAGGAGACTACGAAGGTGCCTTCAGCGAAGAAGAAAACCCAGCAAAAATCGAAGCCGACGGCTTCGGCGAGCAAACCCAAAGCTTCCCAATCGGTGGCCAAAATCGCTCCCGCAGCATCGGCCGGCCAGCCCAAGACCAAGAAATCGGCTGCCCTCGCCCTTCCCAAGTCGACCAAATCCGCCGACCTCGATAAAAAGCCGGCAGCCAAACCGGTAGCCAGCAGCGGAAAGCCCATCAAGCCAAAGGCGGCCAAGAGCCCAAGCGCGGCTGCGGGCAAAACGGCCAAAATCGCTCCACCCGCCAAACCGATCGCGAAAAAGGATGCGGCCAAGAAGGATGCCGTCGCCAAGGACTCCACCAAGAAACCACAAGCCGCAAAAGCCGCCGTTGCCAAGTCAGCCTCCGGCAAAGGCAACCTCAAACCCGAACCCACCCGCAACGGGGTCAAACCACTCTCAGCCAAGGGATCTTCAAAAGCCGTATCCGCCCCTGCCAGCAAGGGGAAAGAAACCGTGGACAAGGGTGCCAAAGCCAAACCGGTCGTGGCCAAACACCCCACCAAAAGCGTCGATGCAGGCTTGCCAAAACCCGCGTCGGTGAAGCCGGCTGCGGCCGTCGCGCGCCCGATCGCGGCTCGCAAACCCGCCGAACCCGCCCCTCCGAAACCCTCCGACACCAAGCCGGAAATCGTGGCCAAGATCCGCTCGGCCCAAGCCACCAAAGAGCTCCGCAAGGACCTCGCGCAAACGCCCCCCAAGAAAACACTCACACAGATCACCAAGGTACAGGCATTGGTCAAAGGCCAAGATCGCATCATCTTGATGGTCCGCGATCCCTATTGGTTGCACGCGCACTGGGACATCACCCGCCAAACCGTCGATCGCGCCAAAGCCGCGTTGGCAGAACATTGGCATGCAGTGAAACCTGTCCTGCGATTGCTCAAGCTCGATGATAACGGCACGACCGAAAGCGCCGAAACCGTCTATCGCGATCTGGAGATTCACGGCGGCGTTCGCAACTGGTACATCGACGTCGACCAACCCCCATCCCGTTTCCAGATCGTCATGGGGTACATGACAGGTTCGGGGCGATTCTACGAGTTGGTCCGCAGCAACACCGTGATCACACCGGTTCCCGGTGGCAAAGAAGCCAGCGATGACCATTGGGCGGATATCGCCAAAGACGCGGAACGCATCTACGCCATGAGCGGCGGCTACGGCGATGAAACCCAGCGCGGTGAACTGGCAGAGGTCTTTGAAGAGCGCCTCAATCGCACCATGGATATCGACGTTCTGACGCAATTCGGAAGCGGTGCCGAAGGTGGCCTGCGCAAGCCGCGCCAATTCCACTTCGATGTCGATGCCGAGATCGTGGTCTTCGGTTCGACGCACCCGGATGCCCATGTCACCATCGGCACCGATCCGGTCAAGGTGCGAACCGATGGCTCATTCTCCGTGCGACTGCCATTCCCGGACCGACGCCAAGTCCTGCCAGCCACGGCTAGATCGCGCGATGGTGTCGACGAACAGACCGTGGTGATCGCGGTCGAACGCAACACCAAAGTCATGGAACCGCTTTCGATGGACGGCGACGAGCCTTAAGAGCCCATACCATTTATGGGAGTCAGCGACGTCGGTCCCGTCGTGATAGATCGCACGTAAGCCCGATGTCGCGCATGCGATCAGCAGGTGGCGGACGAACAGAATCGTAAGCGATCGCGATCGGCGAAACTAAGAAGAAACCGAATCGCTGCCATCGGAACTGTCGTCGGACGAACCGCACTCATCGTCGGCAGGCGAACGGCGCTTGAGCATCCGAACGCTGTTCCCTTTTTCGTTGTAGTAGGCTTCCGACATCAGCTCGCGAATCAGCATCACGCCTCGACCGCGCGGTTGATCCAAGTGATCGTCTTCCGTCGGGTCCTTGAGATTGCGGTGGTCAAAGCCAGCGCCTTGATCGGTGACTGTCAACTCGGTTTGTTCGCGGCAAACCTTGAACACAACGTGGAACTCCTTGCTCGGGTCCCGTTTGTTTCCATGCTCGATGGCGTTGACGACGGCCTCTTCGATGGCCATTTGAATATGGAAGACATCGCGACCTTCCCAACCTGCGGATTCCAACGCCGCCATCAGTTCTTCGATGACGGCATGGCCTGCATCGAGATCGGTAGGGAGCACTCGGTCGATCGACCAAACGGGTTCCAGGCCAGTCATGGGAACACCCTGATCTTTGGATGGGCTCATCATAGGTTGACGTCTCCAACTGCGATCCCTGACTCCCTCAGGATCGGGATCGCATGGGCCTAACACGCTTGGGAAGGATGGGCCGAGTTCAAGTTACAGCTTGAACGCAGCCAGTGCGTCTTCTTCAGTCTTGCGAATGTCGAACACGCGATCCAGACGCGTGAGCTTGAAGACTTCCATGATCTCGGATCGCAACGTGCACAGCTTCAACCGTCCCGCTGCCGCTTTGACTTTGCTGTTGAGGGAGATCAGCTTGTTGAGCGCGGCGCTCGACATGAACTCCACCCCTTCAAAGTTCAGCAGCAGCATGTTGCGCTTGTCGGTGACCACCAGTGCGGTGAGCTCTTCCCCTAGCTGTTCTATGGTTCCGGAATCCACGATTTTCTTGTCAATGAAACGGACAATCGTGACACCGCCGTTTTCGGTCAATGTGATGCGTCGATAGGTCGCCATCGAACAACCTTACATGAGAGCTAAGGGAAACAAAATCCAACTAAGTGACTATAGCCTAAACCAAGCCCCATCGGGTGGCAATTGACCGAGCGGGGAAGCGAATCTTAGATTTCCCCATTTTGTTGGGGAGCTCCATTGGGGGGAGGCTGCTGGGAATCGGCGGTTGGCCCCGGAGTTCGACGCTAGATCTTGGGAAGCGAATAGCCCAAGCAGATGCCCGCGATGATGGCCGACACCCAAAAGATCACGATGGTGCTCAACAAACGACGGGCTTCCATCCTCGAGAACATGTAGTAGACGATGTAAAAGGGTGCGAAGAGGTTCAAAAGCCCTTGCTTGGCCGATTCCTTGAACGACCCCAAAGCGATAGCCATGTACGCGAAGATGCCGATCAGGGCCGCTGCCCCGCCGACGGAAAACACCAAGACCGGGAGCAAGTTCGCCCGCTGGATTTTGGCGATCATCGGAACGGTCGACATGCTGCCCGATGCCTTGACGTCCATCTTGAGCAACACGGCTGTGATCATGAACAGGATGCCCAGCACGATGGCCAGCATCATCCACCAAGGCATGCCTGCACCGATCAATCGCTTATCGGTCTCGGCCTCGCGCTTCATCATCTCGGCGGCTTCGACCAGCCGCTTGTCCCCGAACTCCTTGGCTTCGACTTGAAACCCCTCGAGCTTGGCCCCTTGCTCGAGATGGAATCCGCACGCCACGCAGATGGCGGTGCCAGGGGGCAGGGCCTTGTCGCAGGAAGGGCAAAACGTCCCCTCGCGCTTCTTCAATCCCGCTTGGTCAAAGAGGCTGGCGAGCGCATCGCTGGACGGAGCCGCCTTGGACGACGCAGCCGGTTTCGCGGCAGCCGGTGCCGCTCCAGGCTTTTTGGCGGGCGCGGCCGACGCGGCTGCCGGAGCCGCCGCAGTAGCCCCTCCAGCGGCCGGAATGCGAATGGCTTTTTGGCACTTGGGGCATTTGACCGCTTTGCCCGCCAGATGGTCGGGAGCGTTCAAAATCTGACCGCATTCGCACGTTACTCGGACTGGCATAATGGTTTGACCGACAATCTGGATCCCGAAAGACGAAAAGCATAGCCGCTGCAACCTTTGCATCCGCTGGCTGGCACCATTTTGCTCCCCCAGGGCCTAGGAAACAATGGCCGCCACACCCTTTCACGTCGAATCGCACCCGCGATCGCCCCCATCCATCCCACACCCGCCACCGCGAACAGGCAAAAGTGGCACGAAAGTTGCTTAGTGTGGGTCTGAAGCTTTGATGGATGCCGTTTTGGCGGTTCCCTCCCACAGACGTTTATTTGTATCGAGCACGGAGTTTGAGTCGATGGCTGCAGCTACGAAAGAGAAGAGTAAGGTCAAGTTGGTTCCCCTCGGAGATCGCATTGTCGTTCAGCGTCAGGAATCCCAAGAAAAGACCGTCGGCGGCATCTATTTGCCGGACACCGCCAAAGACCGCCCAACCCGAGGCAAGGTCATCAGCGTGGGCGATGGTCGCGTTCTCGAAAATGGCAGTCGCTCGCAACTGCAGGTCAAAGTCGGCGACCATGTCCTGTTCACCAGCTACGCCGGCGAATCGATCGAGGTCGATGGCGAAGAATACCTGCTGATGAACGAGTCCGAAGTCTTGGCCATCTTGGGCTAATCGCGACCGCCGCGCCCAACGGACCTCCCGACGCGCGGATCCAACCCACCCAAAAACTGTCCCAAACCAATTCCTAGAGCCGCACTCCACGTTGCGGCATTTCGATCCATACGGAGCAACAACCCACCATGGCAAAGATTATCGCTTTCGATCAAGAAGCACGCGAAGCCATTCGCCGCGGCGTGAGCAAACTGGCTCGTGCCGTCAAAGTCACCCTCGGCCCCCGCGGCCGCAACGTCATTCTCCAAAAGTCGTTCGGTAGCCCCACCGTCACCAAGGACGGCGTCACCGTCGCCAAGGAAATCGACCTCGAGGACGTCTACGAAAACATGGGCGCTCGCATGGTTCGCGAAGTCGCATCCAAGACCAGCGACGTCGCCGGCGACGGCACCACCACCGCCACCGTCATGGCCGAAGCGATCTTCAATGAAGGTCTCAAGGCTGTCGTGGCTGGCGTCAACCCCATCCAAATGAAGAACGGCATCGAACGCGCTGTCTCGGATATCACCGAGAAGCTCAAGAAGATGTCGATCAAGATCAAGGACAAGGCCGAAATGGCCAACGTCGCCACCATCGCCGCCAACAACGATCGCGCCATCGGCAATCTGTTGGCCGATGCCATGGAACGCGTTGGCAAGGACGGCGTCGTCACCGTCGACGAAGGCAAGAGCCTCCACGATGAACTCGAGTTCGTCGAAGGCATGCAGTTCGATCGCGGTTACCTCTCGCCCTATTTCGTCTCCGACGCGGGGGCGATGGAAGCCGTCCTCGAAGACGCCTACATCCTCGTTTACGAGAAGAAGGTCAGCAGCATCAAGGATCTGGTTCCTGTGCTCGAGCAAGTCGTTCAGCAAAACAAGCCGTTGCTGATCATCGCCGAAGACGTTGAAGGCGAAGCCTTGGCAACCCTCGTCATCAACCGACTCCGCGGCACCCTCAACGTGGCCGCCGTCAAGGCTCCTGGCTACGGTGATCGTCGCAAGGCCATGATGGAAGACATCGGCATCTTGACCGGTGCTGTACCTGTCTTCGAAGCCCTCGGCAAGAAACTCGATGCCCTGACCCTCGCCGACCTCGGTCGCGCCAAGAAGATCATCATCGACAAAGACAACACCACCATCATCGAAGGCGCCGGCAAGGCCAGCGAGATCAAGGCTCGGATCGATCAAATCCGCCGCGAAATCGAAAACACCTCCAGCGACTACGATCGTGAAAAGCTCGAAGAGCGATTGGCCAAGCTCGCCGGCGGCGTTGCCAAGGTCAACGTCGGAGCGGCTACCGAAAGCGAAATGAAGGAAAAGAAGGCTCGCGTCGAAGATGCTTTGCATGCGACCCGCGCTGCCATCGAAGAAGGCATCCTCCCAGGCGGCGGTGTTGCCTTGTTGCGGGCTTCGACCCAAGTCACCCCAGGGGACGAGTTGGCTCAAGACGAAATCACCGGCTACAACATCGTTCTGCGTGCTTGCCGCGCTCCGTTGACCATGATCGCAACCAACGCCGGCCAAGACGGCGGTATCGTCTGCTCGAAGGTCGCCGAAGCCAAGGGTAACACCGGCTACAACGCCCTGACCGGCGTCTACGAAGATCTGGTCAAGGTCGGCGTCATCGACCCGACCAAGGTCACTCGCACCGCTTTGGCCAACGCCGCTTCGGTCTCGACCTTGTTGCTGACCAGCGATGCACTCATCGCGGAAAAGCCCAAGGATGATGCGAAGAAGGGCCACGGCCACGCCGGCGATCACGACATGTACTAGTCGTCGATCGAGCGATCCCGCACCCCTGGGACGCTACCCATGAAAAACAAAAGAGCCCGGCTTCGACCGGGCTCTTTTTTATTGGCTGAATCTGTCTCTGTACCCACCTACGCCAGACGGTAGACAGGGCCAGACGGTAGACAGGTTGGGCTTGATCTCGGTGCCCTCTGCGACTCTGTGTTTCCCACCGCGTGCATCAGACCGTGCACAGAGCGACGGCTTCTTTCAAGCTCGTCACCGCATCCCGCACCGGAATGAACTCGTGTGCGAAGTACCCGTCAAAGCCCACATCCGCAATCGCCTTGGCAATCGGCGGATAGTACAGCTCTTGCGTGGTATCGATCTCATGCCGCCCCGGATTGCCTCCGGTGTGATAATGCCCAAAGTACTGATGGTTCTTTTGGATCGAGCGGATGATATCCCCTTCCATGATCTGCATGTGGTAGATGTCGTACAGCAGCTTGAAGTTGTCGCTGCCGACCGCCTTCACCAGCTCGATCCCCCATGCCGAGTTGTCGCACATGTAATCGGCGTGATCGACGCGGCTGTTGAGCAACTCCATGTTGAGGATCACCTTCTTCTTCTCCGCCACCGGTGCGATCTTCTTCAACGCCTCGGCGCAGTTCTTGAGCCCGGTCTTGCGATCCATCCCCCGCGCATTGCCGGAGAAGCAGATCACGTTGCGAAACCCGGCCGCCGACGTGGCTTCGATGGTCTCATTGAGCGTCTTGAGCGCTTCATCCCAGTACTTCGGATCGCACAATCCATTGGTCAAGCTATGCGACGAGACCATGGTGCAAACCAAGCCGTGCTTCTTGACCGTTTCAAAGTCTTTGGGCGTGAGCAAATCGATCCCCACCATCCCCATCTCCTTCGCTGCAACACACAGTTGCTCCAGCGAGAGGTTCTTGTCGTAACACCATTTGCACAGCGATTGCTTGAGACGGCCTTTGGAAGCGTCCGCGGCCGGCGTTTGCGCCTGAGCCTGCCCTGCGGAAACCAATCCGCTCGCCAATGCCCCCGTCCCTAAAACCCCGACGCCGAACGTGCGCCGCGACATGGTCTCATTCGTTTGCTTGGTATCCATCAATCTTCTCCGATTCTGTTTCTTGTGTTTATGTTGTCATTTGAAATGCTTGGATAAATCGCCCACCACTCGCCTACTTTACGAGCGGGACTTTGATGATCTTTTCATCGTTGCGGACATAGATGCTGCCGTTGGCAAACGCGGGTGCGCACCATACGACTTCGCGACCGAACGCAAAGTTGGTCGGCTCGATGATCTTGGTCCGACTCAATTCTTCGTACCCCTTGGGATCCATCTTGGCGATAACCAACTCGCCCGATTCGTTGAACAAGTAGAACAAATCGTTGCTCCGAACCACGAACGCCGTTCCGCTTCCCTGAGGACGCGGACTGATCGGTTTGCTCGTCTCCCACAACCGCTCGCCGCTGGCGATGTTGAACGCCATCATCTCGCCGCTCTGATCGCAGCCGTAAACGATTTCGCCGATGACCATCGGCTGCACGTTGACAGGAGACATCCCCTTCTTGGCTTGATTGCGCCAAACTTCCGTGGCCTTCGGAGACTTGCTGTCGAGTTCGATCAGGAGATTGCGATTGGAGTAACCGCCGACGAACAAGTACTTGCCGGATTGCACTGGGCTCATGATGATCGAGCCGTTGTCGGCCATGTACGGAATACTCCAATAGAGCTTGCCCGTGGCCGGATCGACCGAATTGACCGCTTCGGGATTGACCAAGATCAACTGGCGCACACCGCCCGCGTTGATGATCGTCGGTGGCGAATAGCCGGTTTCGGCAGCTGTTCCGAATCGCCAGACCTCGGCCCCGGTCTTCTTGTTGAGGCAGACCGTTTGCGAACCTTCACCACCGGCCACCGTGATCAAATGATCGCCATCGATGAGCGGATGCGCTGCATATCCCCAGAGCGCTGAGTTCGTCTTGTAAACGGTTTTGAGTTGCTTGGACCAGACGATTTTGCCGGTGGCGGCTTCGAAGCAGATCAGATCCCCTTCGGCTCCCAACGTATAGAGCCGATCTCCATCGACAATCGGCGTGCAACGCGGACCGGCAGGGTAGGAGATGGCGTACTTGACCGGATACTCGTGCTTCCAAACGACTTTGCCGGTGGAATCGTCGAGGCACAAGACCCGTTCCGTCCCCTCGAAGGCGTTGCGGTTGAAGTTGTCCACCTTGGCGTTGGCTGGTGTGTCCAAATCGGTGACGTACACCCGATTGCCGACGACGGCAGGTCCCGAGTATCCGCCTGAGACAGGCGCGGACCACGCTGGCGTCAGTCCTTCTTTTGGAAACTGGGTCGGTGCGCGTTGGACTTGCCATTGGTTGTCCCGCTTGGGGCCCATCCACTGCGGCCAATCTTCGGCACGCGCGGCGTCGCTTGCCCAAGTGAATCCGGCCAGTGCCAGGGCGGTGCCGGCGTACCAAACGCGGCGGAAAGATAGGTTCACGTTGCAACGCATGAAAAGGGCTCCTTGAGAGGCTGTGCGACTAATGTGCTGGGCGATGAAGGGCTGAGCAATGGAAGTGGAACGCAAAACGGGCTTTGCTGATCCGCAAGCCAATCTCGGGGCGAATCAGGTTCACGCTGCCGATTATACACTCGATGCGCAGGCACGCGTGCGGCACCGCTGGGGCGGTTATGATGAGCAGGAATCGCAACGATCCTTGCAGAATCGATGCGTTCATCCCTCTCCTCAAACCGAAGAACGCCTCATGTCGATCGCTGCCAAACTCCGTCGCTGGACGCTGCGTTGCCTGGGTGCTTTCCTGGTGCTACTGCTGCTCGCAAGTGCCTTTGCAGGCTATCTCTGGTGGTACTACCACCCCACTTTTGAACGCACCAACGGCATCGTCTATGGCCAGCGCGGGGAACGTGAACTGACCCTCGACGTGATCCGTCCCGAGCATCCCAACGGACTGGGAGTAGCGCTCATGGTCAGCGGCGGTTGGAAATCCAAAGCTCCCGGCGAGATGGACGCGTGGATCATGGCTCCGCTGTTGCGCCGCGGCTACACCATCTTTGCCATCTGCCATGTGTCCCAACCCGAATCGACGATTCAAGACATCATCCAAGACATGCATCGCGGCATCCGCTTTGTCCGCTACCATGCTCGCGACTATGGCATCGATCCTGCCAAAATCGGAGTGACCGGGGGAAGTGCAGGGGGGCATTTGAGTTTGATGCTGGCCACCCGCGGCGGACCGGGCGATCCGGATGCCAGCGATCCTATCGATCGAGAAAGCAGCGCCGTTCAAGCCGTCGCGATCTTCTATCCAGTCACCGACTTGCTCAACCTCGGGCCATCGACCGAGAACCCTGGCGACGGCGGGCCACCCAAAAGCTTCGTGGCTGGATTCGGTCCCGACGCCACCGATCCCGAGCGCTGGCCGACCCTAGGGCGCGAATGTTCACCGATCTACTTCATCAACGGTTCCCTGCCGCCAACCCTGATCTATCACGGCGATGCCGATACGCTAGTGCCGCTCGAGCAATCGAAACGCTTCCGCGAAGCGGCCGGCTACGAGGGCGCTGAAGTGCAACTGGTCGTACACCGAGGCGGCCAGCATGGATGGCCCAGCATGTTCTGGGACATCGGCTACTTTGGACAATGGTTCGATCGCCATCTGCGGTAGCGACCGTTTGAACAAACAAACGGCATTGCGCTAGCGGCCGGTCGCGACAGCTTGGCTTAGGACAGGATCTCGTGGATCACCCGTCCGTGCACGTCGGTCAATCGCATGTCGCGACCGCTGAACCGGAACGTCGACCGCGTGTGATCGATGCCCAAGCAATGCAACATCGTGGCATGCAAGTCGTGCATCTCGCACTTGCCCTCGATGGCTTTGTAGCCCCATTCATCGGTAGAGCCGTAGACCGTTCCGCCTCGAACGCCGCCCCCCGCCATCCAAATCGAGAAGCCAAACGGATTGTGATCGCGGCCGTCGGCACCCTGCGCAAACGGCGTGCGACCGAACTCGCCCGCCCAGACCACCAACGTCTGATCGAGCAATCCTCGCTGCTGCAAATCGGCCAACAGCGCCGCGATCGGTTGATCGACCGCCAGCGCATTTTGCGTGTGACCCGCTTGCAAATTGCTGTGCTGATCCCAACGATCGTGGCCGACGCTCGGGCATGTCAGCTCGATGAATCGCACTCCCCGCTCGACCAGCCGACGCGCCATCAAGCATTCCCGCCCAAAGGCCTTGGTCGGCTCGTAAGCATGATCCAAGCCGTACATCGATTGGGTCTCTTGGGTTTCCTTGGAAATATCGCACACCTCGGGCACCGCCGATTGCATCCGAAACGCCAACTCATAATTCGCGATGGCCGACTCGATCGCATCGTTCTGTCCGTAGCGATCGATCGTCTCGCGATCCATTTCCCTGAGCAGTGCGAGCTTGCGACGTTGCAGTTCCGTCGTCGGCTCCATCGGACGCACGTTGGCCAAGCTATTGTTCGAGGGTCGCATCACGGAGCCTTGGAAGGTGGCCGGCAGAAATCCACTGCCGAAACAATCCAAACCACCCGGCGGAATCAAGCCACCGTTGAGCACGATGAAGCCTGGCAAGTCTTCGCATTCGCTTCCCAAGCCGTACGTGACCCATGCCCCCATGCTGGGGCGGCCTTGCAGTCCATGCCCGGTGTGGAGGAAGTAGTTAGCCGAGGTGTGCTCGGGAAATTTCGAAGTCATCGAGCGAACAACGGCCAGCTTGACGGCATGCTTGGCGATGTTCGGAAACAAGCTGCTGATTTCGATGCCGCTCTCGCCATGCTTTTCAAACGCCCAAGGACTGCCGAGCACGGTGCCGTTGTTGTTGAACTGCGTCGGAGCGACTTCGAATAGCTCCGAGGGGTTGCGACCGTTGTGCTTGGTCAGCAATGGCTTGGGATCGAATGTGTCGACTTGGGAAGGGCCACCGTCCATGTAAAGGAAGATGACGCTTTTGGCCCGGGCCAGAAAATGGGTGCGGCC
>JBKCUI010000065.1:0-23051 GCA_046318495.1 Pirellula sp. | reverse complement strand
CCATGCAATCGTACATCTACCCGGCGATGCACGGCGCTTGCGGGTTTTGCTACCCCGACGACGCTTCGATGAATCGCGAGGATTGCCATGTCTTGGTCGAGACCAACAGCGGTGTGTTGCGTTATCGGTTGGCAAGCCATCGTTTCCATCGCGACAGCATGAACAAATTCCACATCAACGTCCCGGCGGCAAGCCAACCGCGACGCGTGGCGATTGTGATTGGTGGGGGCGAGGTGGACCAACGGGCCGTTGAGCCACTTGCGCAGGAGCTCCTCATGACCGTCAATGGAGTTCCGGTACCGCGCAAAGAACCGTCAGCCAATCCGTAGCAATCTCGCAAGAATTAGGGAACGAGTAGTACAATCAATACGTGCCACCCACTCATTTGACACGCTGTGCCGATCTGAGAATCAATACGTGCCACCCACTCATTTGACACGCTGTGCCGATCTGGTAAGCTTTTTCGGACCAGGAGAGACCCAAATGCCCAGACCATTGCGTGCCGAGTTGTTTGACCCCCACCAAGTTTGCATCGTCCACTGCATCCAACGCTGCGTGCGACGCGCCTTTCTGGCTGGCCAAGACGCAGTCACCGGCAAAAACTACGATTTCCGTCGGGAATGGATCCGAGAACGACTCGAGTGCTTGGCCTCCGTCTTCGGGCTCGATGTGCTGACGTACGCGATCCTCTCCAACCACATGCACGTCATCTTGCGCAGTCGCCCGGATGTGGTGGCTACTTGGTCGGATCAAGAAGTCGCCAAGCGGTGGCTGAGCCTGTTTCCAGGCCAACGGGTCGATGAGTTCCTAGGTCAGCCTACTCAAAGCCAGATCGATGTCTTCGTGCGGGATGGGGCAAAGATGGAGGCCATCCGAGAGCGGCTTAGCAATCCTTCTTGGTTTATGCGCGCACTGTCGGAACCGATCGCACGGTTAGCCAATCGCCAAGACGAATGCACGGGACGGTTTTGGGAAGGAAGATTCAAAGCTCAAGCCATCCGGGATGAAGCCGGTTTGTTGGCTTGCAGCATGTATGTCGATTTGAATCCGATCCGAGCGGCGATGGCAGCGACACCTGAGGATTCGAGGCATACGTCGGCTTTTGATCGGATCGAAGCCACGCAAGGGAAAACGATCTCGTCGATGGCAGCTGAGACGGTGGTGCTTTCCACCGAGGAAGCGGGCGAAATCCGTCGGACTTCGACTCCGGATCAGCTTCGAGCCAGGCGTGCGAACGCCAAGCGCGCGAAGCGTGGATTTGCGATTTTGCGGGATGCGTGGTTAGCTCCGCTGACACTGGATGAACGAGGTCAGCCTGGACCACAGGTGAGTTCGTCGCGAGTGCGAGCGAGCGACAAAGGGTTCTTGTCGATGTCACTGAAGGATTACTTGGCACTTCTGAAGTGGACAGCGAGCCATCGTCCGAGTTTAGGGAAGCCGAAGGCGACACCGGAAGTGGAATCGATTCTGAAGCGATTGGGAATCGAAGGCTCGATGTGGATCGACTTGGTGTGGAGATTCAAGAAGTATTTTCAAGGGAGTGCGGCGGGGAAGCCGGAGACGTTAGCGCAGCATGCGCAGGAGCATCAACATCGGTGGCGGCGAGGTCAGCGGGCGGTGCGGCAGGTCTTTGCAACGACGGGTTAGGCAAGCTGCACTAGCAGGTTGATGCCGAACGAGACTGCGTTCCGTTGGAATTGTTGGAAGAGCAAAGCCTCGCGGGTCTTGGTTCGATGCGGGGGTGGGGTGTGCTTGCTTGGAGGTTCTGCGCAGGAGGTTCGTTCCATCGGTGCGCGGACGGTTGGCCTGGTGACCCACCCTATGGCCAACCAACAAACCTTGCACTTTGTTCTGAGCACTACCTGTCAAACTAGCTGATCGCTCGCAAGGCAATGCGTGGGTGGCACTAATTGGTTATGCTCGCATCGAGATGGGAAGACGGTTGAATCGAGCGGAGGCCGCCATGCTGCTTGACAGCGTCGAACCATGATCGCCATCAGGGACCTGTTCGTGTTCAAGACACTCTGCAACCTGCTGGCGTGTCCCGGTTTCTGGTTTACGCGTCCGGTTGTTCACTCACCAAGATCAACGGAGAATCGCTTTCGAGGCGAAGGGATGGGTAGTCTCGAACATCTCCTACTTTTGCGGACTTTTCTTTCGGATACAGAACCCAGCGGGTCGCTTGGTCGCTGATTTGCAAATCGCTCGACCATGTGCGAATCTTTAGCGCGCCGTTTTCATCCGAATTGCCGCTCTTGATCGGGTGGTTGGAGTCGCCGATAAGCAGTGCGACCCGGCGGTTGGCAATCGGTTTGCCTTGACCGTCGATCAGCTTCCCAATTTCGACGCGCACGGGTGGAAAACGTATGTCGGGCGCATCGAACTCCTCGACGCCTTCCTTCAATGAGAATTGGATGGACGGGGGGTAGCTGTAGTCGATGGCATGCTTGGATTGCACCATGTCGTAGGCTTGCACTTGGTATGAGCCTGGGTGCAAGTACAACCTAAAGTAACCCTCTTGGTCGGACGTCGCGTCTTTGGATTGATGATGTCCGATGTCTCCCAATTGAAATGCCGCGATTCTCGTTTTTTCGACCGGTTCGTCGGTGTCCTCGGTTACCAATCGGCCGCGCACCAAAACCGCTTCCGCGACCACGATCTCCATATCCAGTTCTTCTCCCACTGCGAGTCGTTTGGGGGTGAAGGGATAGGGTTGGTAGGGGCTATCACCCATGGCTAGACTCGCCGAGATGTTTCCCGCCATCATGCCGTTCACAGCGAACTCTCCTCTCGCATCGACCGTGGTCCAGGTGTGGCATGTCACATCCTGCTTTCCAGAAGACATCAAGGAGACGCGTTTTCCCATGAGCTCCGGTCGCGCCGCTTTGGGATTCGCGACGAAGATGTTCCCAACAACCCGTCCTGTTGGTTGCAGCGTGACCGTTTCCAGTTCGTGATGGTGCGTGCGAAACAACTGCGGCTGGGTGTCTTGCTGACGCACCGTTACACCCTCCATCTTGTTAATCGGCAGCCCACGCAACCATGCCTTCCCTTTCTCATCGGTAGTGACACGAAAGTCATTCACGACCGAGGGAGGAACGATACCGGTCAATCCCGTGGAGCGTTCGGAGTATTAGACCCCGTTTGGGATATCGAAGTAGTACGGTTCGACAATCGCATTCGCACATGGGGAGCCATCCGGCGAGAACACTTGCACCTGAAGTGTGGTGGCCGCGCTCAGCGATACGAGACTAGGCAGAAACCGCCCATCGCTTCGCTGCGGCCGAACGCACTTGAGATTGAACCCATCCGCAACCACCCACAACAGATCCTCGCGTGCGGCGGCTTTTCCCCCGTCCGCTGGCACCGCTTGTCGGATTTGAAACTGTCCCTCGGCATCGCTCTCCGTAACGATGCAATCTTTGAAGAAATCGGTCATCCACTGGACCTTCGCTCCCACGATCGGTTGGTTGGATGCGTCGACCACGCGTCCTGCGATGACTTCTTCCGACGGTTGTGGTTCGTCCGCTTTCACGGTCGACAGCAACATTGCAGGTGCCAGCCATGCCAGGACGCCGATCCATGTGAGCGCGATCCCTGAAAGGCAGTCATGCGAAACGAAGAAACGTGGGGAGCGTGGACGCATGCAAAGACTCCTTGAGATAGCACCTAGTCGATCCCATTAGAGTCCATCCGAGAGCTCGCGAACATTGCGGCGAACACAAAGGACGGCCTAGTACCGAGGAACTTGCGACGATCCGGGCAGCCCGGGCGATCCACTTGTTCCTGGCAAGGGCAAAAGATTCGGCGTATTGTCCGCTCCGGGCAGGCTGGGCGATCCGGCTGCGCCTGGCAAGATCGCAGGATTCAGCGCACCTTCCGCACCGGGCAGACCGAGTATTCCGGGGGCGACTGGTAAGGACTCCTGACCTGGCACATCGTTCTTGCCATCGAGACGTGCGAAGTGCGCCAGGAACTGCTCGATGTCCTCGTGCATGGACTCGGACGCTTTGACATAGAGGACCGTACCGATCAATTCGCAAGAGCACAAACCTCCGGCAGCGATCCAACTCTCCGGGGCGATCATGGTTTGAATGAGCGATACGATCTTGCGACCGCCTCGATTGTCATTCACGAGGTGCGCGAGATTGTAAGCAGCGATGGCGCCGCGCATCTCCGCCGTCTTTTGATCGGTGATCGTAATCCCATCTACCAGGACGATGTAATCCAAGCCGATCGGATGCAAAATGCGATGGAGCAATTCCTTGAGGGAGGCTCGCGCCATGAGCGTGATCGGTTGCTCGATGGTCACGGATGCTTGTTCGAGCCCGCGTGGATCGGCGTGGAACGCAACCTCCGCTCGAGTCGATAGTTCCTCAAGGACCGCGGTGAGGGGAATGTTGTTGAAGCTCAGTTCCACGACTTCATCCAATCGACGTCGCGTCTGCTCTTTGGCGTTCAAGGCTTTTTTGCCTCGCGACAACCAGTCCGGTTCTGGACCGGCAGGCTTGGACCAAACGACAAGCGGTTCCTCTTCTTCTCCGGCTGGGTGCTGCATCCCGAAGCCACCGCCAGCCATGCCACCACCACCCTCCATGCCGCCGATGATTCCCCCGCCCATGCCGGCTGGGCCACCACCACCCATCAACTGAGCGTTCAAGGGCGTGTCGGTAAACAGGACCGCGGCAACGCCCGCCACGGTCAACGCGAGCACTCCAAGCCGAGTGCGTTGGAAGGTTTTTTGGTTCATCGAGTTGTTCTCCACGAAAAGAAAAAGAGGGTGATTCGTTTAAGGATTGGGCTCGGGTTGAGCATCGATCAGCGCGTTGGAACGGTGAGCCAAAATCTGCACGATCTCCTCGTGCATCGACTCGGTCCCCTTCACGATCAGCACCGGACCGTACAGCGACAGATCGCAGGGGCCTCCTGCCGATTTCCACGCATCCGGTTCGACGAAGCGATGCAGCATCTGTGCCAGCGCGCTGGCTTCGCGGCTGTTTCGCGCGATGCTCGACAGGCAATACCTGCGAATGGTCGGGTGCGCATTCGCATAGTCCCGTTCGGCGATGTCGATGCGATCGGGCAGGACCATCGGTGCCATCGCAAGCGGTGCAAGCAATCGATCCAGGATCTGGCGTCGCGTGCCGCGTTGACGAAGCCGGACCGGAGCGGCCGATGCGATCGCGTTTTGCGCTTCTTGGGTTGGGAACGCAATGGCAATCGGATCGAGCAGTTCCTTCAAGGCCGCGTCTAAGGGCATCGCGTTCCAGTCGATACTCACCGGTGCATCGAGTTGTTCTAAGATGGCATCCTCGGGTGTGCGAGGCAGCGGCTGTACCTTCCAGACGATGGGCTCCACGACTCTCTCGGGGGACTTGGTCGCTTCCTGCGAGGCGATTGCGGATGGCGCCGCATCTGCTTCGCCAAGCGTTGTCGACGTTGGTGCCTGAATCACCGAAGCGATTCCTTGCAAGCGTTCGTTAGGTGTTGCGGGTGCGAGCCATTGCCACGCCAGCCATGCACCGGCGAGCGCGAGCGTCCCCCCGGCAGCGACTCGCCACAGGCGTCCGAACCGGGGAGCCAGCCAGCGTTGGGTGTGGTTAAGCGAAGCCGGCAGCGGCGTGGATAGCGGTTGTTGGACGTGTGCCAGACATTCTTCGAGCAAGTGCGCCAACTCGCCGGCGCTGGCATAACGATCCTTGGGGTGCTTGGACATAGCGCGCTCGACGATCCGTTCCATCCAATCGGGGATTTCGGGATGGAGCGAACGGATGCTCGGGGGTTTCGTTTCACCGATCATGCGCAGGACCGCGAGGGGCGTTTCCGCGCGGTAGGGAGCGCGTCCGGTGCACATGGCATACAGCACGCTGCCGGCGCTGAACAAATCGCTCTGCACGGTGAGTTTGTCCCCGCGGGCTTGCTCGGGCGACATGTACTGCGGCGTCCCCGGCAATACGCCGGATGCGGTCACGTTGGCGTCGTCGATGGTTTGGGCCAATCCGAAGTCGGTCAGCATCGTCCGATCGATGCCCGGCTCGAGCAAGACATTCGCGGGTTTGACATCGCGATGGATGAGCCCTTGCGCATGGGCTGCAGACAGTCCCGCGGCCAATTGCTTGCCGATGCGCAAGATCTGCTTGAGTTCGAGCGGTCCTTCGCGATCGAGGCGGGCTTGCAAGGACTCGCCTGGGACGAATCGCATGACCAAGTAGGGAATCTCGCGGTTGGCTTCGACGTCGTAGATCGGGACGACATTCTCGTGGACCACGGCCGCAGCGGCGCGGGCTTCCCGTGCGAATCGATGCCTGGCCGCACCGTTGAGGGCCAGCGAGGGGGCGAGGACTTTGATCGCAACGGCGCGATGCAGTTCGGTATCGAAGCCTTTGAACACGATTCCCATGCCACCCGCACCGATCCAGCGCTCGATGTCGTAACGACCGATGCGGCCGAGCATCTCGGGATGGGAGGGAGGAGACAAGAGTTTCTTCGAGATCGATTCGGCCCATGCATCGCTGCGAGCCGCGTGGGACCGATGGAAGGGATGGAACGACGAGGAGGCCGATCCCGAGTCTGAAGGCTGCTTCGTGGATAGCAAAACATGTCGGGCGCCGGACCAGTCCCGTTCTTCGCCGGAGATGGCTTCCAGCTCGGATTGGCAGCGCGGGCACCGCTCCAGATGCGCGAGCATCGCATCGGAATCGGCGTCGCTGACATGGCCTTCGAGCAATGCGCTCAGTCGGTCGCGACCGTGGCAGGCGTCTTGTGGGTGGCGTGTCATTCCGAGGCATCCCATTGCTTGACGAGTTTGCGGATACGATCCATCACGCGACAGCGGCTCAGATAGACCACTCCTTCTCGGACGCCGAGCAGCTTCGCGACTTCGGCCACCGGGCGTTCTTCCACGCTCGAGAGCCAGAAGGCTTGCCAAGTCGTTTCGGCAGCTGTCTTTTGGACTTCGGTTGCCGCTCGCGAGAACAGCTCCCAGCGGTATTCGTAGTCCCAATGCGAGGCGGCGGCCGACTCGCGTTGGGCGAGTTCTTCCCACTCCATGCCGGCCCCGTGCTCGGAGCGCGTGGCACGTCGCGTCAGGACATCCATCGCCTTGTTACGGGCGATGCGAAACAGCCACGGTCGAAATCCGGAACGCTCTTCGCGCGCCAACCAAGGCTGGATCGACTGGGCCACGGCGAGCAAGACGTCTTGGACGACGATATCGGCATCGGCGGGTTGCAACCCCATGCGCCGGGCGGTGCGATGGATCACCGGGGTGTAGATGTCGGCGAAATCGCGCCACGCGTCCGCATCGGCAGAGTCGTGCAGTTTCAGCAGCAAGCTGGCTCGTGTCTCTGGATTTAGGTCGCTCATGGAGGTTCATGCAACGCGGACTGTGCGGCAGTTCTGGGGCGAGGAAGCTTCCGTCGTCCGGAGGTCCTCCCCTGAAGTAATCTTGGTTCGCCCACGAAATCTTTCACCGGGTTGGAAAAAAGTAAGGGATCGACATCCGGCGAATCTTTTGTGATTGTCCTGTTTAATCACAGCCCCGTGTAATCACAGCCCCGTGCAATCACCGCTCGTTGCTACTCTGCGAAGCTACTCTGCGAACCCATCAACCCATGACCGATTCCTTTGGTGCCAGAAAAGCCGGTCTTGCTCGATCGTGTGACTTCCTGCAGTGGATGGCTACGATTGGTCGTGCGTCACGTTTGGGCGGCGTTCGGCGACATGCCATAGAACCCCGGCGGGATCGACCACGAATGCGATTCGCAAGCCCCAGGGTTGGACTTTGGGCGGACTCGGCGGCGGCACTCCAAAGTTGCCAGGCAAGTCCAACGCTTCGATATGCGACCACCAAGCATCGAGATCATCCACCATGAGTTGCATCATGGAGTTGCTGGCCCACTCGGGGTGGTAATGCCTTTGGAGCAAAAAACCACCGCTACCAGCCCGAAAGATCGCCACTTCATCGTCCAGCGTTTTTTCGAATCCCAAGGCTTCGTAGAAGCGTTTGGAAAGATCGAAATCCTTCGTGGGCAGGAAAGGTCGAATCAACGCATTGCCGATCTTCATGGATGTCCTCTTTTGCCAAAGTCGGTCTGGCAATCCGATACGTGTCGCCCTGGATGGGCCTTTCCAACGCCAACATAATCGACTCGCATCAGCCTGGATACCTTCCGAGTCTGCTTGCAGTACCCGTTGTTGGCGCGGCGCGACTGGCATGCCGGTTACGTTACAGCCGCAAGCCATCAGGTGACCTGAACTGCAGCGAAGGCCATGCGTATCCCAAAGATGGGCTCCGTGTTGCGAGCCAGCGACGGAGACTCTCTCCCCGCGGTCTTCAAGCCGTCGAGGGTTGAATCGCGCGGGAGATCCATTCTAAAGAGGCTGGGCGATGAGCGAGATCAATCCCTACCGAGTAAGCGTCGAGACCATCGAGCCCTTGCCATCCCCTCATCGCCCGCGTTCGACGCTGAAATGGGTGACGATGGGTTTTGTGTTGGCCGCGACCATTCCCTTTGGATTCGCAGTTTATGGATCGGTGCGGGAATCTTGGGCGGTCGCTTCCATGCCTCCTGGTCCTCGATGTGGCATGGACTCGTTTGCAACGGTGATCATGCTAGCCATCGGCACGCCATGCTTTGGTTGCATCGGCGGCGCAGTCGGTTGGATCGCGTCCAAGCTGCACTTTTGATCGCCTTGCAATTTCCAAGTGCGTTCATCGACGAAGGCGCGCGTCCTTGCCTATTTGGCGCGTCGCGGCGAGGGGGAGAATGTCCACATCCCCAGTCCCACAAGCATCACCGGGATCAAACAAACCCAGACGCCGAGCCCGACCTTTTGCGAGTTCACATGGGTGAACGGGATGCGGCCCAATCGCGCATCGTTGGTAGGCCCCGGATTCGCAACCGAGCCGGTCGCTTCCGCAGCGGCTCCTTGGTTGCCCAAAGCAACCGTGTTCAAGCTCGGCGGCAACGATGCGGACGCGTCGCCATTCATCATGCTCTGCGGCCATTGCGGACCGGAGGTGAGACTGGGTGGATCAGCCGCATTCCCAACCGCCGCCCCCATCGGAGGGGTGGGCGCGGCGCTCGATGGGGTCGCCATCGCCGAAGAGACTCCCATCGGGAAGCGGACGACTCCCAAGGCGGGCAGGAGCAAGGCCAACGCGCTCGATGCACAGATCAAGATCAGTCCCCAAAACTTCATGATTGGCCAACCCTGGAAACGGAAGGGATGAATGCAACGGAGCGGCGTGCCCCGATCGCGCTGGGACCACTCCGTTGCGACGATCGCGAGCCGGAGATCGTGGGCAATACGTCTTTAGCAAAGAAATCCCAGCAGCGGGAGGGGAAAAGCGTACCCTACGAGCACCCCTTTCGGGAACGGGCTGGAGTTGACCGTGCAACGATCGCGGCAGTCGATAGAATGGGACCTCCTTGCACCCATTCAGGCCTTACCTTTGCAGACGCCATGAGCCTCGATCCGAGCCATTTTATCAATCGCGAACTCAGTTGGCTGGAGTTCAACCAGCGCGTTCTCGACCAAGCTCGCTACTCCAAAGTTCCCGCTTTAGAGCGGCTCAAATTCCTCGCGATCACCGCTAGCAATCTCGACGAATTCTTCATGGTCCGCGTCGGTGGGCTGCAGTTGCAGCAAGCCCAAGGGATTGAGACTCCCGACCCGAGCGGTGCCACGGTCACGCAGCAACTGGAGCTGATCTACGATCGCGTCAACACCATCATTCGCGATCAATACGATTGTTTCTTGCAATCCGTCGAGCCAGCGCTGGCCGAAGAGGGCCTCGAGCGCGTCAGTGCGGCCAACGCCAATGCGCCGTGCACCGAAGCCATGCACCGTTTCTTTGAAGAGGAGATCTACCCGGTAATCTCCGCGATGGACTTGGATCCGGATGCTCCGTTTCCGCTTCTGTCCAACCTCGGCTTCTATTTGTGCTTGCGAATGGCCAGCGGAGATTCGGAATCGCCTCATCGCTTTGCCTTTATCCCGCTGGGCAAGGCCATCTCGCGGTTCATCACCATGCCCAGCGAAAAGGGCTATTCGTATGCGTTGCTCGAGGATGTGATCGCCCACCACGTCGATCAATACTACCCCGGCAAACGGATCGAGGAGTGCATCTCCATTCGCGTCACGCGCAACGCCGATGTTTCGGTTCGCGAAGATAGCGCGTCGGATTTGATCCTCGGGATGGAAGAAGTCCTCAGCTCGCGTCGCTCGGCGGATTTCGTCCGGTTGGAGATTGCCCAAGAAGTCTCCGAGACGACCCTGGCCTTCCTCAAGGAAAAGCTGGGCATCGACGATCGCGATGTGTTTCGATTCCCAGGACCGCTCGATCTTTCGAGCATGATGTACTTGACCGACATCGAAGGCTTTCCCGCGCTCCGCGATTCCGTTTGGCCACCCCAGCGATCCCCGCAGATCGATCCGGCGCAGCCGATGTTTCAAACGATCGCCGAACAAGACGTGATGTTATGCCATCCGTATGAGAGCTTTGAACCGGTCGTGCGAATGATCGAAGAGGCGGCCGTCGATCCCGATGTGTTGGCCATCAAGCAAACGCTCTATCGCACCAGTCGCAAAAGCCCGATCGTGGCGGCCCTCAAGCGTGCGGCGGAGCGAGGCAAGTACGTGACGGTGGTGGTCGAGCTCAAGGCTCGATTTGATGAAGCCCGCAACATGGAGTGGGCTCGCGAGCTGGAACGCTCGGGCGTGCAAGTCGTGTACGGGGTGCGCGGGCTCAAGACGCATGCCAAGATTTGCATCGTGGTCCGCCGCGAAGCATCCGGCATCGTCCGCTACGTCCACTTCGGCACCGGCAACTACAACGAAGCCACCTCGCGGATGTACAGCGATATCAGCTACCTCACATGCGACGAATCGCTCGGCAAAGATGCTTCGGGGTTCTTCAATGCCATCACCGGATATAGCCAGCCGCAGCCCTACGAAAAACTGGAGTCCGCGCCGTTGGGATTGCGCAAGAAACTGGTGTCGCTCATCGACGGCGAGACGCAGCGCCGTCAACAAGGTCAAAAGGCTTACATTGCGGCCAAGATGAATTCGCTAGTCGATCCCGAAATCATCGAAGCCCTGTACCGAGCGAGCCGGGCTGGGGTGGTGATCCGACTGAACGTGCGCGGGATCTGTTGCTTGCGACCCGGCGTCCCCGGATTGAGCGAGAACATCTCGGTTGTCAGCATCGTCGATCGCTTTCTCGAACATGCGAGAATCATTTACTTTTATCACGGCGGCGAGGATGAGCTGTTCATCAGCAGCGCGGATTGGATGCCCCGATCGCTCGATCGACGTATTGAACTCCTGACCCCGATCGAAGATGTGGCCTGCAAACGCCGGTTGATGGAAATTCTCGATACCTATTTCCGCGACAACCAAAACGCTTGGTCCTTGCAACCCGACGCGCGCTACCAACGCCTGGAACCAGCCGAGGGACAACCCAAGATCCGCGCACAAAAACTGCTGTATCAGTCTGCGGTCGAAGCGGTCCGCGTTGCGGAACAAGCGGCTCGCAATCGCTTCGAACCGCATCGGCCAGCGCAGCAGTAACGTTCCTGTTCGCTTGGCGGCCATCGTACGCAGGCGCGATCGCTAACTCGCACCGCCGAGCGATTCGGCTTGCAACTGCTCCTGCATTTTCTCGATCCGTTTGGGGGAGACGCTCAGTCGTGTCCCGAGTTTTTGCGCATGGATCGAAACGCGGAACTCTTCGAGCATCCATCGGTACTCAAGCAGCTTGCCCGTTGGAAAGTAGGTTCCTTTGGCCGGGTCGGAGCCCACTTGCAACGAACGTTGTTCCAACCGCGCGCTGTAGTCCTTCCACGCAGCGAGGACGGGTGCGTCGAGTTCCAAGTCCTTGGCCGATCCGAGCGATTTCATCTTTTCGAAACGGCTGACGATGGCCGACAAGAAACGCGGCCAATCTCGCATGTAGACCCATGGAGTATGGAACGCATGAAACGGCTCGAGCAATCCTTCGAGCTGCTTGTCGATGGCCGTTCGATTGGTCGCCAGCGAACTCGGGCAGCTTTCGCGCAGCTTGCGGACTTGATGGTAGGCCTCGGCCAGTTTTGGTATCCATTTGCCGATCTCGGCCGCCGCATTGGCGATGCGCGAAACGCGCTGCGCATGGATGGCGTTCCAATCGAGGAGCGTTCTACAGCATGGGGCAAAGTCCGAGGCACCTCGCGACCAATCCAGTTCCACCATCGCCAATCGAGCCATCAAGAGCGTGATCCAGTCCGCGAGTTTGTCCCCCGTCCATCGGTCCGAAAGCCACAGGCTGGCGCTCGACCATTGCGGCAAGTAAGGGATGTGACTCTTGAGTTCGCGGCGTTCCATTTGAGCGATCAAGCGGATCCAACCCTCGCGCAGGTTTTGTTCGGCGAGGCTGGGATGGTCGTACACCATCGTGGCGATGGAACCATCGCGGGCCATCAAGCCTGGGTAGCGCTGCACCACGACGCCGCCGATCGATTGTTGAATGCTCGCAGGGAGCTCTTCGATATCCCAGCGGGTGATAGCGGTGCGATGCCATGGTTCGTGGCTGGCTGCGGCGCTCGGTTGGGGCGCGGTGGTCGCGCGATGGGACTGGATGTGCTTTTGCACGACCGCCAAATCGCGGCCATCGATCGTCGTCTCGCCGGCATCGTTGTGGGCCTCGACCCGCATCTTCAAATGCTGAGGGAGCGACTCGGTGTCGAAATCCGAAGGCTGCACGCGTTCGCCGAGTCGGCGCGAGCAGCGATCGCACAACGATTTCCAAAAGGGCTCCGAGCGTTTGGCATCCTCGAGCATCTCGGGCAACAGGGCTTGCACGGTATCCGGAATCGGAACGAGTTGCCGACGCAATCGCTTTGGAAGCGATTTGAGCAGCGCGATCAGTTTCTCTTCAAGCAATCCCGGCACGAGCCATTCCAGTTTTTCGCGATGCAACTGATCGACGATCTTTTCTGGAACGCGCACGGTCACGCCATCGGCAGGATCCCCCGGGGCATACTGATAACTCAACGGCAACGGGCTGATGTTTCCAAAGGACATGGCGTCCGGATACGCGTTGTCCAATTGGTCGACATCCAATTCGAGCTCCAATGTTTCCCACGTCAGGTAGGGTGGTGGCAGCGAAGTCGGCACGTCGTGAGAGGATGCTGAAGGAATCGAGCCTCGCAGTTGCTTGTCCCAGGCTTCGAGCGAGACGCGGTCGACAACGTGTTCTGGAACGCATGCCTGATAGAACGCGAGCAGGCGAAAAGGATCGACGACCAAATCGCGACGGCGGCATTTGTCTCCGAATTGCTTCAACGACTCTAAGAAGCGTTGGTTGTGTTGCCAGAAGTGCGCGCGCGACACGAGCTCTTGCTCGGCGAGTCCATGCTCGATCAATAGTTGTCGGGCCAGCGACGGCTCGAGGGGGGCGAGGGGAACGGCGTGCCTGGCCACCACCGGCAATCCGAACAGCGAGCCCTTGCGCATGACCATGGCGGAACCATGCTTGCGGCTGAAGTGCGGGCTGTCGTAGGAGTAAGCGAGGCAATGCTCGCCGACTCTTGGAATCCACGCCGGATCGATGCGGGCAGCAGTCCGGGCATAGCGCTGCGTCGTCTCCACGATCTCGGCGCTGACGATCCATTTGGCGTTCGACTGACGGAGGCACGATCCCGGCCACAGTTGCAGTTCCATGTTCGACGCGCCGCGGTAACGATTCTGGTCGTCGAGCATGGCCACGCCCGATAGGAGTCCGCTTACGATCGATTGATGGATGGCTTCGTAGCCTTCAGGAAATCGCGACGTCGCTGGCGCCTCGTTGCGCGCGTCGTGGCGTGCCTTTGCGTGCCTATCGTTCGCTGGAGGTGGCAATCGCGGCGCGGCGGGTTCGAGCGGCTCGAGCAGCCAGCGCCTCGGGCCGATGGCGAGTTTGGATTCGCGGCATTGTTCGGTCAATTGGCGATGGACATCCCCCCATTCGCGGAGGCGAGGCAACGACAAGAAGCTTTCTCGACATGCGCGTTCGAGCCGAGCGCGGCCGAGTTTCTCGCGAAGTCCTTGGTAGAAATCCCACAGTCGAAGGTACGACAGGAAATCGCTGTTCGGGTCGCGAAAACGCTGGTGGGCCGCATCGGCGGCACCTTGCGCCTCGGGTGGTCGCACGCGCGGGTCTTGGGTCTCTAAAGCGGCAGCGATGATCAGCATTTCATTCAAGCATCCCATCGAATCTGCGGCGAGGAGCATGCGGCCGATGCGAGGCGAAACGGGCCAATGCGCCAGCGAACGTCCAACGCGAGTCAGTTGTTGCTCGTCGTCGATGGCTTGGATTTCGCGCAAGGTGCTCAGTCCTTCGCGCACGGTCTCCGCCCGCGGCGGATCCAGCCAGGGCAGCGATTCGATGTCGTCGATCCCGAGCGATTTGGAGTGCAAGATGGTACTGGCCAGATCGCATCGACGGATCTCGGGTTGGGCGAACATGGGCCGTGTCAAGTAATCCGCTTCGTCGTAAAGACGGATCGCGATGCCGGGCCCCAATCGGCCGCAGCGTCCGGAGCGCTGGTTGGCGGAGGCTTGGCAGATCGGTTCGATCGGCAACCGTTGCACGCGGCTCTTGGCAGCAAAGCGCGAGATGCGAGCGGTGCCCGTGTCGATCACATAGCGAATGCCCGGCACGGTCAAGGACGACTCGGCCACGTTGGTCGCCAGCACGATGCGACGTTTGGAGTGTTGTTGAAACACGCGCTGCTGTTCGGCTTCCGTGAGCCGCGCATAGAGCGGCAACACATCGATGCGTTCGGCCCATCCGGTTCTCGTGAGATGCCCTCGCAATCGCTTGGCCGCATCCCGAATGTCGCGTTCGGTGGCGAAGAAGGACAGAATGTCGCCGCTTCCCTCGCCCAGCAATTCATCGACCGCGTCGCAGAATCGCCCGAGAACCGATGGATCCCGCTCGGGTGCATCTTCTGGTTCCGATCGAGATCCCAAGTCCATGCCATCCAGATCGCGATGGGATGCTCCGCGATAGCGAAGGTCGACCGGATAGCTGCGGCCTTCGACCATCACGATCGGGGCTGGACCGATGGCATCGTGGAAATGCTCCGAAAATCGCTCTGCATCGATGGTCGCGCTGGTGATGATGATGCGCAGTTCCGGTCGGCGATCGATCAACCGCGCCAGATAAGCCAACAACAGATCGATGTTGATCGAGCGTTCGTGGGCTTCGTCGACCAAGATGCAGTCGTAGGCTTCGAGGTTGGGATCGCGATGGATCTCCGTGAGCAGCACGCCGTCGGTCATCAACTTGATCCACGTCGATGGCTGCGTTTGGTCGGAGAAGCGAACCTTGTAGCCGACCACGGAGCCCAATGGGCTTTCCAGTTCCTCGGCCAGACGGTGCGCGATGGAGCGCGCGGCCAAGCGCCGCGGTTGGGTGTGGCCGATCCAACCGTATCGGCCTAAACCGGCTTCGAGGCAAAGTTTGGGAAGCTGGGTGCTTTTGCCCGATCCCGTTTCGCCGCACACGACGACGACTTGGCGATGCTGGATCCAATCGATGATGGCATCGCGATAGCGGCTGATCGGCAGCTCCGGATCGTAAGCGATGCGATAGGGGACGGCCAAACGATCTTGGAACCGCTGGGAGGCCGATTGCAGCGCCGATTCCCATCGCGCGCGATCGATCGAATAGCGTTCGCTGGGCAATCGCTGCAAGCGTTGCCATTGCCGGCGCAATCGCTCGTAATCGTGTCGCAGCAATTGATCGGCTGCGAGCGGCGGTAACCGATCGGAGTTCATGACCGTTCCCAGCGCGTCGCAAACATCCGTGCCGAGACGATGAAAATGAAGGCGCACAAGGTCAACACGGCAAGCTCGCGCTCGATGTCTTGGAGTTGTAACTCGCGCCAAAAGATTTTATTGAAGCCTTCGAGCGCCCAGGCATTGAAGGTGATCAAGCCGACGTTTTGGATCGTCTCGCTCATCAAGTAGCGAGGCACCATGCTGCCACCCAAAGCCGACATCGTGAGAATCACAATCGTGGAAACCCAGCCGAGCTGCGTGCGGGTCTTGCACATGCTCGCCAGGAAGAGCGCGAAACTAGCGGCTGCACCCGAGGTCACCAGGGTCATGGCGATGAACCCCTCCCAATGGCGCAAGACTTCGATGCCGAAGACCAGGGAGCCCCAGGAGAACATCAGGAGCATTTGAATCATGCCGATGATGGTCAAGTAAGCCCACTTGCCCATGAGCAACTGGTCCATGGTCAGGCGGCTGCAGAGCAAACGATCGAGCGTGGAGTTTTCGCGTTCCTCGAGCAGTGAGCCGCTGGCCGTGGTGGCGCTAAAGAGCAGGAACATCACCGCGATGCCTGCGGCATACATAGCGATGACGGGATTGGCTTTGCGGCCGCCCAGCACATCGATCGTGGCGATGGCGGGTGGTTCTGGAAACGAGGGGATAGCCGCGATTCGGCTGGGGGTGGAGGAGGGATACCCAGGCGGGAGCAATTCTCCGTCGCCGGGCGTTTGCGATGCTGCTAAGGTTTCTGGCCCGCCGGGTGCGGCGATCGGTTCGCGAGGATCGAGGAGTTCGGCTTTGCGGCTCGGGGCGTTGCGAATGGCGGTGGAACGCAATGCGTGCATCGCATGCGATACAGGCAGGGCAGGCGTGCTTTTGCGGTCGCTTGCTGCGGCGGTGTCCAAGCTGTGCTCCTCGGGGGTGAGGCGGCTGGCGAGCGACGTCGAAGCAGGTTGTTCGGCAAAGTACTTTTGGTGTTGTTCGGCTGCGGCCATCATCACCGCTCGCTGCACCACGGCGGTGATGACTTGCGATGCGACTTGATCGAACGAATCGCTCATGACTTCGATTTGCGGCATGCGTTGCGATCCGTCCGCGATGGAGGTCACGTGCAAGGACTGCGCAGGGGCGGAACTCGGAGCGGGAGGGGAGAATGCGATGGCTGCCGAGACCAGTCCGCGTCGCACCATGTCTTCGGCGCTTTGGCGATCGACGGTGGCGACCGCAACACGGTCGGTATCGGAAGCTTCGTGCGGCACATGGGTCGCGTTGCGATCGAGGATTTGAAGCGAGGATTGCTCTGCAAGCAGTTCGAGAGCGCGGCGCGCAATGGGCGAATCGGAGGAATCGGCGATCGCGATCTTGATTCTGGGGGTGCCGCTGGCGCTGCTGCCGCGCGAGCCAAAGATGACGGCGAAAATGCTGAAGAACAGAATCGGGACGACAAACGACAACACAAGCTCGGATCGATTGTTGCGCAATCGACGAAAGCTGGTTTGAATGATCGTCCAAATCATGAGCGCTTCCCTGACATGGTGGCCGCCGACTCCGACGGCCATCCGTCCTTGCCTATCGCGTTGCCGAAAGCCGGGCCGCAACATTGCGCCCTGCGTGCAAAGCAACACGGTCTCCGTCGCTACGGTCTCGCACGAGGACCGTTCACCCCGAGCAATCACCGCGCGATCACAGGAATGATAGCGGGGTGACCAGTTCGTGGCCGTGGCATGCTAGGATAGGCAACCGGTGGAATCAAGGCGAACTCTTGGTCGGGCCGTGCTTGCACGCGCCCCGCAGCAATTGCTTGCTATGGGTTTACTTGTCCGCGCTAGCGAGTTCGCAGAGCATAAAGGGGGACGGTCGACCGTGCCGTTCGGACCACTGACATACGCAGAGTATAGGAGAAGGGGATTGACCAAGACATCGGACGCTGTGGCGGAGGCGGCGTTGCAACTGTGCCGCGATTTAGAACGCGTGCGATTCTCTGCGCCGGTGGCCTGCGTCTACAACCCGTTGGAGTATGCCTGGGGGCCGCATTCGATTTACTTGAAACGGTATGCGCGGCAGAAAAAACGAGTCCTCTATTTGGGCATGAATCCAGGTCCGTGGGGGATGGCTCAGACCGGCATCCCGTTTGGCGAGGTGGCGGCCGTCCGGGAGTGGCTCAAGATCGATGCTCCAGTGGGCCGTCCGGATCCAGAGCACCCCAAACGCCCGATCCAAGGCTTGGCATGCACGCGTTCCGAAGTTTCCGGAAAGCGATTGTGGGGGTTGTTCGCGGCCTTGGCCGGTACTCCCGAAGCCTTTTTTCAGGACCAGTTCGTCGCCAATTTTTGCCCGCTGGTGTTTATGGACGCCCAGGGACGCAACGTGACCCCCGATAAGCTACCGGCGGCGGAGGCGGCGCCGCTTCGCGAAGCTTGCGATCGGCATTTGGTACGAATCCTGGAAATTTTGCAGCCAAAGACCTTGGTCGGGGTCGGGCAATTCGCAGAAACCTGTTTGCAAAGAGCTTCGGAACAGCTCGCCTACGGGCCGTGCGAGGTGATTCGGATCTTGCATCCCAGTCCGGCGTCCCCGGCGGCCAATCGTGGCTGGGCGGGCCTCGTCGAAAAAGTACTTGTCGAAAACGGAATTTGGCCAAAAAAATAGCCAAAATGTCCAGGGAATTTGGCCCGTTTCCGTTTCTGCAGGGGGCCCCTGCCGATATTCTAGCCAACGGAGCGGGAACTTTTCGGAGTCTCAGGCACTCGGAGAAAGGAACCCAAACAAGGCTCAATGAATCCATCATGTCTCTAAAACCTGAAGAAATCGACGATCTGCTCAACGGCATGCTCGATGGCGTCCTGGAGGACGACGAGCAACGCCGCTTGAATGCAGCTTTGGCCAACGATCCGTCGCTTCAGGCGAAGCTCGATGAGATGGAGGCCTTGCGTCGGTCCCTGCTGCGAGGTCGCAGCGTGGGGCGATTGGGTCCCGATTTTGCCAAGGGACTCATCGCTGCGGCTCGCGATCGAGCCGACTTGATGGATCGTCCGCCGGAGTGGATCAAGCCCTCTGCGGGTGGTCGCGAAGCGTCGCACGACGGGGCGCGATCCAACCGTGTTGCTCCTTCGCGGGAGCGGCCGATGCGGAAAGAACCCGTTGCCTTGCGACCGCTGATGCCTTCTACGGTCGGCGAGTCAAACGATGCTCGCGAAGTCTTCACACAACGCGCTTGGCGGGTGTGGTTGCCCGGTTTGGCGACAGTCAGCGCTGCATGCGTTGGGTTGTTGATCCTATCTACCTTTTGGCCGTCAGATGGTCCTCAAGACATCGCACAACGCGGCGAGGTGCCGACGGTTCCAGCCGACGACACGCCGAGCGTAACCGATGCCCTGCCGAGGATCGTCGCCAACCCGACCCCTGAACCGAGTGTTCGGACAGACGGAGTTCTCTCGGAGCCCGTAGTACCTAGCACTAGCAACATTGCTGCGGCGGATGCACCGGCTGAAAAAGAACCAAACGCTGCCTCGATCGCTATGGATCCAAGCGTGGAAACCGTTCCCGCATTAGATCCCAAAATGCCTGCGGCCGAAGCATCCCGCATCGCGGATGCTTCCACTCCAAAACAGGACGTCGTCACCCCGACCCCGGGTGAAGTCCTGCTCGATGAAATCCGCAACTCGCTGTCCAAACAAGGGCTCGTCGACAAGCCTGTCTTTGCCGTGATCGTGGATGTCGCTGCCACGGCCGATGCGATCGACTCGCAATTGGTCGAAGGGCTGCTCGAGAAATACGAAGTTGCCTACTCAAAGAACGATGACATGGTGTTGGATCGCGACCAACTGGAAGTGATGACCAGCAAGAACTTGGTCGGCTCGGTCCCGCTACGCGATCGAGATGCACCTCTGGATGAAAATGTATCGGTCTTTTTCTTGCGTGCCTCGAACGTGACCCTCGATAGCATGTTGGATGAGATCATGGTCAGCACGGGGGATTTCCCATCGTTCAAGATGGATCTGTCGGTGGACCCCTCGGTCGTTGGCCTGGTCAAGCAACTCGATGGTGTGGTCGAAGGTTCGGCCGTTGCCAGCGCTCGCCGCTTAGCCTACCGCGGTGCGGAGAGCAACCAACTGGTGAGCATGTTCCCAGGTGTGGATCGCGGGCAAGGGATGCCGATGGCGGCTCGCGAACGCATGGCCGAACAGCGAGCAGCCAATCCGGGTTTGAGTTCGGACCGGGGCATGTCGAATGCTCGGCGAGCGAATTCGAACCTGATATTGATCGTCCGGCCTGCGAAAGACTTCTAAGTTTTCGCCTAGCTCTTCTTCGTGCCGAATCCGTTTCGAACGGCGATCGATCTGCGATCTCTCTTTACATCGGATCGCATTGGATCGCCGCGATCTTGCAAGTGTCTAGGTTCTGGGTTGGATGCTGATCGCCCGACTACATATAAAGATGCTTGAGGCACAACTGCGACCATGTCTCCATGTAGGGCAGGTCTTCTTCGATCATCGATTCGAGCGGCTTGAAGCCTGGATCGACCAGTTGGTCTTCGCGCGGTGTGACTTTGCACGAAGAAAGTTGCATGATGTGCACGATGCCCAGATGGACGCGTCCGACTTCGGTGGTGTCGTCATAGATTAAGCCCACGATCCGATCTCCGCCGCCGCATCCGATGTCTACTTCTTCGGACAATTCGCGCTGCATGCCGTTGCGATACCAATCGTCCCCTTCGGCATCTTCTACCGAGATATGCCCACCGATGCCGATCGACTTCAAAGCGTGCAACCGCTTTTCACCTTGTCCTTTGCCGCGTGTGTATTGAAACAAACGCGTTTGGCATTGATCGCTGCATTCCAAGATCACATAAGGAATCAACTGCTTGAACGAGGGATCGTCTTCGACCAGGCTTCTGGGGCGAAAGGACTGATGGTTGCGATCGAGCAATGCGGGCAGATAACGATCAACGGACGCTTGAAATCCCGAAAACGGGCCCAATTGATCGAGAAGAGAAGACGGAACAACAAGGACTTCTTCGTCTTTTGGCATTTTTTAGGCCTGGCAGGACAAAAACTTGGTCGATATCAAGGGCCCTGGGAAGGGGTGCCCCCCGGTTCCACAACGCATAGGGTTTGCGATACGATACACGGTCGGAACAGCATAGGCTATTCGCTTTTTTCCTTGACGTCACGAACGGAGAACTCTCTGGTGCGACTCATCAACCGCGTTCGCCAATTGGCGTTGCTTCGCATCCCGTGCATGGACAGCTCGAAACTTGATCGTCGCGAGGGTGGTTCGGTACCGTCTCGACAACGCTCCCGTTTCGCTGGACGCTTGGCAATCGGGATTTTGTCGCTGACAACTTTGGTGTCTTTCGGGTCCCGCAGCTTCGCAGAAGACCTGCCGCGAGCGGCTCGCATGTTCCCGGAACAAACGCAAGCTTTCGTCGCCTTGCCCGACAGCGAACGCTTTCTGGCCAATTGGAGCAAAACGGAACTTGGGAAATTGGCTGCAGACGCTCGCTTGCGGGACTTCTGGGAGAGCCAACAAGAAGAAATCAAGCGTCGATTGGCCAGCGCGGGCTGGCAATTGAGCCTTCGCATCGATGACTTGGCCGAAGTCTCCACCGGCCAAGCCGCCATGGGTTGGATTGCCCGTCCCACGGTTACCGAAAAACCCTATTCCGTAGGGTTGATCGTGGATGTGGCTGGCCGCGATGCTCAGGTCGACAAATTCCTGGCGAAGATTCGGACCGAGATGCAGGAACGAAAAGCCTCGGGCAAGGCCATCGACCATCAAGGGGTCACCGTTCAGCATTACGTTTTGCCCAAGCTGCCCAACGACACGCGGGCTCGAGACTCCTACTTTGCGGTCGCTCGCGGTCAGTTCGTGGCTGCAGATGACTTGCTGACCATTCAAGAACTGCTCGACGCGCAAACGACTCCTCGGACCGATTCGTTGGAAGCGTCCCCTCTATACACCAAAGTCCAATCGCGGATCGTTCGCGACTCGCATCCGATCGAGATCGAATACTTCGTTCAACCGATCGGCTTTGGCAAGCTCGTGCGATCGATCACGGGCAAACAAGCCAAGGGCCAAGTCGACATCTTGAAGTTGCTCGAAGGCCAAGGCTTCGACCGCATCCTGTGCGCTGCCGGTTCGATCCAACTCGCCAAATCCGATCTGGACATGCACCATCAAGGCTTCATCCTGCGTGAAGAGGAATTGCCAGCCTCGGTCCAGATTCTCGACTTTCCGAATGAGCCTGCGTTGATTCCGCCAGCCTGGATCAATGTCAACTCGGCCGGGGTTTTGGGGTTCTCCTGGAACTTCAAGGACGCGTTTCCGAAGTTCAAGAATCTGGTCGATGCTTACTTGGGTAGCGAGCAGTTCGAAGGCATCCTGGACGGGATCAAGAATGACCCCACCGGTCCGCAGATCGATATTCCCGCGGAGGTCCTGCCTTACATCGGCAACGAGTTCTACGCCGTGTCGGAGATCGTCGAACCGATCACTCCTGAAAGCAAACGAACGCTGATCTTTGTCAAGCTCGAAGATCCGGAGAACAAGTTGACCAATGTCCTCAATCGCTACTCCAAGACCGAAGTCGGCAGCAGCATCGAAGATGTAGGGGACTACCGCGTTTGGAAATTCTCCAACGACGAAGGCGAAGAGGAGATCATCGAGTTCAACAGCGGCGGAACCAAGAAAGAGGAAGAAGACGAAGAGAAACCGTTGTTGAACAACTGGGCTGTCTCGATCGTCGATGGGTACTTTGTGTTCGCTTCCAATCCAGAAGCCATCTACAGCGTTTTGGGGAATGCCCAGAACAAAGCCCAGTTGGGGGATTTTGAAAAGCAAGACGACGTTCAAAAGGCGCGCGCGATTCAAAAGAAGCTGTCGACGAGCAACGGATTGAGCTTCTCGGAAATCGATTTGGCCGAACGGTCGTTTGAGATGCAATACGAACTGTTCCGAGCCGGGATCTTGCCGCAATCGCGATCCTTGTTGGCCATCATTGCCGAGCGTGTCCTCAAGACCGACAAGGCCAAGCCGCAGGAATTGCAAGGCAATGCGCTGCCCCCGTTCGCCGAAGTGAAGGGTTTCTTCACCCCAACCGGGATGGTCGTCCGAACGGAAAAGGATGGTTGGGGCATCGACGGATTCGTACTCGGCAAAAAGTAATCGCCTCGCATCGATTGGGCCTCGGATTTTCTAGAAAATCGTTCCCCTATCGGCCGCGCTGGCCGATAGGTGTTGGG
>JBKCUI010000064.1:0-17250 GCA_046318495.1 Pirellula sp. | reverse complement strand
TCGTGTTGCTGTTGCCATGCAGGATCGACAGCTTCGCGGTCTCCATGATCCACGCCAGTGATGGCCGCAGCCAGTTGATAATACGACACCGACGTAATCGGATCGTATTTGTGTTCGTGGCAGCGTGCGCACTGAGCCGTCAGCCCGAGGAAGGCTTGGCTCAACGTACCGATCTTTTCTTCGAGTTCGTCTTGCTTGGCAATCCGCTTCATGCGATCGCTCGAACCGACCACGGTGTTATGCACTCCCGATACCAGGAACGACGCCGCCGACCACCCCTCCAACCCAGGCGCGATCGCATCGCCGGCGATCTGCATCCGCACGAAGGTCTCGTACGGCATGTCTTGATTGAAGGCATCGATCACCCAGTCGCGATAATGCCAACTGTGATGCCGCGGGTAGTTGCGTTCAAAGCCATCGCTCTCGCCATAACGCACCACGTCTAACCAATGCCGCGCCCAGCGCTCGCCGTAAGCAGAAGACGCCAACAACCTTTCAACCATTTCTGAATAATGCGCCTCGCTGGGATCGGCTTCAAAGGCGGCGACGTCGGCGTAGCTGGGTGGCAGCCCCGTCAAATCGATGAACACGCGACGCAGCAGTGATCGCGGCGATGCGGGCGGATTGGGTTCCAATCCACGAGCGCGCAGTTTGGATAGCACATACCCATCGATGTCGTTGCGAATCCACGGATCGGAAGGCATGCTCCCGTTCGGGGCCGGCTGCAATGGCTGCAGCGCCCACCAGTCGTAGCCCGCGCGATACTTCGAAGTCACCCGAAAGCGATCGATGGAAACTTCCGGCAACGTTGCTCCCTGCTCGACCCAGACCTTGAACTGCGCTTTCTCATCCTCGGTCAGCTTGGCCTTGGGAGGCATCTCGCCCGATTCGATGACTTGCCACAAACGGCTTTCGATTCGATTGGCGTCTTCGAACACAGACCCCGTATCGGCCCCGCGAGCCAGCCCCGACCGAGAGCTCAAATCGAGCCCCCCTTGAGGTTCGGACCCGCTATGGCACTCCAGGCACCGTCCGGCCAACAATCCTTGGATCTCGGCACCGGCAAGCTCGGTAGAACTCCCGACCACCAGCCCAAACACCAACATCCAACCATAGGCAGTAGCAGTCGCATGCTTCGCAATCGACGCGATCGAACCGCGCAAATAGAGCGAGCCGTGCAACGAGGACGAGCCTTCAGAACGACGTCGAGACACGCGGTGCGTCCTTTTTCCGAGATCGGGGGAGGAGGGTTCCAAACAAACTTGGACCCAAGGATGGCGGGACTCTCAGTATAGCCCCCGCGGAGCCAATTCGCACACGAAAACGACGAGCCTGGACGCCAAGCCATTCCAAACTCAGATCTCCCCTGCGGCACCGCAAGTGCTATGCAGGACATTACAATGGGCCCAGGAACATCCTGTGTCACTTGCTATGGGTCGTTCTCGCCATCCCACGTCCGTCCCTCGAAAGCCGATCGCATGCGCGAAGAACCCAAGGAATACAGTCCGTTCGACGACGATGCCGAACTGCATGAAGAGGGTCCCAGCCGCGGTTTTGGGTCGACGGCGTCCCCATGGTTTCGGCGACTGCTGATGAGCGCTGGCGTCTCGCTCGCCATCGCCATCGTGTCGTCGATCGTTCTCAACAACTCTGCTGGCAACCGCGATGTCGAAGACGTCGCGTATTACTTCAACCGCATCTTCATGACGCTGATGCTGCTGTCGTGCGCCGGCATGCTCGTCGCCATCCGCGGCCCTCAGATCGCTGCAGCAGTGCGAAAGTTCTCTGAGAAACGCGAATCCCACGGCCTGCGGCGTTGGCCGGTATGGTTGAGCTTGTTCGTATCCAGCCTTGTCGTCTTCGTCGGCCTTGCGGTCTTCTTCATCCTTCTAGCGATCCTCATGCCCTTTGCCGGGTTGACCATCGTCCTCGCAATCGCCCCCACCTTGCTGGCGTTGCTCATCACCATCGCCATCAATACCCGCCGAGAAGTGCAAGCCTACGCCATCGGAGCCGCCACCACACTGGCCGTCGGCTCCTGGATCGCGACGTACTTTGCAGTGATCTACATTCCGTTTGCCAGTTCGCCTTACTACTACAATCGCGGGGGCAATTCCTATGCCCTGCAATGGTGCGCCGCCACCCTCGGTACGATCTCGTGGTCGATGTTCAACGGCCTGGTTTGCGCCGCCTACATCAGCCTCTTTCAACCCATCAAAAACCGCCCAACGGGAGAGACCTCGAACGCCGTCCCCAGTCCATCCATTCCACCCTCTCCGGAACAACCCACTCCATAGCTCGGTTTCGCCGTTGCCTTGGTGCGCGTCGTGGTGGATGATAGTCATGCTCAGATTGGCTAAGACGCGAAGGCTGTCCCAGCCACTTGATCCCACATCAACCCAATCAGTCGCGATGCTCACGCAATCGAACCATCCAATCCGATCTTGGCGGATCCTATCGCTCTGCTTGCTCACCTGCCTGGCGCTCGACGGATCGCTGCACGCCCAGAAAACCAAAAAGCATCCGCGCGCCAACCCGCCCAAATTCCCAGCCAACGAATTCTCCGGCGTGTTCTTCCCCGACCCCATCGCGCAGTTGCAAGGCTCGCCTCCTTCCGCAAGCGCCATGGCCAGTCAATCCAACTCCCCCGCCACGTCCACCGACAGCGAACCCGCATCGGAGAACATGGCTGCCGGCAACGATGTTTGGAAGCAACTCATCAGCGGCCCAACCATCGAAGACTTGATCAAGGAATCGAAGGCCCGCGTCGACGGTGTCATCACCACACCTGCCAAGTTTGCCGGGGGTGGCTATGCCGAAGCCCGCCGCGAATTCACCTTGCTCGGCTCCCTGATGGCCATCATCTCGCAGTATCCCGAAGACATCCGGTGGAAGTCCTCGGCACCCTCCGCGCGAACCGTCTTTGCTCGCATGGCCGCCAATTGCAAAGTCGGTACCCAACAAGTCTTCAACGAAGCGAAACTGCGACAGCAAGACCTCAGCGATCTGCTCAAAGGCTCCAAGCTCAACGGCACGCCCGAAGAAACCAGCTGGGCCGATACCGCCGACCGAGGTCCCGCCATGCAACTGCTCGAGTGGGCGCTGCGAGAAAACCTCGCGCCGAACACCAACAGCGAAGACAACTTCAACAACAACATGGAAGAAGTCACCAAGTACGCAGAACTGGTCGCAGCCTACGGCCAGATTTTGCAACAGGAAGGGATGACCGATGCCGATGATGAGACGTACGTGCAGTACGCGGGCGCGATGGTCAACGCCGCGCGCGATGTGCTCAAGTCGGTGCGCACCAAAGATGCGGAAGCCGCCCGATCGGCCGTCGCGCGCATCGATCAGTCCTGCAATAAGTGCCACGAAACGTATCGGTAAGAGCCTCTGATCGCTGGAAAGCCCCCGTATGGGTATTCGATTCCATTGCCACATGTGCAACCACGCGCTGCACGTCAAAGATTTTCTAGCCGGCAAACGCGGCAAATGCCCCAACTGCAACGGCTCGTTCCGCATTCCTCAAGGAGGCGATGGCTACTCCCTATCCATCGACGAACTCGCCAAATCCGATTCGGCCATCGTAAGCGCCGTCCGCCCCAAAACTCCATCGGCCGCGAAACCCACCAATCCCGCGCCCAAAACAACGCCTTCCTCTGCTTCACCCGCGATCGAGGCGACCCAACCAAAAACCGACCAAGATCCCTTAGCCAAGAAGGCCACGACGCAGTCCGAGTCGGCCTCGCGCGATCGCTCCAAAAAAGCAACCTCTAGCGAGAAGCTCGACAAGACAACCAAGTCGGTTGCGCAGCCCACAGCCGTCGCCCCCAGCCCATCTTCGCCTGCTGGCCATCGAGCGCTCCCGGCGAGCATCGCTTCGCTCCAAAATGTGCAATGGTACGTGCGCCCTCCCAGCGGCGGGCAATTCGGCCCCGCCGACACAGCGATTCTCGCGACCTGGATCGACGAGAATCGCATCACCGCCGACTCCTACCTTTGGCGCGAAGGGATGGAGCAGTGGCAATTGGCTTCGGAGCTACTTCCTGAAGCCTTCCCCACCACGGCACTCTCCGCTAAGGCTCCAACTCCCCCCGCTGCGAGCGCCGCGCCAGCTTCCGCCGCCGAAGACGATCTTTTGCAAGCGACCGGCCCTTCAAGTCTGGCCCTCAACAAAGCTTCGGCAGCCATTAAGCGCCGCCGTCAACAAACGCGCCAGTGGTTGATCCTCGGAGTGCTCGTCGCCATCGCAATCGCGCTGACCGGTGTGCTGTTCTACATTCTCTACTTCAAGAAATGATTCCGATCGGGCCGCACGATCTCCACTCATTTCGCTCCGCTACCGATCACGCGATCCCATGCCTCCACGCACTTCACCCAGCATCCGATCGATCGCGTCCTATGCCCAACGCGTTGCATGGGTGGGAGGCACAGCCATCTTGCCCGATCGATTGCTCGAGGACAGTTTCGTCGAATGCAACGCTGGTCGCATCGCCCGGGTCGGCCCCATTCCGAAACGCCTGCCTCGCGATCTCGAAATCATCGATGCCAGCGGTCAATACATAGCACCTGGATTGATCGATATCCATGTCCATGGAGGTGCCGGTGCCGACTTCATGGACGGAACGCCCTCAGCCATCGCGACCGCATGCCGCGCGCATTTGCAACACGGCACCACCACCCTCTATCCGACGACCACTACCGGCAGCGAAGATGCAATCCACGCCATGATCGATGCTGTGGGGACTACCCGCCGCGCTGCAGAACCGCTTCTCCCCCATCTCCCAGGCATCCACCTCTACGGTCCTTACTTCACACCCGAGAAATCCGGTTGTCACAAAAAAGAAGCCTGCCGCACGCCGACCTTGTCCGAGTTCGATGGGTACTTCAAAACCGGACTGGTCAAGATCGCCACGTGCGCAGCCGAACTCGAAGGCGCGATCGCATTCTATCGCCATGCACGGAAACGTCGTTGCTTGGTTACATGTGGACACTCCAACGCTTCCTGGTCCGAAATGGCTGCGGGCCACAAGGCAGGCATGTCTCACGTCGATCATTTTTGGTGCGCCATGTCCTCGGTCGCTTCGGTCCGCAGTCGGCTGGGTACTCCCATGCAAGGCAGCATGCTGGAGTTTGTACTCGCCCATCCGACGATGAGCACCGAAGTCATCGCCGACGGCCATCACCTCGCGCCTGAACTCTTGCAATTCGCATGGCAGATGAAAGGGCCGACGATGCTATGCTTGGTCAGCGACACCAGCCGGGCGATGGATATGCCCGAAGGAACGTACGCCTTTGGACACCCCAGAGAAGACATATGGATCGTAAGCAACGGCCATGTCGGACTCAGTCCCAGTGGAGGGCTTGCCAGCTCGGTCGTCCCCCTGATTCACTGCGTGCGACACATGGCCAAACACACTGCAGTGCCCCTGCATGACATCTTTCGAATGGCATCGCTGACCCCTGCCGAACGCACCGGCATCGAGGCAGACACCGGGAGCTTGAGCGCAGGAAAACGGGCCGACCTGCTTGTTCTCTCCAAACGCCTCGAAGTCCAATCAGTGGTTTTAGGGGCTTGAACGACTTTTGGCCCAACTCTCAACGACTGCGATGCCAGCGTGGATCGCGATAGCGACGCTCCAACCAACCCGCAACTTGCTCGGCCATCTGAGGCTGCCACGGATGATTCCGCCACGCCGCATCGCAATTCCATGCTTCCGACAAGGCGGTCTTCAAGCGATTCGGAAAATCCGGAACTGCCGCAGCCACGTCTTCTAAGCTGCCAACGAAGTCCTCATGGGGGCGGCGTTCGCGATACTCAGGCTGCTTGGGAGGCGATTTAAGATAGTCGCTGATCCATCGGGTGGGCATCGTCACCAACAACGTCCCGTGATACATCATCCAATGCCGTTTGACTCGGAGCGAATTGCCGGAGATTTTTCGCCCATGCAGCGTTAAATCGCAGATGCCTTGGATCTCGACCGGCCAATCGAAACCACACGTGGCTAGGGCCGCCCGAACAGCATCGCGAACACGCCCCATAACCATGCGATGCGCCGCATCAAGCGCTCGGCATTCCGGTCTGGCATCCAGCGATAGCAACGCGCTGTACATCAAGCATCCCGGCCCCGCCACAATCGTCGCACCACCGCTCATGCGGCGCAGTATCCGAACCCCCTCGGCGCGGCATCGGTCGACGTGGACTTCTTGCTCGATGCGTGAAGATCGCCCCAGCACAACACATGGCTGAGGCATCTCCCAAACCCGCAACACCTCCAGCCCGCTCCACACTCCTTCGGAGTTGCCGTCCGATGAGACCGCGTCTGCGGTAGAGGCATCTGCGATTTCGATCAAGGCTTCGTCCCAAGCGAGATTTCCCTCGGGAGTTGCCAAAGAATGGTCCAACCAATGCATTAGGCGACGTTGATGATGGCCTTGAGGACACCACTTTCAGGGCGAGTAAAGCTATCGAAATCACGGACGACATGCTCAAAGTCGGTGCGATGGGTGATCCACGGATCGGTCCGAATCGTGCCCGACTCGATCAAGCCGATGATGTAGGGAAAATCGGCAGGCAATGCGTTCCGCGATGCCAACAAACTGACTTCTGGGCGGTGCAACGCGGGATGTCGAAACACGATTTCATCCTGCGTGATCCCGACATATACGAGCGTCCCAGTCGGGGCGACGAACTGAAAAGCCGAGGACATCGAGTGCCGATTGCCGGTGGCATCGATCACCACGCTGTACAGATCGCCGTGCGTGTGCCGTCGTGCTTCGTCGAGAACCGAGTTCGCTTCCGGGCGAACCTCGATCAAGTTCTTGATACCGTAGTTTGCCTCCACGAACTCCAATCGCGATCGATTCATGTCCATGACGGTGATCTCGGCCCCCGTCAATCGCACAAACTCCAGCGTGGCAATCCCGATCGGTCCCGCCCCGATGATTAGTACCCGATCGTTGGCGCTGGCTCGGCTGCGATGGTTGGCATGACAACCGATGGCCAATGTTTCGACCAACGCTAATTGGTCCATCGTCAGAGTCTTCGATGCATGCAGTTTATCCGCTCGAATTAGGAACCGATCGCATAGTCCGCCATCCATCATCACGCCGACAACCTTGAGTTGGGTGCAGCAGTTTCCCGCACCTTTGCGGCACGCATAGCACTGACCGCAATTCAAGTATGGCTCGACACTACATCGATCTCCAGAGCGGACATTCGTTACGCCGGCGCCCGCTTCGAGCACTTCCACGCCCAGTTCGTGCCCTGGAATGCGAGGGAACTCAAAGAACGGAAATTTCCCCAGATAGCAACTGATGTCGGTACCGCACACACCCATGCGATGGGTCTTCACCAAGGCCATTCCCGGGCCAGGAGGTGCCGGTTCCGCGATATCGATGGGACGCAGAGTCTTGGGTTCGGAGATTTGGATGGCGCGCATGAGGTCGCGGAATTCTCAGTAAGGGCTTCGGGGCAAACCAGCGGCCCAGTATAGAGTTCCCGCCGCAAATGTGCCATCGAACCGCAAATCCCATTACGTGCCACCCACTTATTGTTAACGCGGAGCACCGCTGCGGCTTGCGCCCAAAAACGACTGACGTTGAGGATTTCAGCAAGCTGGGGAGGCCTAACCCGTTATGCATCAGAAAATCCGCAATTCATCACGAATGACAATCGAAAAGCGGTCGTCAAAGCGCGAAGCCGTTCAGATACAGAGCGCACTCCAAGCCTACCGCGAGTGCTTCAGCTACGCGGCGGTACTCTTCTATGCATGTCAAATCAACAGAGTGGGCTCTTCCCACAGACGCGAGCGACTACTTCTTCGCAAACACCTGCCGCACTGCCCGTTGCCCACGCCGCCAGCGGTGCTGATGCTCCTTTGCATGCTGCTCTAACGTATATGGCGAACCCGCCGCACCTCCTTGAAAGTACTTCTTAAACCGCCACACCAAATCGATCCACATCGAGCCATCGATCCCCAATCGCTTCAAGATCGGCTCGACCTCCGCTGTCATCTTCGGCTTCCCCAAACTCGGGCGGTGAATCGCGGTCCACTTGAGCAACGCCACGTAATCCTTCAACGACATCGACAAAAAGCCTTTGTCGCTCGCACGGACTCGCGACGTACTCACTTGCGGACCGGGTTTGCCCCTCTCGTCGAGCGTGAGCGGCGCTAACCACGCATCCCTTAAGATCGCAAACCCACGCCTCGCTCGCTTGGCATTCGCACGCCTGGCTCGCAATTGATCCGGAGTCGAAGTCCGATGGATTTCGCCCGCTTCCTCAGTAGTCAACACCACCGTCTCAGCCGCCATCGACGAGATCGTTTTCCCTTGCATGGCTTCGATCCGATCGAAAGCCGACGTATGCCGGGATTCTTCGGGTTTCGTTGCCATTGCCGCACGGATCGGGTTCAAATCGACATACATGCTGCAAGCCAATAAACCCGCTTCGTCCCGAATCGCTTGGGCTTTGAATCGGCCTTCCCAAAAGCGCCCCGTGCATTCGTCTTGGCGATTGGCCAACCGTGCGATGGGTTCGGAAAGCGCCCGCATGAACCACGAAGGATTGCTAAGCCGCTCCCGGATGGCTTCCATCTTGGCACCATCGGCCAACATAGCCTCGATCTGGCTTTCGGTGGGTTGACCAAGGAATTCATCGACTCGTTGGCCTGGAAACAAGCTCAGCCACCGCTTGGCGACTTCGTGATCGGACCACGTCGCCACCACATCCGGGCGGGTGCGCAAGATGATGTGCATGTGGTTGGACAGGATGGCATAGGTCAGCACATCGAGCCCGAATACAGAGGCGAGGCACTCCAATCGCTCCCGGATCCATTCTCGGCGGAAGTCGTAATTCCTGCCTGTGACGGCGTCTTCGCCGGCCAGAAAGGCACGTCGGACACAGCGTTGGATGCAGTGGACGATGCAGACTTTATTGGGTTCGAACAGCTCGGCGCGTAGAGGTCTGGGCATTTGGGGGATCTCCTATACCCAGAAAGCTTACCAGATCCGGGCAGACAGTCAAGTAGGTGGGTGGCACGTATTGGATTGGTTGGGAGCCGGGTGTGGATTGGTGTATGCTGCATCGCGTGTCGGCTTACTTCATCTATCCTTACGAATCACCATGAATCGAATCGCTATCTATTGTTGTTTGATGGCCGTCATGTTGGGCGTTCCCCATGCGGCCACTGCATGCCACTCGGACATCGGAGGATTTTCCTGGGAGAAACGTCCTGACCGGCTTTTGATCTCGTTGGATGGCCAACCGATCGTTGAATTCGTATTCCAAGACGAACAGATTCATCGCCCCTACTTCGCAAATGCTCGGATTGTCCAAGGATTGCAGCTGACTCGCAATCATCCTCCGGTTCCGGGCAAAGATGCCTCCGACCATGAGGCGATGCACCCAGGGATTTGGCTGGCCTTTGGCGATATCAATGGATTTGACTATTGGAGAAACCAAGCTCCGATGGAACACCTCGGCTTTGTCGTCGAACCCATGTTGCAAGATGGGCAACTCCATTTCGTCACCGAGTGCCGACTCAGGACCAGCACTGGAGATCCCTTGTGCTTGCTTACCAACAACATCGTGCTATCCGCGCGACCTACGGGTTGGTTGTTGAAGTGGGACGCCACCTTTCAAGCCGATACATGCGACATCGTGTTTGGCGATCAAGAAGAAATGGGGTTTGGGGTGCGCGTTGCTACGCCTTGGATTGAAAAGAATGGTGGTAGGATTTTGAATTCCGCTGGTGCGCAAACGGCGAAAGGGACGTGGGGGCAATCTGCCAAGTGGTGCGAGTACTCCGGCAGCAGCCAATGCGATCCAGGGATTTTGGTGATGGCGGGAGAGAACTTTCGAGAGAGCTGGTGGCACAATCGCGATTACGGTCTGATGGTAGCCAACCCGTTTGGACGCGAAGCCATGAAGCAAGGTTCCAAGAGCGCCGTGAAGGTCGCGAAGGGGGAATCGCTGCATTTGCGTTTCGGTGCCTTGGTATTCGGTGGCCCAAGCGCCGAGCGTCCCAGGCCCGACGCCGAACGCGAATATCAGTTCTTTCTGAAGATAAGATGAGTTGCATGCGTTTCTCCCATCCCTCGGTTAGCTTGGTTTGGCTCGTCGGGATTGGCTTGTTTGGCGTAGCCTGATTCTTGTGTGCAACGGGCCAGCCAACATACTCAACGACCAAGCAAGGTTCAGTGCATAGAACTTGACTCCACGTTACTCTGGATCGGACTCGGAAGCGACCAAAACAACAACTGGGATGGTGACATGCAAAAGCCTTGGATCGAGTGGTATAGCGAATTGATCAAGCCGTCATGGACGCCTTCGGGGGCGACCATCGGTTTCATCTGGCAGTGTCTTTATCCCGTGATCTTGGTCTGTTTCGGGTTTGTGATCTACCAAGCCGCTCGAGGAAAGGTGAGTTGGATGGTGGCAATGCCATTCGTGATCAATTTGATCGCGAATGTGATCTTCACGCCGATTCAGTTCGGATGGCGAAATCTACCGTTGGCGGCTTTGGACATCGTTGTCGTGTGGGGGACGATTCTCTGGTGCATGGTGGCTGCTTGGCCCCATTTCAAATGGGTTTCCATCGCTCAAGTCCCGTACTTCGTCTGGGTGTCGATCGCCACGGTGTTGCAATTATCGATCACGTTCTGGAATTGGGGCCGGTGATCGAAGAAGGTCGATGCAGTGATGGATTCGTTAGGGGGTGCTGTAGCAAGAGTGGCCGTTTGCTAAAGGATCGAGGGAAGAGGATCTCTAGCGAGATCCACTACGGGTAGAGGCGGCGAGCAGGTGGTTTCGCCGGGATCGGCTCGTCAGCGAGCGTTTCAGAGGAAAATACCCCAGACAGGATTCGAACCTGTGACCTCAGCTTTAGGAAAGCCGCGCTCTATCCAACTGAGCTACTGGGGCCCGTGTTCAGACAAGCCGTGTTCAGGCAACAAGTGTTCCGGGACCGGGCTGCGATGCACCGAGAACTGCCTTTTGCACCAGGCGTTGCTGCGCGTGCGAAGAGCACTGCCGCGTCAGCTCGTCAAATTGTAACGCAACGCGACATTCCAGGCCATGCTTGTTGTCCCGCGTGCTTAGGTTCTGCGCCGCGTCCCTGAAATCTCTCGCTGATTCGGTTATCCTAGGGATGGAGAAGTCGGTCGCGGCACTGTTCTGCGTTGTAGTCGGTTCGCCTTGCCCGCCCTCTCTATCCCACCTTCGCCGCCGTCCACGACACCCACTGGTCGCACTTCGGCGAATCCTCCCCTCCAGCCCTAACGCGTGCTGCCATGGTTTCCTTGCTACGCCTCTCGTGGATTGCCTGCCGCATCCGACTGCCGCTCCAAATCGCGGTCTTGATTGCGCTGGCCCTGCATGGCTTTGGACTTTTCAACTCGGCTAGGTCCTGCGCCAATGAGGATCCGAAGCCAGACCCTCGCGAAGCCGCATTGCGAGGCTCCTTCGCGGAGGAAGCCATGCCCTTGCTAACACGCTACTGCGTCGAGTGCCACGGCCCCGAATTAAGCGAAGCCGACATCCGTCTCGATGAACTGCACGATTGGCCCAGTTTGACCAAATCGAACCGCATTCTGCAAAAGATCGCAGAGCAACTGCGGACTCAACAGATGCCACCCCCAGACTCGGATCAGCCGACCGAAGCGGAGCATCGCGTTCTCAGCGCTTGGCTTGCAAATTACCTGACCTATCGAGCCGAGCAATCCGCTGGCGATCCTGGACCGGTGGTGCTGCGCCGACTTAACAATGCCGAATACACCTACACCCTTCGCGACATCACAGGGCTGAGCGACATCGATCCAGCCCGCGAGTTCCCCGCCGATAGCGCGGCCGGAGAAGGATTCTCCAATACCGGCGCGGCACTGGTCATGTCCCCTGCCCTAGTCCGCAAGTACCTCGATGCTGCCAAGCAAGTCTCCCAGCATGTCGTGTTGCTCCCCGACCGGATTGCGTTCTCCTCGCATCCCTCGGTGAGCGATCTGACCAATGAGAAGTTGGATGCGATCCGCGGGTTTTACGCTCGCTATACCGATGCCAGCGGCGGCGAGAAAGTCAATCTGCAAGGGATCGTGTTCGAAACCAACCAAGGAGGCCGATTGCCAATCGAGCGCTACCTGAAGGCCAGTTTGCAGATACGGGAAGCCTTGCAATCTTCGGGAGGCGAATCGGCAATGAATGCGCCCGCCAGCGATCCAACCGTCGCGATGCACATCGAGCGATTGGCGCACGAACAAGGGCTATCAGCGAAGTACTTGAGCGGCCTGTGGGACTGGATGCAGTCCCCAGCCAATGCGGCCGATCCGCAATCCTCGCGCCGCTCGTTGGTCGATTCCATCCGTCAAGCGTGGCGGCACTCGACTGCAGCCCAACACGATGCGTTGCTGGCGCAAATCCTCGGTTGGCAACGTTCCCTGTTTCGCTTCTCAAGCGTCGGGCACATCGGCAAGGTCAACGGTCCCAAGGCTTGGCAAGAACCCGTCGAGCCGATCCGCTTCGAACAAGAGTTGCGGTTGGCCATCCCTCCCAATCCGGCCCAACCGGAAGTGACGGTTTACTTGCAAATCACCGACGCCGGGGATGGAGCCGAAGGCGATGTGTCGCTCTTGGATCGGCCGCGATTGATCTTGCCCGGTGGTCTCGAAGTCCCATTGCGCGATTTGGATTCCGTGGCACGCGCGATCGAGCAGCAACACGCCGCCGCAAGCCCTGCCACCGCCGAAGTCCTGACGGCGCTGGATGGATGGCTCGATGGTCCGCGCACCAGCAGTTGGAGCGAACTGGCGAATGCCAAAGGACTTGATCCAGCCTGGGTCGAAGGCTGGGCCAGAGCCCTTGGTATCCGGCCTGCGCATGCGACTGGGGATCCGCAACGAGCTCGCTTTAGCAACCGCATGGAGAAGCTCTCCGGCTATGACTTCGTGACAGGATGGGGAGCCGAAGATGCGCTCAGCGTGGTCGCCAATGCTTCGAACGATCACGTCCGAGTCCCGGGCAACATGCCCCCCAAATCGGTCGGTGTGCATCCGTCGCCATCGCGCAGTGTCGTGGTCGCGTTTCGGTCTCCCGTGACTGCATCGATGCGGTGCAATGGCATGGTGCGGCATGCCCATACCGAATGCGGCAACGGGATCGCTTGGCGATTGGAAGTGCGCCGCGGGGCGTTGCACCAGACGCTTGCCAGCGGTTTTTCCAACGGTGCCAATGCGGTCCCTTTTGGACCGTTGGATGGTTTGAGGGTGCGCGAAGGGGAAGAAATCGCGCTGGTCGTCGAGCCACGCGATGGAAACCACTCGTGCGATCTGACCAACATCGAGCTGGAGATCGCCTCGGAGGCCGGAAAATGGAGCCTGACCAACGATATCGTCGACAACATTTTGGCTGGTAATCCGCACGCCGATGCCTCCGGGCGGCCCGGTGTCTGGGAGTTCTTTTCCGAGGCCGTGGTCGCAGGCAGTGGCAATGCGCTGATTCCGAGCGGCAGCGCGCTGGCTGCTTGGTTGAACGCGGCGGATTCGAATGATCGCCTTCAATTGGCCGAGCGTGTTGAACAACTGATTGGACCGAAGTTTTCGGAGCTGCCCGCCGATTCGCCCGATCGCGTGTTGGCGATGCAACTCCGCTCTCCGGGAGGCCCGTTCTTCTTGGCGGCAATGGCGGCAGCGCGCGCGACCCGCCCGTCGCCTGACGCGGCAAACTCCGGTGCAGTCTATGGTTTGGCTGAGAAGTACTTTAGTCCATTGCCCGATGGAACTGCGGTCCCTGAGGGAGCCGCGAGGTTCGTTGAGCCCGGCGTCATGCCGATCCGATTGCCATCGTCGATTGCGGCCGGCGCACAGTTGGCGGCCAGTGGCAGACTGCATCCGGTAGCAGGACAATCGGGCAGCGTGCAGTTCCGTTGGACGCTCGAGCCTCCAGCGGCGGCTCAAGTCTCGATTCCGCAGACCACCATCGTGCAGCGCGATCCCAATTGGTCGACTCCAGTGCGTCAAGCATTGGTCGATACGCCGATCTTGGTCGCGCCGGGGGGCTCGGCGCAATCGCGTATTGCCGAGGGCTTTGCGGAGTTTCGCAAGTGGTTTCCGATCGCGCTGTGCTATCCCAAGATCGTGCCGGTCGATGAAGTCGTCACGCTAACGCTGTTCTATCGCGAAGACGAACCTCTCAAGCAATTGATGCTCAGCGATACCGATGCGAAGGCGCTGGATCGATTGTGGGACGAGTTGCATTTCGTCAGCCGCGATGCCTTGAAGTTGGTCGATGCGTATGAGCAACTTTGGCAGTTTGCCACGCAGGATGCGGATCCGAGCGCGTTCGAACCATTGCGAGAACCTATTCAGCAGCGAGCGAACGCTTTCAAGCAGCAGTTGGTGGACGCTAGGACGTATCATCTCGAAAGCGTGTTGCAATGGGCAGCCAAAGCATTTCGTCGACCACTGAGCGAGTCCGAGGCCGAGGGCTTGGCATTGCTGTATAGCTCATTGCGTCGCGCGGATATTTCGCACGAAGAGGCCATTCGATTGTTGGTGGCTCGCATCTTGGTCTCTCCGGAATTCTTGTACCGGTTGGAAACGCCCGGGCCGGGGGCAGATGCCCAGCGCGTCAGCGCTTTGGAACTAGCCAATCGCATCAGTTACTTCCTGTGGTCGTCTTCACCCGACGATGCTCTCATGCAATCGGCGCTGGATGGCACGCTGCGCGATCCTGCCGTGCTGCGACACCACGCGCTGCGGATGCTGGCCGATCCTCGGGCCCAGCGCATGGCGGTCGAGTTCGGTTGCATGTGGCTGCACATCCGAGACCTCGACCAACTGAACGAAAAGAGCGAAACACATTTTCCGGAGTTCACGGAGTTGCGTCAGGATCTGTATCAAGAAGCCATTCACTTTCTCTCGGACGCGTTCCAGAACGATGGGACTGTGATGGGATTGCTCACGGCCGACCATGCCTTTGTGAACGAGCGTCTGGCGCGCTTTTACGGCATCCCTAAAGAAAGTGCTGACGCTTGGCAAAAGATTGAAGGCGTGCGAGCGTATGGACGCGGGGGGATCTTGACCCTGGGCGCGGTGCTCGCCAAGCAGTCGGGGGCTTCGCGGACCAGCCCGATCTTAAGAGGCAATTGGCTGTGCGAAGTGTTGCTTGGAGAAAAGCTCCCCAAGCCTCCCAAGAATGTGCCGGTGCTTTCGGAAGTGCCACCGCAAGGTGTGAGCGAACGTCAACTCATCGAGCAGCACAGTTCGGACCCGGCTTGTGCCAAGTGCCATCGCCGCATCGATCCCTATGGATTCGCGCTCGAAGGCTACGATGCCATCGGCCGGTTCCGATGGAAGGATGTGGCGGGACAAGCCATCGACACCAGCACTCAACTGCCGGACGGCACGCAGATCCGCGATGCGGAGGCATTGAGTACGTATCTGGCTACGACGCGGGCGGAAGAGTTTGTCAAGCAATTCAATCGCAAGCTCTTAGGGTATGCGTTGGGCCGTTCGGTGCAGTTGTCCGACGAGCCCTTCTTGGCATCGCTCTATCAGCGTCAGAAAGAAAACGACTACAATTTGAAAGAGACCGTGATCACCATCTTGCTCAGCCCGCAGTTCCAAGGGATTCGCGGACGCGAACATGTCGATGAAGAATCGGGTGCTCAGTGACCTTCGCCGTGCATGCGTTTGAGCGACTCGCGTTTGGGCTCTCATGAACCCTCCGCGACTGCCCTCATTCGCTTGCTACCCCCCTACTCGCCCCATCCCTTCCCTCCCCTTCCGTTGACCATTGAGGTGCCTGCCATGCGAACGAACCCCTTCAACCAGAGTCGCGTTGCCGACGGATCCTCCCGAGACCGCGCGGCCTTTTCGCGTCGCATGTGGCTGCGTGGAGCTGGCGTGAGCATGGCCTTGCCGTGGATGGAGTCTCTGGCAGCATGGGGGCAGACGGAGGCTTCTGCGCAAGCCCCTGTGCGGCTGGCGGTACTGTTCGCCGGGAATGGATTTCATGGAGGCGAGTGGTGGGCCAAGCCCAAAGACCGAACGCTGGAGTTCGGGCGCGTTCTATCGCCGCTGGAGCCGATGAAGGACAAAACGTTATTCGTTCGCGGACTGTTCAATGCCGAAGCCCAAAAGGGCAACATCCACAGTTCGCAAACGGGGAACCTCCTCTCCGGCGCACCACTTGCGTCCGGAGGCGAGATCCGATCCGGAACGAGCATGGATCAACTGCTCGCGCAAACGGTCGGTCGCTCGACCAAAGTGCCCAGTTTGGTGCTGGGCTGCGAGAAGTCCAATCCGTCGGTGCACAAGAACTACTCGATGATTTACAGTTCGCACATCTCGTGGTCGTCCCCCACGACACCCACGCCGCTGGAACTGTATCCTTCGTTGGCCTTCGACCGCTTGTTCAAGGATGAAAGCAACCTCGGCGATCAGAGCGTGCTCGATTCGGTCTTGGAACATGCGGGGGATCTGCGTCGTTCGATCAGTACTTCGGACCAGCGCAAGTTTGATGAGTATCTCGAGTCGGTGCGAGATGTCGAACAGCGGATTGCCAATGCGGGAAAACGCGGCGAGCTGCAAGGTTGGAAGCCGACCTTGGAAAAGCCTGACATGAACCGGCCCGCCGACGGCATCCCGCAAGACATCGCCGAGCATATGCGATTGATGTGCGATATCTTGGTGTTGGCCTTCCAAACCGACACGACTCGGATCACGACGCTCAAGCTCAACAACGACCACTCGTCGTTGCGGTTCCCGAATCTGGGGATCGATTACATGATCCATCATTTGCTTTCCCATTCGGATACCGAGGATTGGCTGAAGGTCAATCAATTCTTCGTCGAGCAACTGGCCTACATTGCGAAACGCTTGGACGCGATCCAAGAAGGAGACCGGACGGCGCTCGACAACTCCATGCTGATGCTTTGTTCGAGCATGATGAACGGCGGCCACGACAATTCGCAGTTGCCGGTAGTCATCGTTGGACGAGGGGGTGGCAAATTGGAGACCGGCCGGGTTCTCAATTACCGTGAACAACCCGAGCGACAGATGTGCCGGTTGTACATGTCGATGATGAGCAAGATGGGGTTGGACGTGTCGGCCTTTGGGGATGCGACCAGTCCGCTGCCCGACGTGTGAGAGTTCGTCGTGCGGTGAGCGAGACGAGTATTCGAGTACGAGTACCGCTTCGCTGAGTACGAGTACCGCTTCGCTGAGTACGAGTACCGCTTCGCTGAGTACGAGTAC
>JBKCUI010000063.1:0-13077 GCA_046318495.1 Pirellula sp. | reverse complement strand
AGCTCGGACGGAGCCTCGCCCTCCCGGGGGAACGCCGGTTTAGAGAAACGCCGTGGTGGAGCTCGGACGGCGCCTCGCCCTCCCGGGGGACCGCCGGCTTAGAGAAACGCCGTGGTGGAAGCTCGGACGGAGCCTCGCCCTCCCGGGGGAAATACACGGTGAGGAGATGCACGATTCGAGGAATGCCAGGAGAAACCTGGGCTTGCCGGGGCGCTACAGTACCCGAAGTTGCGATTCCGTTTCCGACTGCGGACGGCGCGGGTTTTCTGAAAGTCCTATTGATAAGCGGAGGCGTCCATGCGTTCCCTCGATCGTCGTCAGTGGCTGGTTCGGTTCGGTAGCATGAGCGCTCTAGCAGCCGTATCAGGAACCGCAATCGCCGAGGATTCGCAACAGTGGTTGACCTGGCGCGGCCCCAGCCGCGATAGCGCACTGCCCGGTGCGGCATGGCCAGAGTCGCTCGATGAAGCCCAATTGAAGCTGACCTGGAACGTCCCTTTTGGCGATAGCTACTCGGGTCCAATCGTCACCGACAAAGCCGTGTTCACGACCGAAAGCGCCGACGGCAAAGAACGCGTGGTGTGCGTCGATCGCAAGACCGGTGAAATCCGATGGACCAAAGAGTGGACCGGCTCGATGACGGTCCCATTCTTCGCTGCCCGCAACGGCAGTTGGATCCGATCGACTCCCGCCTCCGATGGTCAGATGATCTACGTCGGTGGTATTCGCGATGTGTTGGTGGCACTCGATTGCCAGACCGGCGAAGAAAAGTGGCGCGTGGACTTTGCCGAGAAGACGGGCAAGGTCCCCGACTTCGGAATGGTCTGCTCGCCGCTGATCGATGGCGAGTTTATCTACGTGCAAGCCGGTAAAGGCTTGCAGAAACTCTACAAGTCCAACGGACAAGTCGTCTGGAGCGCGTTGCAAGACTCCGGCGACATCATGAGCAGCGGGGCCTTCTCTTCCCCGGTGATTACCACGCTCGAAGGCAAACGCCAATTACTCGTTCAAACGAGGACCTACATGGCCGGCGTCGATTTGGAAAGCGGTTCCAAACTTTGGAGCTACGAAGTCGCCGCGTTTCGCGGCATGAACATCCTGACCCCAACGGTCTGGGACAACGGCATCTTCACCAGCAGCTACGGCGGTCGTTCGCTGCTGCTGGATGTCAAAACGGGCAGCACCACAACGCGTTGGGAAAACAAGCTCGAAGGCTACATGTCGTCGCCGGTGGTGATCGATCATTACCTCTACATGCACTTGCGCAATAAACGATTCGCGTGCATCGACTTGAAAGAGGGCAAAGAAGCCTGGGTGACTCGCCCCTTTGGCGAGTATTGGAGCATGGTCACCAATGGCCAGCGCATTTTGGCCTTGGACCAAACCGGCAAACTGCGGCTCATCGCCCACAACCCGAAAGAGTTCGAGCTGCTGTCGGAACGCAAGCTGACCGACGAAGAATCGTGGGCACACTTGGCCGTCGCCGGTTCGTCGGTGGTCGTGCGGACCCAAAAGGCGTTGCAGCACTACGATTGGAAGTAGCGTTCGACGGAAAAGCAACCTGCTTGCAGTTCTAAGCCCTGCACGGTTGCCGGTCCTGCCATGATCCGCTAAGCTCTGCTCCATCTTTGCATGCGAGTTGGAGCGTGTTGCTCGGCGGCATGCATGGACGGACGTGTCTTGTTGCACGTCGTGAACGCTCCTTTGGATCTCGTTGTACGCACCGATCCACCAGCGACTGCTGCGGTGCTGCTATGCAACCTTCAAAACTGCGCCGCGCCATCGCTCACGAAGCCGCGCGGCTGATGTATCAACATCAAGAGTCGGAATACTATCAAGCCAAACAGAAGGCCGCCCGGCTGTTGTGCCAGGGTTGGGTGAAACCCTCTGAATTGCCGACCAACGCGGAAATTCGCGATGCGATCCAGTCCTTTGCTCGGACCATGGAAGGCAGTTCTCGCCTCGATGCGCTCCGCGACATGCGGGTGACCGCGCGACGCATGATGCGGCTCTTGGATCGTTTTCATCCCAAGCTCATCGGCAGCGTCCTCACCGGGCACATTCGCTCTGGCTCCGATATCGACATCCACGTGTTCTCCGATAGCCTCGATGCGGTCGTTCGGTGTCTGGAAGACCAATCGTTGCCGCATGAGGTCGAACGCAAAGAAGTGCGAAAGGATGGCGAACATACCGTCTACCAACACATCCACGTGCGCGAGGCCTTTGAAATCGAGCTGACCGTTTATCGCGAGTCGATGCGCAGCTATGGCTTCAAGAGTTCCATCACCGGCAAGCGGATCGAGTCGGCCACGTTGGCCCAGTTGGATGCGTTGCTGCAGGAGCAGTATCCCGACCTCGATGCCGAGAGCTTGACGCAATCGCTTGAGAGCCAGCCCGATCCGTATCAGTTGTACTATGCGTTGCTGCTGCCGCTGGAAAACGTCAAGCAGCATCCCAAGTACCATCCCGAAGGAGATGTGCTGTACCACGCATTGCAAGTCTACGATTTGGCGTGCGATGAATTGCCTTACGATGAGGAGTTCCTTCTCGCAGCCTTGTTGCACGACGTCGGCAAGGGGATCGACCCTCAAGACCACGTGGCCTCGGGGCTGGAAGCGTTGGAAGGCTTCATCACCGAAAGGACGGCGTGGTTGATCGAGCACCACATGGAAGTGCACAAGATCCATGATGGGACCATCGGTGCGCGGGCCCATCGTCGTTTGCGCGAGCATGAGAGCTATGAAGAGCTATTGCTGCTCGGGCAATGCGATCGCGGCGGCCGTCAATGCGGAGTCGAGACCACGAGCTTGGAAGATGCGCTCGAGTACCTCCGCAGTTTGGGGGATGGATAGTTTTTACGCGCGCGGCCGAGTGTCCATCGGTCTTTCGCTGCGCTGTTTTTTACACAAGCTGTTCGCCGATGCCGTAATGCGCCGGAGCGGATTGGTATTCGGTCAAGGCTTGGGGCAAACGGCTTTCGAGGTCGGCGGTCCGGCGTTGATCGCTGGGGTGGGTCGAGGCCCATTCGGGCGGTTTGTCGGTCCCGCTTTTGGCTTGGCCGAATCGATTCCAGAAGCGAGGTGCTTCCGAGGGATCGTAGCCGGCTTTGGCCATCAACTGGATGCCGATGGCGTCGGCTTCGCTTTCGTGGTGGCGGCTGTAGGGCAACAGGATGCCGTACTGGGTGCCGGTGCCAAAGGCTTTCATGGCTAGCTCGCGGGTGGCGGGAGTGGTTTCGGTCATGGCCCATCCGAGGACCGTGCCGACTCCTTGCACGCCCGCTTGTTGGCTCATGCGCTCGGCGCCGTGGTGGGCCAGCGCGTGAGCGATTTCGTGGCTCATGACCACCGCCAGTCCGGCTTCGTTCTGGCAATAGGGAATGATGCCTTCGTAGATGGCGACCTTGCCGCCGGGCAAGCAAAAGGCGTTTTGCTGGGGGCTTTCTAGCAAACGAAATTCCCAGCGAAAGTCGGGGGCGTTGGCTACGCTTGCGATGCGTTGGCCGGTGCGCAGGACCGCATTGGACCACGCCGCGTTCTTGGAAGCGGGCGATTGCGAGACAACTTCGGCGTAGCTCTGCTCGCCGAGCGACATCTCCATGGAGCCGGGGATGAACCGCAATTGCTTGCGGCCCGTGATGGGGGTGGTGCGGCATCCGCAGCAGCCGAGGATCCACGGAGCCGCGCAAGCAGCAGCCAGCCAGTCTCGACGATGCCAATGGGATCGTGACGAAGAGTGCATGATGCGATGGCGTTGAAGGTGGCGTTGACGGTTTGGATACGAGAGTGCATTCGTTGGCCGGGGCGTGAGCCCGCACGGCGAAGAGAGTGCTTATCAAAAACGGAAAGCCTGCACCAAGAGCACTTCCTGTTGGGGGGTACGAATCTTGGCGTCGGGTGTTTCGCAGACTGCCTAGCTTTCCCAGTTCCGATTGCAGAGGGAAGTCGACAGCAGTACTGTCCACCGCAACCGTTTCGCGCGAGGACCGATCTCCCGATGACCTCGGCGCGGCGTCGACGGTAGCAAGTGCGTTTTTCGAATCCATGGATGGTTCCAAGGGACATTGTGTCGATGACAAGCGCGAAGAATGGAATGCAGTGTGCGGCTTGGATGCTATGCCTAGCATGGTGTACGGGATGTCACATGACCGCCCCGATGCATGTCTGGAAAAAGCCGCAGTTGGCTCAGGGTGGGCCGGTCCGCGTGGCGGTGGCACCGGTGGGGGGGGACGTGGAACTCTCCCAGAGGCTGCAGCAAGCCTTGGTTGTCTCGCAACCTCAAACGATGCAGAAACTGGCGGTCGTGCATCCCGAGCAATTGGAGCGCATGGGGGGAATACAGCTCGCCGCTTACGACGGGCAGCCCAGCGAGATGGCATCGTTGGGCGCAGCCCGTCGTGTTGGGGCCCAGTACTTGCTATCCGGTCAGATCGTGCAGCACGATCTCGAGGCCCAGCCCGTCGTCAAGCGCAAATGGTATCAGCTCTTTCCACCCCGGCAGCATCAGGAAAGCATGACGGTGAAGTGGGTGGTGTATGAAGTCAGCAGCGGTCGTCGGATCGGCGAGAACGTCGTCGCGATCGATCGCCAGGAGGCCGAAAAGGAGTACCCCGATTTGGCGTTTCAAGCCAGCGGGGACATCAAGGTGATTGCAGCGTCGGCCCGCAAGTCGTGGCAATCGGTGTTGCCCACGACGACGGCCGAGCAAGCGACGTTGGATCTGCCTTGGTTGATGCCTGGCTCGACCCAAGTGCGCAAAGGGAACGCGTATGCCCGGATGGGGCGATGGGAAGAAGCCGAGCGCGAGTGGCAGGACGTGGCGTCCGCGCATCCATGGAACACGGCTGCGTGGACCAACTTGAGTTTGGCGGCGGTTGCGCGCGAAGATTTTTCTTTAGCGCGGGATCGATTGAAACATGCCAACACCAAGCTCTGGCCTGGGGACGAAACGAAGAAGACGCAGGTGTGGATCGAGCAGCAGCAGCGCGAGTACCACGAGGCGTTTGAGATTCCGCCTCCGGCCGAGGGTTGGTCGTTCCCCGATCCGGTGGTACCGACGGCGGACTCGGTGGGCGCACCGCTCGACAAGGACAGCGTGCAGAGCGAACCCAAATCGCTCGACGAGATGCCGTGGTACACGGCGATTCCCTTCGTCCCGCCACCGGGTTGGACATGGTCGCAATGGTGGTCGCAGTCGATGTTGTGGTGATACCGCGGGCCGTGAATCCTGGGAAGCAACTTAGCGACGGTTAATGCGAAGTTTTCGAAACCCCGGATTGGATCAATTCCGGCATTCCGGACGGCTTCGCGTATAGCAGCCAGTAGGTGACTGGTATCACGAATAACGTAAAGAGGGTTGAGGCGATCAAACCGAAAATCAAGGACCAGCCCAGCCCTGAGAATATGGGATCGAGTGTGATTGGAACGGCAGAGAGCAAGGCAGCGCCCGCAGTGAGTAGAATCGGCCTCAATCGTACGACACGGCTTTCTAGGATGGCATCAAACAGCGGTCGTCCGCGCGCGACGGACTGCTGCATGAAATCGACCAGGATGATGGAATCGCGAGTCACGATTCCTGAGAGAGCAATCATTCCGATCATCGCTGTCGCGGTGAAATAAACCGAATCCTGGTAGCCACCGATCGATTGGCTGGTCAACGCATTTAACAGCGCGAATCCTGGCATAACGCCCAACGCCGTCAGTGGGATGGCGAGCATCACGATCAGCGGCACGACAAAAGACGAAGTCTGAGCGACCAGGATCACATAGATCATGACCATGGCTGCTGCAAAAGCGAGTCCCAGGTCTCGAAAGACGTCGAGGGTGATCTTCCATTCTCCTTCGCCAGCGAACGAAACGCGGATGTCGTCAGGAACTTGCCAGTGTATGCCGCTGCCATTGTGGAGGAACGTACGCGTTGCAAGCGAGGAGGGTGGCGAATCGTCGACACGATTGGGGCCGGAGGGCTGTTGATCCCAAAGGATATCCACGACGCATTCCGCAGGTGGTCTGCCGACGCATTCGCCAAACACATAGGCTACGCGATGTAGATTTTTGTGGTAAATCGTTTGCGCGACACGCTCGGATTTCCATTTACCCAACTCGCGCAGCGGCACGACATGGCCAGCCGATCCGCGAACTGCAAGTTGCGAAAGATCTTCGATGCTTGAGCGTTTGACTCTTGGTAATCGGAAGGAAAGCGAAAGAGGATTGCGCTCACCTTCGACACGCAATGCCATTCGATGGTCCCCGTCCAAACCGATGCGAATCGATTCCGCGATGTTTGCAACGGTGATACCGGAGATTGCGGCTTTTTCCTGATCCGGGACAAATATCCAATGATCGACGGGGGATTCAAGGATGGAATCGACTTCGTGCACACCGGGTTCTCGCCGCATACGGTCGGCGATCGTCTCGGCGGCTTGAAGAATGGCTCCATAAGACGTTTGCGCGTCACCATAAACTTCGGCGACCAGGGATGCCAAGACCGGGGGACCTGGAGGCAACTCCACGATCTGCACTTTAGCTTGGGATTGCCGAAACATGGTATCGAGTTCTTGCCGTAACCTTAGGCCGATTCCATGGCTTTGCAAGGAACGTTGTTTCTTGCCGACGAGATTGATTCGGACCTCGGCTTGGTGGGGTAGGTTTCTAAGGTAGTAATGTCGCACCATTCCATTGAAGTCGATGGCACCCGGTCTGCCTACCGAACTGGTGTAATCGATCACTTCCGGTTGCGATGCCAAGAGTGATTCCAGGGAGGCGACAACTGCATCGGTGCGTTCTAGGGGCGTTCCTTCGGGCAGATCAATCAAGAACAGGAGTTCGTTCTTATTGTCATACGGGAGCATCTTGAGTGGAACGATACGAAATGCTCCAAGGGCCATGGCGCCGAAAGTTAGTGCGCCCATCAGGGCCAAGAATAACAAGGCTCGAAAACGATTCTTGAGAATCGGAAGCATTAGCGGTCGAAACAGTCGATATAGAAACGAACGTTGGACCGTTTCCACATCGTAAGCATCGGTATGGCTGGCTTGGAGCGCCATGGAATGGGATTGCCCAGGTGGGGCAATGGTACCCGGAGTGCGCTTTAGGTTGGTTCCCCAAGTAAGGACATGGTAGGAGAGCCAGGGCGTGATGGTGAAGGCAACCAGCATCGACATCAGCATGGCGACTGGTACGTTGAGGGCCATGGGGGCCATGTAGGGCCCCATCATGCCTGTGATAAAGAACATCGGTAGAAAGCTAACGATCACGGCGAGCGTGGCGCTGATAAGGGGTGGTCGAATCTCTGCTACCGCCTCGAGAACGATGGCACGCGTTGCCAATCCGCGGTGGTGGAAGTGCCGTGCTATATTCTCAACATCGACGATGGGATCGTCGACCAGCAGTCCTAATGCGAGTATCAATGCAAAGAGCGTTACACGGTTGATCGAGTAGCCGAACAGTAAGTTCACGGCGAGGGTGAGTCCGAAAACAACGGGGACCGCAACGGAAACGACGAGAGCCTCTCGCCAACCCAGACCGAACGTTAGCAACAAGACCACGATGACGATTGCGACGCCGAGGGCCTCCATGAGTTCGTTGACTTTCTCGTCGGCAACGATTCCGCTGTTGCGAGAAACAACCAACTCGAGATCTTCGGGCAAAACTTCCCGTCGCAACTTCTCGGCTTCATGCAGAACCGCTTCGGAAACCTTGACGGAATTCGCCCCTTTTTGCTTTGAAATGGCGATCGTGACCGCAGGTTGAGAGGGCGCAACGTGATCGTTCGTTGGATTTATTCGAGGACGCTCCGCAAGGGAGTGTTCCTTCCTCGGCTCGTCCATCGAATCCCCTAGGATCCAACCGGGCGTCCCAGGATGTTTTTCAAAAGAATGGGCGGGTCCCCAGCCATGTCGAACGTAATCGGAAATCTCGCTCGGTCCATCCAAGACATCCGCGACATCCTTGAGAAACACGGGACGTGAATCGTAGACGCCGACGACGATTTTTCTAACGTCATCCAGTGTCGTTAGTCCGGGTTGAACCGACACTTGAAATTGACGATCCAGCCTTGCGAAAGCTGACATAGGACTGGCACGGTTGGCCGCCTCGACGGCGTTTCTGACTTCGAGCACACCCATGCGATGCGATTGAAGCCGATCTGGATCGAGTTCAACGCGAACGGTTCGGGGCTGACCGCCGATCACCACTGCGCGACTTACGTTGGGGACCGCCGACAGACGCTCTACTAACTCTTCGCCAGCGCGGCGAAGAGTGTAACTATTGTCCGATGCCCCCGTGATCGCGAGAGTGACGATCGGCACGTCGTCGATTTCGACTGGCTTCATCACCCAACCGGTCACGCCGTCCGGGATCGCATCGTTGTTTTCATCCATTTTCTTGAACAGTTTGACGAGACTTCGCTCGCGATCCTGCCCGACGTAAAAACGCACAGTAATGATGGCCGTGTCGTTGCGCGACATGCTGTATACGTACTCGACGCCATCGATTTGATAAAGCATGCGTTCCAAGGGTGTCGCTACTAGCTGTTCGACTTCGCTGGCGGAGTGTCCCGGAAACTGAACGAAGATATCCGCCAATGGCACAACGATTTGTGGATCTTCCTCGCGCGGCGTGATCCAGAGTGCAGCGACACCGAGCACCAACGATAGCAGGATGAGAACAATCGAAAGATTGGAGTTGAGAAAGGCGCGAACCAGCGATTGCAGCGAGTCGCCATGGGAGGAGTGATCGTTACCGTTCATTTGTTACTCCCGGATGCTTGAGCCGCGGTGAACATGATCTGCTCACCGTCTCGGAGACCACTCAGGACTTCGATTTGGTCTTTGAACTCCCGTCCAAGTTGAATGGACCTCCGCAACCAGCGTTCGTCGTTGAGCGTCTTTACGAAGGTGAGTTGGCCAACGCGATGTACCGCTGCTTTGGGAATCAACAGTACCTCTTCATTTTCTAAAGGCAGCAGCAATCGGCCAAACATGCCGCTGTATACGCCATCGGGGCAAGGCCCCGTGACCTTGACTTCGAAGGAACGGCTTGACGCATCTGCCTTGGGTACCACTTCGCTGACCGTCGCAAAGCAACGGAGTCCAAGTGTTTCAATCTCTGCGTTGAGTTGCTGCCCGGGTTGTAGTTTCATGGCGAGAGACTCTCGCACGTTCGCGACCAACTGCATCTGGCTAGGATCGTAGAGAGTTAGCATGGGTTGGCCGGGAGTGACGGTATCGCCGGGCTGCACGGACTTTTCGATGACTTTGCCGTCGAAGGGAGCAACGATGGTTGCATAGTCGAGGAAAACTTTGGATTCTTCGATGGCGCGATTGCTTCGATCCAAGTTGGCTTGGGTCGTTTGGAGTTTGGTTCGAACGACATCGAGTTCAGCTTGGGAGAGGGATTGGCTGCGGACGAGTTGCATCGCGCGATCGAAATCGATCCGAGCTAATTCGAACTCGGCGGAGCGAAGGTCGCGATCTGCCTCTGCCTGTCGCATCCTGGCTTGTTGCTCTTCGTCGTTGAGTCGGACGAGGACTTCACCCTGCCGAACCGTTTGGCCTGCAGTTACGGTGACCTCGACGACCCTCGCCAAAACCTTGGACGCGATGCTGGCCTCGCGCACTGGACGGATCGTCCCGATGGCCGATTCGAATCGAGGCTGGGTGACTTTCTTTACCGTGACGATGAGAGCGCCAGCAGGCACAGTCGATGGCGAAGGCGTGGTTTGCATGGGCACCTTGCGATGAAACACACCCGCGAAAGCCAGAAGCAAGACGGCAACACCTAGGATGCTGATCAATGGCAGAAGCCATCGCATCGACGAACCGAGGATTTGTTGAATGCGCATGCGATTCATGAGAGTAATCCGAAGAGGAGTGGATCATCACGGAGAGCTGGATAGCGAATGCACATCGAGACCGCAGGGTCTGACCCACACAGGCGGAGAAGCATCCGGCTCACCCAGGATGGGCATTTGACAGTCCTTCTTGAACCGTCGATGGTGTTACCAGCAAGGCTTGTCGGGATGCAATGGCTGCGAGTCCATGGAGAATGAGGGATCCCAATTCCCTCATGCGCTCGTAAGAGCGAGCGAATGGGATTCCTAGGCGCGAGGGCTGCCGAACTTCTCCGCCCACTTTTGGCGAAGGGTTTCTTGCATTTTCTGTTGGAAAGCATCTGGTAGGTCATAGGGTTGCCCATCCCGATACAGGGAGATCGTTTGACGGATGTTGTCAACGACGACCTGGCAAGGATTGCAGCCGGCTAAATGCTGCTCGAACTCTTTGCAAACGATATCCAAAGACTGTCCATCGACGTAATCGTTGAGGGCTTGGAGTAGTTCTTCACAGGTCATCGATCGCGCTCCGCTGAATCACGGCTTCTGGGGATAGATCCCGCTCGAATGGAAAAGTTACAGAAAATCAGTGGCGATGGTCGGGAATCATGGACTGCTCAGGATCGCCCAACATGCGGGTCAAGCGTTCACGCAAAGCAAGTCGGGCTCGGAGCAAGCGGACTTTCACAGTGGATTCGGTGATTTCCAGGGTGTGAGCCGTTTCGCGCACGGAGAGGCCTTCGATGTCGCGAAGGACGAATACGACGCGATACTTTTCATCTAGGTCGCTCAGAGCTGCGTCCAGTTCTTCTCTCACTTCCCGCCGCATCGCAATCGCATCGGCAGGTTCCGACCATGGGGCGATGAATTCGGGATGCGGAATGTTGTCGTAGCCATCGCCGTCGGCGAATGTCGAAGTGACGTTTCCGATTTTGGAGCGTTTCTTGAGGATCTTCAAAGCGTGATTGCTGGCGATCCTAAGCACCCACGTCGCGAGCGAAGAGTCCTCGCGAAACTGGTCGAGATGCTCGATCATACTCACGAACGTTTGTTGCGTCGCATCCTCCGCATCGTGAACCTTTTGCAGGATTTTCATGCACAATCCGAACACGCGAGGTTGAAGATCGCGGATCAATTCCTGAAAGGCATCAAAGTCGCCGGACTTGGCTCGACGCAAGAGATCCGAGGCGTCGTTCGGAGGATGCGATCGTTGCGACGGACCAGTCGATGGTTGGTTCGTTCCGTCGTCGCTCATGGGGTTCTCCGTTGCATGTGCAGCAAGATCTGCTTTCGATTTTCCAAAAACCGTCTCCTCCATTGTAACCAATGCCGGCGAGGAGGATCTATCAGGAGGATATGGCATGTTGGACATGCGACGAACGATCAGAGGATCAGAAGGACGATTCGGAGGTACAAACGATGGTCGCAAGCATTTCGGTTAACGAGTTGAAGCAACTGCTTGATTCGGAAGTAGGCGTGGATGTTGTGGATGTTCGTTCGCCCGCCGAGTATCAATCGATGCACGTGACGCCAGCGCGCAACATTCCGTTGGATCGATTGGATAGAACTGCAGTGGCTGCGGTGAGGACTGGCAATTTGGGAAAGCCGCTGGTGTTCATTTGCCACTCCGGAAAACGTAGCTTGCAAGCGTGCGAGCGGCTGATTGCTGCGGGAGAGGTGGAGGTGAAAACGGTGGAAGGAGGAACCGTTGCGTGCGTTCAAGCGGGATTGCCCATTACGCGTGGAAGAAAGTCCATCTCGATTCCTTCTCAGGTATCGATGATCACGGGTGGGTTGTCCACGCTTGGAGCCATCGGCAGCTTTTGGAACCCCCTATGGTCCGTTCTCCCTGCGTTGATGGGAGCGGGCTTGCTCTATTCGGGAATCACCGATTCGTGCATGCTAGGCAACATCCTGTCCAAGATGCCATGGAATACTTCGTGCTGTTCTGCGGGCAATTCTCTCAGCCAGCGTTGAGTCCCGCAGGGTGTCGCTCGCGAGGAAACCGCCTCTTTGGTTCCGTGATGTCAATTGAAGATATCGCGGTCGAGCATGCGGAATTGGATGGCTTCTTCGAGATGATGCGGCTCGATGATTTCGAGGCCTTCCAGGTCGGCGATGGTGCGGGCCACGCGGACGACTTTGTCGTGCGCCCGGGCCGATAAGCCCAACTCCGATACCGCCGAACGCATGCGCTGCGTTTGAATCTTTCCAAGCGGACAATACTGCCGCAACTCGCGGCTCGACATGTGGGCGTTGGTGAGCGTAGGGGATCCCGCAAAACGCTGCTTTTGGACCTCGCGAGCCGCGGTCACCCGCTCGCGGATGGTGGCGCTGCTGGTCCCTGCCGGGCCGCTGTTGAGTTCTTCGAAAGGGACGGCGGGAACTTCGATGTGGATGTCGATGCGATCGAGAAGCGGGCCGCTGATGCGGGACATGTAGCGCTCGATTTGCGGTGGCGAGCAGTGGCAACTGCGACGCGGGTCGGTCCGGTAACCGCATGGGCACGGGTTGAGGGCCGCTACCAACATGAAGGCGGCCGGAAACGTCGTGCTCCGCATGGCGCGCGAGATGGTGACGATGCGATCCTCAAGCGGTTGACGCATGACTTCGAGGGTCTTGCGATTGAACTCGGGAAGTTCATCCAAGAACAGCACGCCGTGATTGGCCAGGGAGACTTCGCCCGGCGCGGGCGGACTCCCGCCGCCGACCAGGCCCGCGTCGCTGATGGTGTGGTGCGGCGAGCGGAAGGGGCGCTGGACCATGAGGGGCTGGCCGGGTTGCAATCGCCCGAGCGCCGAGTAGATGCGCGTGGTTTCGATCGATTCGCCCGGCGAGAGGGTCGGCAAGATCGACGAGAGGCGTTTGGCCAACATCGTCTTGCCCGAGCCCGGAGGGCCGATCATGAGCAAGTTGTGATTGCCGGCGGCGGCGATGGCCATCGAGAGAGCCCCTTTGACGGGGCGAGTTTGCCCTTCGAGCGACAGTTCGCCGACGACGGCGTAGTCGTTGAGCCGGTCGGAGACCAGTTGGTTGGAACCGACCAGCATGCCCAAGGAGATCGGCAGATCGAAGCTGGCGGCTTGTTTGGGGAGTTCTGCGGGGGCGAGGTTGATGACGATGCGATCGTGGGGGCGTAGGAAGCCCGCGTTGACCATGGCGCGTTCAACGCGATGGGTGCTTTCGCGGACGGCTTGTTCGGGAAGTCCGACCAGCACGATTTTGGGGAGTGCGGAAGGAGAGAGG
>JBKCUI010000062.1:0-24217 GCA_046318495.1 Pirellula sp. | reverse complement strand
GGGTTCTTAAGCATGTCAAGACTAGGATAAGGTTCTTCGCGTAGCCTCGAATTAAGCCACATCCTCCACCGCTTGTGTGAGCCCCCGTCAATTCCTTTGAGTTTCAGCCTTGCGACCATACTCCCCAGGCGGAACACTTAATACTTTCGCTACGTCCGAAAGACTGTGAGAGTCCTTCAGACTAGTGTTCATCGTTTACGGCTAGGACTACCGGGGTATCTAATCCCGTTCGCTACCCTAGCTTTCGTTCCTCAGCGTCAGAAAATATCCAGTAAGCCGCCTTCGCCACCGGTGTTCCAGATGATATCAATGCATTTCACCGCTCCACCATCTGTTCCGCTTACCCCTATCTCCCTCTAGCAAAGCGGTTTGAAGCGCAGTTCCTCGGTTGAGCCGAGGGCTTTCACACCTCACCTACTTCGCCGCCTACGAACTCTTTAAGCCCAGTGATACCGAATAACGTTCGGGGAGCTCGTCTTACCGCGGCTGCTGGCACGAGCTTAGCCTCCCCTTCCTCCAGGGTTCTCTCAAACAAGAGGGAGGACCCTCTTGCATTTGATTCCCCTCGACAGTGGTTTACAATCCGAAGACCTTCATCCCACACGCGGCGTCGCTCGGTCAGACTTTCGTCCATTGCCGAAGATTCTCGACTGCAGCCACCCGTAGGTGTCTGGCCAGTGTCTCAGTGCCAGTGAGGCTGGTCGTGCTCTCACACCAGCTACCCATCACAGCCTTGGTGGTCCATTACACCGCCAACTAGCTAATGGGGCATAGGCTCATCCCGGGGCGAATTGCTCCTTTGATCCGAAGATGTTATAGGGTATTACCGTCAGTTTCCCGACGCTATCCCCAACCCCAGGGCAGATTCCTATGTTGTCCTCTCCCTTCCGCCGCTTTCCTGTATTGCTACATTCTCGCGCGACTCGCATGCCTAATCCACGCCGCCAACGTTCATTCTGAGCCAGGATCAAACCCTTCACTTATGTATGCTTAGACCACCCAGCATTGCTGCCAGACGGCCGTATCAAACGAGTTACGGTTTTGAAACCGGTCGGTGCTCTGTGGTCTACAAAGCACCATTCCAACAATTTTCACAAAACTTCTCAGTTGTCGCTACTCCCGAAAGAGCAACGACTCGAAGGCTCGTCCACCGGATTGTCAAAGATCAAGTTGCCATTCGCCAGGAATTCCGCAGCGAAACTTTGCGTTGCCGCTCGGTGTCACTTAGGCTTCCCGTCAAACGGGCTCAACATGGTAGCGGCTGTTGTCGTCACCTGTCAAGCGTAACCTCGAAGAATTTTTTCGCGTCGGTCTGTTCGACCTAAGCGATTCATCCTCCCCAATCTACCTGCGATCTTGCGATCGTCGGCCGGTTGGGCGGGCGAGGGAGCAGAAAGATAGTGATCCGCCGCATCCTGTGCAAGGGCTTTTGAAAAAAATCCCCGAGAATAGTTTCCCACCTGCGTTTTCCTTGGTTTTTACGCACTTGCACCGCCGCTCGATCCGCCGCCGCGCCGCCCAAAACCAGTGGACATTTGTGTTCAATCGCGCGCTTTCGGGCTTCCCACCCCCAATCAGCCCCGCGATTTCTCCAACAACACCATCATGATCAACGCCAAAAGCGCCCGCAGCTCGTCATCCGGATCCATCTCGGCCCGCTTCTCGATTTCAAAGTACCTCTCGAACACCGACGGCTTCTTCACCACCCGCATCGCCACCGAACCATCCCGCTGCAACACCTGATACGTGGGATTCAACCAGTAAATGACCAGAAACCCAACGATCGGGATCTCCCCCAACACCCCCTCCAGCAACCGCTTCCACGGCTCCTCCTCCCGGATGCTCATCTCGATCCCGTCTTCGTCGTAAATGTCGTACTGCGCCGACCACAACGATCGCATCCCTTCGCGACGCACCGCGCCCCACGGATTCCCTTGGGCATCGGTGAAGTGGTAATTGGCCGAGAAGTCGATCATCCGATCGGCGTTGATCTCAAATCGCTTTTGGGTCATCCCTGCATCGGCAAAGACTTCGATCCGCTCCTTGAACCGAAACAACTTCTGCTTCACGTACAACACCATCTGGCCCGACGCATCCGTCACGGAAATCTGCTGGGACAACGTGAACAGACTGAACGTCATCTTCAATGGATACTGCATGACTTTCTGCACCCCCGATCGTGCCTTTCAACTCCCGCGACCGCCCACGCGCGCCGCGCCACCCCGAGTATAGAACAAACGACGGACGCTCGCGGACACCCAAGCACCTCGCGATCGCAATCCGCATCGCCAACGTTTCTTTCGCCACCGGAAGGAGACAAAACGGGAGGGCGAGGCTCCTGCCGAGCCAAAGCGATGCAACACAACGGGAGGGCGAGGCTCCTGGCGAGCCCAAGCGGTGTTATCGTTATGCGACGTTACTACTCATTCGATCCGGCTCGGCAGGAGCCTCGCCCTCCCTTTCTCGCCCTCCCTTTCTCGCCCTCCCTTTCTCGCCCTCCCTTTCTCGCCCTCCCTCCGTCGCCCTCCCTGCCTCGCCATCACCAGCCCCCGCATTGCCCTCCTCCCACACGCCGAGCTCAATTCCGATTCCCGCCTCTGCCGGAAAGCCTTACGGGAAGCGCGTTGCGAGTTACACTATGGACACTGCGCGAAACTCAACCTCTAGCTGGCAGGAATGTCCTCCATGTTGCTATCTGTCTTCCGCCGGTCCCCGTCGCGGACCAACCCCTCTATGGCCTCCCGTATCGCTCGCTCCTGGCCGCTCCACGCATGGGCCTTGCCCCTCCTGGCGATCGCCGGACTCACCGGTTGCACCAAGAGTGATTCGAATGCACCCAAAGATGCTGCCGCCTCCAACAAGAGCGCGAACGCCACCGCCGCCACCACACCAACCAAGTCCACCGGCAAACGCATCATCCTGCTCAACAACACCGACTCCCCCTTCTGGGACGCTGCCCGCGCTGGCATCCAGAAAGCCGCCGAAGACCTCAAGCTCGCCGACATCGGCTTCTCCGCCAGCATGGACTCCAACGACGGCACCGAAAACGGACAAATCGAAAAGCTCCGTCAATACGGCACCCAAAGCGACATCGCTGCCGTCATCATCTCGCCGATCTCCTCCACCAACCCCGCCATCGCCGACGAACTCAAAAAGCTCAAAGCCAAAGGAATCACCATCGGCTGCTTCGATAGCGATCTGGCCACCAAGTACCAACAACATCGCGAGTTCTACGTCGGTACCAACAACATCGCCGGCGGTAAAGTCCTCGGCACCGCAGCCAAGAACCTCAAACCCGATGGCGCTCCCTACGTGCAATTCGTCGGCGTCGATAGCCAACAAAACGCCATCGAACGCATGGAAGGCTTCACCTCCGCCGTCGGCGACAGCTTCGCTCAAAAGGATCGCAAACTCGACGATACCGACCGCGCGCGTGCTCGCGATAACGTCCGCGATGTCATCGCCAAATACCCGGACTTGTCCCTCCTCGTCGGCATCTGGTCCTACAACGCACCAGCCATCGTCGACGTCGTTAAGGAAAAGAACGCTCGCGACAAGTTCACGATCGTGACCTTCGACGCAGAAGCCATCGCCATCCAACAAATGGCCGAAGGCATGATCGATGCCATGGTCGTCCAAAACCCATTCGCCATGGGATACGAATCGGTCCGCTACGCCTTCGCCAAATCCCAAGGGGACTCCGAGACGGTCAAACAACTCTTCCCCAACATGGGCCAACCCGGCGGCGACATCTACGACACCGGTCTGAAGGTCGTCGTCCCCAGCGGCTCCAAACTTACCCCCGCCATGTTTGAGTCCTTTGGCAAGAGCGTCGAGTTCCTCGAACTCCCAGCCTTCCAAGCCTGGCTCAAGCAATACAACCTGACCAGCTCATGAGCCAAGAATCTCCCAGCCTGATCGGACGTCTCTGGTCGAGCGTTGAATTCAAGTTGATCTTGTCCTGGTTGCTCGTCGTCGGCGCTACCATGCTGCTCGACACCAACCATACGTACTTCAACGCACCCGCCGATTCGGCCCAACTGATCCTGCGCAGAACCGTCTTGCTCGGCTTCTTCGCCCTCGGCAGCGCGATCATCATCATCTCCGGCGGCATCGACCTCTCCAGCGGCTCGGTGATCGCCATGAGCGCGACCGTCTTCGGCTCGCTGATGATCGTGCTCGATCCGACCGGCTTCAAAGAAGGGAACGTCGCAACCTCGGCGGTCCTCATGGCGATCGCAGGGACCTTGATCGCAGGAGCCATGGTCGGCACGCTTCACGCGTGGCTCATCACCAGCGTCGGCTTGCCCCCCTTCGTGGCCACTCTAGCTACCTTGGTAGGCCTGCGCAGCTTCAGCCGCGGTCTAACTCCCACCCTGACCGCCGGCAAATCGCAAATCGATTTCCCCGACGACAAGCTTCGCGATGCGCTCAAGGACGTTACCTCGATCACCATCGTGTTTCTTCTGTTTGCATTGCTGCTTTGGATCTTGATGAGCCGGACCGTCGTCGGCCGCCATCTCCAAGCCATGGGAGGGAACGAACAAGCCGCCAAACTGAGCGGCATTCGCACCGATCGCTTGAAGTGGCTTGCCTACGTCATCGGCGCCGTTTCAGCATCCATCGTCGGCATCATCGAATTCGCCGATAGCGGCTCCGCCAAACCCGACATCATGGCGCGCGGGTACGAACTCAACGCCATCGCTGGCTCTGTCATCGGTGGTTGCTCCCTGCAAGGAGGCATCGGTACCATCCCCGGCACCATCCTGGGATGCTTGTTCCTGCGCACCGTCATCGATGCGGTGACCAAGATCGTCGGGGCCGGCGCCGATGTCTACGAAGGCATGATCGTCGGCATCGTGGTCGTGCTCGCGGTCACCTTCAGCCAACGCGGCGGCAGCAAACTCTTTGACAAGAAATACTTCGCCAACGAGATCGGCTGGAGCGTCATTCCCACCTTGGGGATCCTCTCCGGTCTCTCGTACTTGCTGTTCTTCAGCAAACGCGAATGGTACGCCCCATACCAAGCCCTCGTGTTCGGCGCCATCGTGATCGCGGCCTTGGCCGTCCGCGCGGTATGGGAGTCCCGCTCCAAACCGAGCGCCGCATCATGACAGCACCCAGGATCTCCATCGAGCACATCACCAAGCACTTCGGCGGCACGCGCGCCCTGCACGACGTTTCCTTCGACGTCATGCCGGGCGAACTGCATGCCATCTGCGGTGAAAATGGCGCGGGCAAAAGCACGTTGATGAAGATCCTCTCCGGGGTCATCACCAGCTACGATGGAACGCTCCAAGTCGACGGGCAAACCGTTCGCTTCAACGGCACCCGCGATGCCGAAGCGGTAGGCATCAGCATCATCCACCAAGAACTCAACTTGGTGGAACAGCTCTCCATCGCGGCCAACATTTTTCTCGGTCGCGAGATCCGCAAAGCCGGCTTCCTCCGCGATGATCGCGCGATGGAAAAAGCCGCCTCCGAACTGCTCCGTTCGCTCGATTGCGATATCCCGACCCATCGCGTGGCAGGTTCCTTGCGCGTCGGCGACCAACAACTGATCGAAATCGCCAAAGCCCTCAGCCTCAACAGCCGCATCCTGGTCATGGACGAACCGACCAGCGCCTTGACCGAGTCGGAAGTCGAACGGCTTTACCGCGTGATCGCCAAACTCCGCAGCCAAGGCACCACGATCCTGTATATCTCGCACAAGATGGACGAAGTCTTCCACTTGTCCGATCGCATCACGGTCCTGCGCGATGGGCAGTACATCGCGACCCGCAACACGCGCGATACCAACGCCGCCGAGATCACCCACTTGATGGTCGGTCGCGACATCGAATCGCTCGACCTCGGCCCGCGCCCACCCGTCGGCGACACCATCCTCGAAGTCAAAAACCTGTCGCTCCCTTGGCCTGGACACGCCCGCGGCTACCGCCTCAAAGATGTCTCGTTCCAGCTGCGGCGCGGCGAAGTCCTCGGCATCGCAGGCTTGATGGGTGCCGGCCGCACCGAGCTGCTCGAAGCCATCTTCGGCGCTTCACCCTTGGCTCCCTCGGGCGAGATCTGGCTCGACGGCCAACGCATCGCCCCGCGCCACCCAGCCGCCGCCAAGGCTTGCGGATTGGCATTGGTCACCGAAGATCGCAAACGGCTCGGGATCTTCAACACCATGGACGTCGGTCGCAACATCTCGATGTGCGCCCTGCACGAAGCCACCTTCGGACCGATCCTCGATGGCTCGCGCGAACAGCGACTATCGAGCTCGATGGTCGAAAAGCTCCGCATCAAGACCGCCGGTCTCACTCCTTCGATCGGCAGCCTCAGCGGAGGCAATCAACAGAAGTGCATCGTCGGGCGCTGGCTGCTGACCCATCCGAAAGTCCTGTTGCTCGACGACCCGACGCGCGGCGTCGACGTCGGAGCCAAAGCCGAACTCTATCGCGTCATTCGCAGCTTGTGCAACGAAGGGCTCGGAGTCATCGTCACCAGCAGCGAACTGCCGGAGCTGTTGACCCTCAGCGATCGCATCATGGTCTTGAGCGAAGGCCGCAAAACGGCCGAATTCCCCATCGCCGACGCCACGCAAGAAAAGATTCTCGAAGCCGCCACTCGCTCCTGGCAATCGCACGAACAAAGCGCATAACGATCGCGACGTCTGACCCCAATGCGGCATCCATGAAATGCGTGCTCAGAACAACGGATCTCCCGGGAGTTCCGCCGATTGTCGAACCCACGAGCGAATCAGCGATTCATCCAACGCTTCGTTCTCGTGGATGTGCAACGAACGCACCGCCGGATACTTGGATCCCTCCGGCGGCAAAGGATCCAGCGATCCGCCATTCAAAAACGAAAGCTTGACGTACCGCGTGAAGCAGTGGTAACAGATGCACCATCCCTGGTCGGTGATCCCGTAAAAAACCGTATTCCATCGAACCGCTTTGCGGATCTCAGGAACCGTGTCAACGATCCACGTATCCAACGCTCGGCCAACGCCTTGCTTCCAATCGGGCATGGCCGCAATGTAGGCTTGAACGGGGGCATCCCCATCCCCTTTCGCAATCTGCGGGTTGCCGCCCGATAGCAACTTGGGTGACGCATCGGCACCGCTCGATTTCGTTGGCGCCGTTTTCATCGGCGTTTTCTTTTTGGGCATGAGTTAAGCCTCTTAAGGGCGATGCGCTGGAACAGCCTCTACCACAACATGATTGTAATGCCGGTTACTGTCGAGGGCACGACCCCGAATCAACGCTGCCGATACGGCGTGCTGATAGCGCAGCCGCGTTCGTCGTAGATGTTGAAGTACCACACGGTCGCATCGGAGGGCACATCGCATGCGATCGATGTTTGCGACCACTTGGCTTCCATCGCATGCCATTTGCGATCCTGCCACGCGCCGCGATCCCGCGTGAAACACAACTCGCCCCGAACGATCGGCACGGGGCTCTCGAAGCGGGCGCTCTGATGCGGTCCTTCTCCCAAGAGCTCTGTCCACTTGGCAAACCCAGGCTCTCCACGCAGCATGGCGTTCATGAAAACGTGGATCTCCTCGGGATTCTCACCCGCCGGTCCGTGACCGTGCGGCATCTCAATCCGCAACGCCAATTGGCTGCCTCGCACCAAGCCATGCGAGCGCTGCCACGAATCCATCGGATACGCAAAGTCGTTGGTGCCGTTGACCCACAACATCGGCATCTTCACCTTGGGCAAGAACATCGACGGATCCCACTGCTCCAACCACTTGGCCGACTTTGCAGGCTCCATCCCCTTCAGTTTCGGCAACCAAACGGAGTTCTCGCCGAGGTACCCGCAGCCATACACAGGCACCGCGCAGCGGAATCGATCGTCGACTCCCGCAGCAATGCACGTCAAATAGCCGCCCCACGAGATACCGGTCAAGCCGATGCGCTCCGGATCGATTTCCTCGCGCGATCGCAAGTACGAATGCGCCAGCACAATAGCGGAGATGGCATGCGTCTGCCATTGGTCTTGGATCGGTGCATCGATTTGTTCAAAGCTGGCATCCCATCCCGGAGGTCCGCCTTGAGGATGCCGCTGCCAGCCCCCTCCCTCGGCCTGCTTGGGAATGCAACCGCACAAGTCCATCGCGATGGCCGCGTACCCCCGCTCGTTCCACAACCGCACCCACCTAGCAAAGGCGGTTCCACCTCCTCCATGCACCAACACCACGGCCGGAACGCGCTGCGATGGTTCGCGCTTCTGTGGCAATCCGTAGTACGCGAACACGCGCGTCGATTGCCCGCGATAGGGAACGCTCTCGTAGAAGAACGATTGCACTCCCTCTTCGATCGGACCATCGGCCGGCAGCGTCTGCGGTGCCGCCGAGAGTGTTCGTAAATCGAACGCGACCCCTCCATCGGACAGCCGCTCTTGGGCAATCGCTGCATTCCAACCAAAAGCAACCAAGAGCCAACCCGCCCAAGTGGTGAGAATACCAAGCCATCGATGCATGTTTTTGTCTTCCTTCATGAGTTTCGGATTCAGCCAATCGCTTCTTTATTTCCCGATGCAAAACCGACTGAAGAGCGCATCGAGAATGTCGTTGTTGACGACCGTACCCGCCACCTCGCCCAAGTCCTCCAGTGCCAGTCGCAACTCCCCAGCCACGATCTCATCCCCCGCACTCCCCTGCACTGCATGGAGGGCAGCTCGCAAACTTTCCGAGACCCGCACCAGCGCGCTGCGACAACGATCGGCTGTCATCGGCACGACATCTTGTCGACGACTCCTCTGCTGCACGACTTCTTCTCCGATCGCGCTGCGGAGTGCATTCAGACCTTGACCGCTCTTCACGCTGACCACGAACTCGCGCATCACTCCGACGTCTCGACCCCTTAATCGCATCCGATGCGCTTCCGAGTCCATCAAATCGCACTTGGTATGCACGCGCCAAATCGCGGCTCGGTTCGCCTCGGCTCGCAGCCATGTCCACACGCTCAACGCTTCGGCGCTCTCCCGTTCATCACACGGCTCGCACACCACCACCAAGTCTGCGTGCTGGAACTGCTCGCGCGTAAAGGTCTGTGCGATCCCTCTGGGCGACACTTCGTCGATGGCCTCGATCCCCGCCGTATCGAGCAAATCAACTTCGATCCCCTCCAGCTTCAATCGCGATCGCACATAATCGCGCGTCGTACCGGCTTGGTCGCTGATGATCGCCACCTCGCGACCGGTCAGCGCATTGACCAACGAACTCTTGCCCGCATTGGGCAACCCCAACACCACGACTTGATAAGCGCTCGTCTGCCCGGCCCGCTCCTGCATCTGTTGGTGGAGACGGTCGATGGCCTCGATGGCCGTTTGCAACCGAGCGACGATGTCCTCCGAGCGAACGAACTCGATGTCTTCGTCGACGAAATCCAAACCCGCTTCGAGATCGGCTAGCAAGTAAATCAAATCCTGCCTCAGCCCCTTGAGCGGTCCTGCCACCCCGCCGGCCAACTGAGTCAGAGCCACTTGGAACGCATGTTCGTTCTCGGCGTGGATCAGCCCTAGCACCGCTTCGCACTGCGTCAGATCCATCCTCCCCGCGAGAAACGCTCGAAGTGTGAACTCGCCAGGCTGCGCCATCCGCACCCCATGCGACAGCAACTCGCTTTGCACCGCCTGCATCCACATCGGAGCCCCGAGCAAATGCAACTCAGCAGACGGCTGGCCGGTATAGCTGCGATGGTCGGGCCATACGTGGATCGCAACCGGGATCTCACCCAAACTCGCCGTGGTTACCGTCGCATCCAAAACGCGCGCACTGCGTCGTTGCCAAGCTCTCCATGCGTCGCAGGAAACGAGCCGCTCCAAAACCGGTAGCGTGTCCGGACCCGTGATCCTCACGATGCCCCGAATCGCGCCCTCCGGTCCAGATGCAATCGCCGCGATGGTCGAGTCGGTTTCGATTCGCATCGCGCCCTAACCCCTCGGCTTGCGCGGAAGCCATTGGCACTTGGCGCATCCCAAAGCGTTCATGCTTCCTCCGGTTCCGACGTCGCCGACTCGCCATCCCATCGCTTCAAATCTTCGATCCACAACCGGATGTCGTGGTCGTATTCGCTGGCCAAATCGCTTCTCACCAACTGGCGATGAAACGCCGCCGCCCCTTCGTGCAACAGCTCCGCTGCCTCGGCGCTCGGAAAGCGTCGCGTGGGATCGGGCGCGATCAAGCCCCTGCAAAAGCTCATCAACAACTCATTGCGAGAGACCTCCGGCGGCATGATCTCGTGCAGTCGCTGCGGCAACATCCGCTTGTTTTCCATCAACTGTCGATACGTCTCGTTCTCGCCAAAACACGGACGCCCCGAGAGCAACTCGATCAATACGTATCCGAGCGAGGCGAGATCGCTGCGCGGCGTGACCGGCGCGTTCTCCAACACTTCCGGTGCTGCATACGCTGGCGTCACCGTGAAGATCGGCGGTTGGTTGCCCATCAAAAACGCGGAGCCAAAGTCGATGACTTTTGCGCTGCCAGTCCGCTTGATCATGATGTTCGAAGGCTTGATGTCCCCATGAACCACCCCTGCCCGATGCATGGCAGCCAGCGCCGCCAAACAATCCCGGACAATCGCCACCGCGATGCCCGCCTTCAATCGAGCATAGACCGGCCCCGCCGTGACCACCACATCGTTGAGATACTCCCATCGCTCTGGCGTCCCGCGGCTGCGAAGCTGCGCCAAACGCTCCATCCGCTGCAACTCGCGAAGGTCATACCCGTCGATCCACTCCATGATCATCAAGCGAATGCGGTTGCGATCGATGAAGTCGTAGACGCCTAGAACCCCATCGTGCTGGATGCGGGCGACCGCCGACGCAACGCGACCGATCTTGGCCATGGCATGATCGTAGACCGCTTGTGTCCCCAACCGTTCCGGCGAAAATACCTTGATCGCCACCGGCAGTGCAAAACCGTCGGCTCCCATACGGGTGGATAAGTAAACGACCCCTTGCCCGCCCCGGCCCAAGACACGCTCGAAGTGTTGGTAGGCGGTCCACTGCAGTTTGCCTTCGTCCAGCAACGATTGGTACCGCGTCCACAATTCTGGATTGCAATCGGGGGCCGGTTCGCCTCCAATCGTGCGGGTTCTCAAGTCGTTGATAAAGGTCGTAGAGTGCATGGATGCGCATCCGGGGTTTTGCCCCGCATTCACTTCGGGAGCCCAAGTTATCGTGACGGATCAGGTTGCTTTTCACAAGCCTTTCCGCGACAAAGCCGCCGATTCCTACGGTCGTCAGCCAGGGTATCCACCCATTCAACGCTCTGGCCAGTCGCGCAGCCCCCTCGTCCTGCTGCTGAGCACCGCGATCCTGGCGCTGCACATCGCGTCACTCCCTGACCTCGCCCATGCGCAATCGCCCTCCCCTCAATCGCGAATCGGCATCGCACCCCTGGCTCAATCTCCGGATGAAGCTTGGATCGAATCGCTCATCCGCCAAGGCCTTCCCGACATCGCGCAAACGGTTTGCCTGAAACGTCTAACCTACACTCAGCCCGATTCGGATGGCTACGCGCAGTGGATGATGCTGCTGCTCTATGCGCAAGCCGCCAACGCCGCCCGCGACCTCGATTGGTCCAACCCCAACGCACAACTCGATGCCGCGCTGCTCTCCCTCGCGGAAACCGCCAAGCCCGCTCTGCAAACCGTTCGCGCCCCATGGATCCGATGGAGACTTATCTGGTGCAGGCGCTGGTTGCAACAACGCGCGTTGGCAGCCTACCTTGCCGTCCCCAGCCGCGAAGGCACCCAACAATGGATCCTCGCTTCCATCCGCAAAGCCCTCGATGACACCGAAGCCCTCGGCCAGTCCGTCGCGCAACTCCAACCGCGCCAACCCACCTCCGCCCAGCGCCGCGCCAACGACGATACCGCGTCGGCCATCACGCCCAACCAAATCCTCGATCTGCGAGGCGATCTGGAACTGCTGCAGTCGGATCTGCTGTTGCAGCGCTCGCAGTGCTATCGCGCCGGCTCCGACGATCGCATCGCGGCCGCCACCGAGATGCTCTCCGCCACCGATCGCGCCATGCAACGCTTGCCGGGCACTTGGTCCCATCGACCGCTTCTGCTCATCGCCCGAGCAACCGGGCAACTGCAACTCGGTCAATTCGCAGACGCGCTGCGCGAATGCGAACGCCTCTGGGAGCAGTTGGCCAGCGACGACAAACCATCTCCCGAACTTCCGACTTGGCGGATAAGTATCGCTGCCTTGGCAGCCAACGCTTGCCGCGGACTCAAGCAATGGGACCGCGCCGACACTTGGCTCGAACGCGTCGGCGGCTGGCAATCCGCTCCCGAACTAGCGATCGAGCATTTTGCTCTGGAGCTGGAACGCAACACCACTCCCAACCCGGATACCATCCTGGCTCTCAAACGGGATCTCACCGCGCGCTTCGGCACCTACTGGGAACAGCGCGCCGATGCACTGCTCGTGTCCAACCCTGCATTGCGCTCCCCCGATGTCACACCTACCAACCCGTCCGGCGCGGCCTCGCTCGAGATCTTCCGCATTGAAATCCGTCAGCTCCTAGCTGCCAAGAAATGGGATGCCGCTATCGAAAAACTTGGCCAAGCCGAATCCGCAGCATCCAAACTATCCAACTCCAACGAAGCCTTTGCCTTTGCCATGCAAGGGGCCGCCGCTCTCGAAAGCAAAGGGGACCACGCTTCGGCTGCCGACGAATTCCACCGCTGCGCCGTCAGCTATCCCGAACAACCCAAAGCCCCTCAAGCCTCCCTCATGTCCGCATGGCTCATCCGCGAGAGCGACCCGAGCTTAGACGCCGACGCCGCCCAGTGGCGTCGCGGCAACTATCGCCAGCGGTGCGTTGAAACCGTTCTGCAATGGCCCGATTCCCCTGCTGCCGACACCGCCACGCAGTGGGTCGAAGTCGAAATGCTCGATCGCGATGATCTGCTCCCGATGCTCGATTTGTGGCGCGAACGCCTCAAGGCCCATCCGCATCCCGACTCGTTGCTTCCCGCCGCATCCTTGCGCGGATTGCTAGTGCATCTGGCAACGCAATCCGATTGGCTCGAACCTTCGATCCTCGATCTAGAGAAGGCCAACTCAGCGCGCGATGCTTGGAAGCAGGCCATGCTCGATGCGTCTCCCAAAGCCAACCGCACTTCCCTCGAAGCCTGGTTATCGCCCCTGGCTCCGCAGCCCGATTGGTCGAACCCTGCCTTGGACAATGGTCCCCCTTGCACCCTTTGGATCGCTACGGCCAACGATGCATTGAACTACGATCCCAAAGACCCCATCGGCCGATTAGCGATCCTTTGGCATGCCAGCCTGCGCGCGGCCGAAGCGTATTGGCACGGACCCGCAGACCAACGGGCTTCTGCCATCCAAACACTTGGAAAACTCTCAGCTGCGCTGAGTAGCGCCGCGAATCTTCGCCCATCGCCAGCTGCTACCGCAGCCGCCATTGCGGGCCCGAGGCCGCTTGCATTGGGCCCGCGACTTCGGGAACGATTGGCTCGAGCGATCGAGTACCAACGCATCTGCGCATCGGTGGTTCAATCGAATGAAAACACGGTGGTCGCTGAACTATCCAAACTTCAAAGCCAAAACAAGAAATCACTTTGGTGGCTGTATCGCGCCGCCCGGGCCATGCAGACATTGGAACCGCACCGCGATGCGTCGTTGGCGTTGTATCGTCAAATGGCAACCGGCGTCCCAGGCGGTTCCGACGCGTGGTTGGAAGCCCGCGCCCGCACCGCGCAGACACTGCATGCAAAGGGAGATCACGCCAGCGCCAACCAACTTCGCGACCTGGTATTCGCAACCTATCCGGACTCGGCCAACACTTGGCGAGCTCGCTTCGACGGCCGCTGAAATCTCGAGCGCGTACTTTCTAAAACACAGAGGCACAGAGAGCACAGAGGTTTTAGTCCCCATGGTTCTCTGTGATCTCTGTGCCTCTGTGTTTATCCTATAACGAGTCAACCTTCGAGCGTCGCCGTCGATGGATCGGACGCCGCGACTCCCCGGTTCCTCCATGCGAACTGACTGCATGAACCCAACGAACCATCGCAACGAAACCGCACCGAGCTCGCGAACCAAATTCGCCTTTCGATTCATGCTCGTGAGTTTGATCGCGTTCGAGCTTGGACTGATCGTACTGCTCCGCACCATTGGGTGGGATGCCATCGGCTCCCTGCTGCATTGGAGCCTCGCCATCGCCGTGGTCGTGTTCCCCTTATTCATCGTGGCCATCACGTTGATGTGGAACCGCTTTCGATTCGGTACGCGCAGCCTCCTGGCATTCATGGTATGCGCAGCAATCTTTTTCACCCTAACCGCGCTTCCGTATCACCGGTACCAAAATGCTAGGCGCGGAGTGAAACTGCTTCATGCGAACAACATCCACTTCGACGTCCAAGACGTCTTATGGCTCACCGAGCACATCCAATACCTGGATCAACCCGCGGAGCCACTGGAGATATCGCAAGATGTCCTCCGCGTACCGTTCTGGCTGTCCCCGCTTGTCCAAGACATCGCCAAACTTCCTGTGGATCAATCGATTCATCATGTCGTTGTTCGAAACGACGGAGAGCTAGAGTTCTTTCTGAGGCATCATCGCTCGTTTGAGGGATTGAAAGCACTGAGTATTAGCGACCCAAGCGATTGGCTTCTCGATCGCTTGGACGCGATGCTGGTCGAGCATCCGCAGTTGATCGAACTTCAATGCAACTCGTCCAGCGGCACTTTCCCTCCAAACTTTTGGCGCATCGTTCGTGAACGACGCATTCCGATCTTGGCGGTTTTCGTTCCGCTCACGTCCACGCAACCGTTCTTGCCCGAGGACTTGCATTCCTTCGACGCCCTCCGCGTGCTGCGTTTGAGCACCGACCGAAACATCTCTCGGGGTACGACTTTCTTGCAAGATGCGGATGCAGCAATCGTGGAACGCTGCGGTCAGCTACGATGCCTCGAGTTGTATGGATTGGAACCGAAGTCATTGCAAGATCTCCGAAAGCACCTCCCAAACTGCGATTTCGACCGCGATATCCTCGTCGAATGATCGCTTCTTGGAACACGGGCGTCCCGCCCGCCGTGCACTTTCTTTCTTAGCGGTACGGCGTAAGCCTTCCGGTAACACGGTGGCATACCATCATCGAGGCTCGTAACGCGAAACCGGAGGCCTTACGGCCTACCGCTAAGACCGGACCGGACGGGAGCGCGAGCGTCCCGCCCGCACAACGTGGCCGGAAAATCCACGTACAGCAAACTCTACTTCTTCTTTTTCTTTGGGGTGGTTTTCGTGGCTTGGCCTGCGCTACCACTGACCCCTTCGATCTCCGACATGGTCAAAGTCTTCGCTTCGGAATCCACCTTGAACTGGAAGTTCTTCAAGAAACTCATCCCCAGCAAAGGCTCTGCATTGACGAGTTCCGGCGGCAAGATGGCTGCTTCGACTTCGTTCACCTCAAAACGCCCAACTCGAACGACCGGGATCGAAACACGTTTGGCAATCACGATGCGTCCATCGGCTAGGACCAGTTGGATGTCGGGACTCGCATCCGTCGTCTCGATATCCAACTTCTTTGCCGTCTCGGACGGCAACAAAACAATTCCAGCACCACTGTCCAAGACCATATCTACGGTTTCTTCTCCGTTGACCGTCACGCGAAGGGTAAAGGTGTTCTTTCCAAAGACCTCCAACGGGATGACATCGCTCAACACCTTCTCTTCCAGTTTCTCCAAATCCGAAATCATCTTGCGAAATCCTCGCGATGGGCCCGGAGTCACCGACTGCTTGAGCTGCGTTGAAAGCTCTTCAACAATCTCCTTATACTCGTCGTCCCGTTCCAGATCTTGCCATTTCTCTTGGAGTTGGTTGGCTGCCTTTCTAGCTTCCAACATATTCTCGGTGTAACGCTCAAGAATCTTGTTACGCTTAGCCCGCGATTGCCTAAGCTGTTCCGGCCAAACCTTATCCATCTCGTAGTTATTGACTAGATTGACCAGTACATTGTTTTCCGCCACCAATTGATTGTGCTGGTTCACCGGCAGGCCTTGAGCAAGCAACACTTGGATTTGCGCAACGCGCCCCCGCGCAGCCTGCAACTCTGCGGCGCGCCTCAGATCCTCCGCCTCCATCTTTTGGAATTCAGGAAGAAACTTCTTCATCTCTTTTCGAATCTGCGCTTCGGCGAGCAAGTTCTTCTGGAGCTGCGATTCCTCCTCAAGCATCAAGTTCACACCGGAGCGTCGAAGACCCATCTCTTTCAACGACTGATCCAGTTTGGCTAACGCCTCTTTGTCCTGTCCATCGCATTGAGATCCTTGAAAACAAAGGATCGCGATGAAGAACAAGGCGACCGCTCCGGTCCGCAATTTGACTAATCGACCACAGCGCCCCGAGCTTGAATCCATGGCGAATCTCACAAAGAAGAGAAGATTTTGCATTCGGCCGCATTCTAGGCGTGTGCGCTGCGCGTTGCAACCGAATTACCGTTCTTTGCTCAATTCCTGAATGGAGCACCAAACCCCGTTCGATTCCCTTCAGATGAATCGTTCAGTTCTGTTTTGAACACTACCAGGATGCATGCCCCTCATGATGGTACAAACAGCACCAGCGTCGCCTACCACACTCGCGTCAAGTCGACGGTCGTATGCGATGCGACGCGCATCTGGATCGATGTGTTCGCGATCGATTCGGTGTACTTGCCATCGACCATTAGCTAATTGGAGCACTTGCTTCCCCTCCGGAAACACGATCGAGTATCCGAAATGCCAGCCAGATCGAATATGAAACACAGAGTCACAGAGAACACAGAGAAAGGCAGATCCCAGCATCTCAGTGTTCTCTGTGACTCTGTGTTTCCTTACTGTTTACTGTCCTGTTGATCGGCAGTGGAGTGAGATCACTCGCGCTCCAAAATCGCCAACACCGGCCGATGGTCCGATGCCACCGATTCTTCAATCGGCACCAACGTGCGGACGCGCCAGCCCCCTCGCTTCGATACGAGCACATAATCGATGCGAGTCCGAGGCTGCTCCGACGGAAACGTCGCATGCACCCCAGGTGGCTCTGCCAACTCCCACACTTCCCCCAATCCTTGCACCTCGGATTGCTCGGGCGTCGCATTGAGATCTCCAGCCAACACAACGGTCCGCGCCACGTCGCGATAGCGAGAAACAAGCGATGCCGACTGCTCCTTTCGCAACTCGGCATCGGCATGATCCCAATGCGTCGTGACGAAGGTGAGCTGCTCTTCGTTCCACGACACCACCACCTCGCCTGCAATGCGCTGTTCGCGCCCCGCGCGATTGGGCAATATCACGACCTCCGAAGAAACACTGGGCAACCGCGAAAGAATCGCCTGTCCATACTCCCCACCATCAAAGTCAATCGCTCGAAAGAATCGACTCTGCATGCCCGTGGCGAGTTCAAAAGCGCGCGTCTGATCGATCCCGTACGATCGCTTGGTCCCTTGATCGACTTCTTGCAAGGCCACCAGATCCGGATCCCATGTCCTGATCAACGAGTCCAAACGAAACAAATCGTGGCGACCATCGGTCCCTTCGCCATGATGAATATTGTACGTCAATACGCGAAGCGTTCCGTCTGTCTCGGCAGATCTCGGTCGCAACACGGCCGTCACGGGAAAGTGGTCCGACGGAGTCCGACCTTCGAAGGCGTCGCGATCGATACCCGCCAGCCGCACGTCGAACGCCTCCGAACATCCGATCCAGTCGATCCGCGATCCATTGGTTTGCTCAGGGTTGAATCCCGAGAAGGTCCCTTCGTCGGGTGCGGCCTTCGGTCGATAAGCGCGAAGAGTATCGATTAATCGGCCGCTCTCTCTATCCCGATCCCCAAAAAGATTGCGATACGCGGGGGCCGCTGGATCGGCATTGAAGTCGCCGGTCACGATCCATCGGCAATCCGCCCCCAGACGCTCCATTTGCGCCCGCACCAAGCTCGCGCTCTCGGCCCGAGCGCGTTCTCCGCGATGATCGAAATGCGTGTTCAAGAACAAAATCGGCAACGCCTCCGGCTGACGTCGATCGCGCAGCTTGACCCACGTCGCGATGCGAGGCAAGGCCGCATCCCATCCCTTGCTACCAACTTGCTCCGGCGTTTCGCTCAACCAAAAATGCCCCGAATCCAACGCTTCAAATCGATCGCGCCGATAGAACAAGGCCGCCATCTCACCCGCTTCGCGACCATCCTCCCGGCCTACCCCAACCGCTTCGAAATCCCGGAGCTCGCGCAGCAGGAAATCGCGCTGATCGGCTAGAGTTTCCTGCGTCCCCAGCAAATCCGGTGCATAGTTCGAGATGGTCTCGATCAAATGATCGCGGCGATGCTGCCAATGGTTGATGCCATCGTTGGCCGTGCCGTAGCGGATGTTGTAACTCATCACACGCAGCAACACCGGCGGCTCGGCACCCTGCATCGCACCACTCTGCATCACGATCGCGACAACCGCGCTACTCAGCATCCAAACCCAAGACACCCATCCAGCGGCCAACCTAGTCATCGCTGCCTCGCATCCCCAAAACAATAAGGAAAGCCTTCGAAAAGAATCGCGGTTCGCGTCATGCACCGGGTGCGACTCAAACCGTCGGCAATTCGAATCCAGCTCGCCGCGTACGCACCAAATGGCCGTTGGCTTCTGCATCGTCCAAGAACTGTTCGCCCTCTGGATCCCAGCGCAGCGGACGCCCTATTGCACGAACGATGTTGGCCAAGTGGCAGACCGAAACCGACCGGTGCCCGATCTCGACATCGGCCACAGGCAACTCGCGGGATCGAATGCAATCGAGCCAGTTTTGCATGTGCCAACGGGCTTGCCACAGCGCCAAGCTATCGCTCCATTTGCGCTCTTCTTCGGCGATGTCGAGTTGCTTGTTCAGCTCTAGCGCGATCTCGGGTGGATTGGAAGTGTATTTATTGCGATTGATTTCGAGCTTGCCCTTCTCGCAAACGAAGACCGCGCCTCCCATCGGTCCTTTGCCAGGTTCGATGACATAGTTCACGGTGACTCCATTGCTGTACTTCATGCGTACATGGCCGTTGGGACCGGCGGTGAGAGGCTCGAGCGACACCGGGCCGGTGTGGTCCATACCCAGCGCCCATTGGATCTGATCGACGCCGTGGGCTCCCCAATTGGTCATCTCGCCGCCGGCGAAATCGCGCCATTGCATCCAGCCCATCCAATTGGGATGGAACGGTCGATCGGCAGCTTGATTGAGCCACATGTTCCAGTCCAATCCGGCCGGGATGGGCTCAGCAGGAAACGGCTGCGCAGGAGACGGAGTCGCCCCCGCATACGCGATGGCGCGGACTTCGAGAATCTTGCCCAATCCTCCCGAGCGGATGAACTCGCACGCGACGCGGTTGGTTTCCATCGAGCGCTGTTGCGTGCCGACTTGGACGATGCGTTTGGTTTTGCGAGCCGCTTGCACCAAGGCGCGGCCTTCTTGCACATACAACGACAACGGCTTCTCTGCGTAGACATCCTTGCCCGCTTGACAAGCTTCGATACACGGCTTGATCCGTTGAAACTCTCCTGTGGCCACGATCACCGCATCGATGTCCTTGCGGTCCAAGATGCGTCGGTAGTCGGTCACCACCGGCCAGTTCGCGCCGGACTTTTCGCGAAACTGCTGCGCACGCGATTCATTGCAATCGCAGATCGCCACAATCTCAGCCGACTCGGGAAGCTGTTGGATCAGCAGCGATCCGCGCCCGCCTACACCGATCGCCCCAACACGCAGTTTGTCCGCCACCAAAGGATGCGTCCCTCCGCTTCGCACGGAGGGTAGCGCCGCCGTCGCCAGGGCAGCCCCCCCTGCGGATTGAAGGAACGCACGTCGATCGTGCTGGCTACGGGTGTTGGATGCTGGATGATCGCGCATGGAAAGAGTTCCCGGGAGAGAGTTCGCAAAGGCGGGATTCGAGCTGCATTGCAAAGGACATTTCTGCGTTCGGCTCGCTCTCCATGGTATCTCGTCGATGGCCGCGTCGCACCGGGCGCCGGACGTGCATGAAGAAACCGACATTTGGATTCGCGTACAGGGCGTCGCACGAACGGTTCACGCCGCCAAGGATTTCATCCAAAGCCCCGCATCGCCCAGCACTTTCGCCGGTTTCCAAGATTTCGTGTCACGAATGGGGAAGTGCTGCGAAGTATCTTGTAGAGCCCCCTACTCCCCATCCGAAGCGTCTCGAACCAGGCAGCGCCATGGACGACAAGTTACGCGATGCAGCCCGATGTTGGACGATGGCCCAGCCCATCGTCTCCGCATACGTCTGCGCGGTCGTACGGGATGTGCGCGACCGGGACGATGTGCTGCAAGAAATCGCCGTAGCGGTGCTCGAATCGTTCGACACGTATGATCCCAATCGCTCGATCGCAGCTTGGACGCTGGGAATCGCACGCAACAAAATCGGAACCTACTTGCGGCAGCGACGTCGCCATCGCCTGCACTTCAACGACGACACTTTGATCCAATTGGCCGATGCCATGGAATCCTCAACGGTCGAACTCTCGGGTGCCATGGAGGCGTTGCAAGGCTGCTTGTCCGAGCTCGAAGGCCGCGCACGCCAGCTCTGCACGCTTCGATACGAAAGCGATTTGAAACCGGCTGCCATCGCGGAAGTGCTCGGTATGAATCCCAATGCCGTGGCCAAAGCGCTCCAACGCGTGCGTGAACAGATTCGCGCCTGCATGGAACGCAAATCGGCATGGGAAAGGAGCCCAGGATGAATCGCGAACCGGACCCCGAACAACTCGATGCTGCCATCCACGCTTATCTCGACGATACGCTGTCCGAGGCGCAATTCGAGGAACTGCAACGCTGGCTTCAAACGTATCCAGCCGCGATGCGGCGCTTCGTCGAATGGAGTTTGCTGCACGATGCCATGCACCATGCGACCACGATCCAGCGATTGGAACTCCCCTCCCCTGCCCTGCTGGAACAACCTGCTCCCCGCGACTCCGAAACAGCCAATCAAGTGGCTCAACGAACGTCAGAGCGGCCATCGGGTTATCGCTCGGTGCTTTCCTGGTCCCTCGCCGCATGCATCGCGGCACTGTTGCTAAGTGGGTTTTGGATCAGCACCACGCCGACGCGCGCCTCGAGCGCCTTTCGCGATTTGAATCGCATCCAAGAACGCGTGCGACGCGGCGATTGCACCTACGAAATCTCGGTCGAACGCGTGGTCGAACCTTCGCGGCGCGATCGCCAGCGGATGCCTGAATCCACACGCCCACCCAAACCACCCCTCGACGGCGCGATCCTACACGTCCGCGACCCCAAGCATTTCGTGTTGATCCGACAATCCGATGGCCCTTATCCCTTCATCACCGGTAGCAACGGCGCATCGAGTTGGTCCGTTCGCCCCAACGGCACGATCCAATCCAGCGTTAACCTCGACGAGTTCCAACGCGATCTGCCCGGCCATGAGACAGGCATTCCCCTGACCCATCTAGACGACGGCTTGGAGAACCTCAAAAAGAACTACGAACTGGAGTTCTCCAGCCTCGGCCCCGAAGAATTCGATGCGACTCACGCAGGTCAATACCGCGTTCTAATCGCCATCAAGAAACCCAAACAGCGCGGCCCGCAGCGCGTCGAAATCGTCTACGAAGCCGACACCGGACGCATCGAGCACATGCGCTTTGTACAGATGCCCTATGGGCCGCAACGCTTGGATATACGCCTGACGCAAGTTGCGGAAACACCCTTCGACGAAGCTTTCTTTGATCCACAAACGCAACGCTCTTTTCATGACATATCCGGGCCGAGCAACACTTCAGAGACCTCCCAATGACTTCGTATGACAGCGTTCATTCGAGCTGGCATTCCCTTCTATGCATTATCGTCGTAGGCTTCGGGTGTGCTTGCTCTGCCTCGAGAGCAATGGCAGATGATACGCGCCCAAACATCGTCTTCATGCTCTCGGATGATCAAGCCTGGAACGGGCTTTCCGTCGCCATGCATCCCGACGTTCCCGCTTCGCGCAGCGCGATCTACCACACCCCGAATCTCGAACGCTTCGCGCTCCAAGGCATGCGGTTCTCAGCAGCCTATGCGCCCGCTCCTGTCTGCTCCCCGACGCGCATCAGCGTGCAAACGGGCAAATACCCAGCGCGGCTGCATTGGACCAAAGCCGCACCCGCCGTCGATGGCCAACGCTTGCTCGAACCCAGGTTGATCAAGCAAATCCCAGGCCGCGAAACGACCATCGGTGAGCTGCTGCAGCGCGCAGGCTACGCCACCGCCCACCTTGGCAAATGGCATCTGAGTGGCGGAGGCCCCGGCCAACACGGTTACGATCTTCACGATGGCGACACCGGCAACGAAAACGCCTTTCAATTTACCGACCCCAACCCGGTCGACATCTTCGGCATGGCCGAACGCGCGGAACGCTTCATGCAACAAAGCCGCGATGCCGGCAAGCCGTTCTACATTCAGCTTTCGTGGAATGCGTTGCATGCACCGGAACTCGCCCGGGCCGCGACCGCAGCCAAATACGCCCACCTCACTCGCGAATCCAATACCAAAGCCGCCGCAATGGCCGCGATCACCGAAGACCTCGACGACGGAGTCGGCCACGTGCTCGATGCCATCGAACGCCTGGGCCTCGCCGACAACACCTACGTCCTTTACATGTCCGACAACGGGGCTGGCGGCGGCAAACGAGGCGGCGTTAGCGGCGGCAAAGGCTCGCTTTGGGAAGGTGGCATTCGCGTCCCGTTCCTGATTCGAGGCCCCGGCATCGATCCCGATTCATGGTGCCATGCACCCATCCACGGCGTCGATCTCCTGCCGACCTTTTGCGCCTGGGCCCAGGTTCCCAAAGAAGCGTTGCCCAACGATCTGGATGGCTCAAGCATCGACGGATTGCTCCACCCTGACAGCGCCTCCACCCAAACTCCGCGCTCGGACGAGTGGCTGTTTCACTTCCCGCATTATCAAGGAAGCGATGGCCCTCACTCCGCCATCCGTGTCGGCGACCGCAAACTGATCCACTTCTACGAAGACGATCGCGTCGCGCTGTTCGACTTGAAAGACGATCTCGGTGAACGCAACGATCTGGCCGCGACCTTTCCCGAGGAAGCCCGCTTGCTGCGAAAGCGTTTGCACGAACGCTTGATCGCCATGGATGCCCAATTCCCTGAGCCCAACCCCAACTACGACCCCAATGCCGCACCTTCCCCGCGCAAAGCCCAAGGCAAACGCGGCCAGAACAATCCGGACCGGGGTGAGAAACCGCGCCGCAACGCCAATAACCGCTCGCCCTCTGAGGAGACCGACCGTGACCCGACTCGCTGAATCTGCTGCCCCTTCGCGCCGCACATGGCTCTTGAATCACCTGCGAAGTCTCGTCGCTACCGCTTGCTTATGCGGTGGCATCCTGACCTCCGCACAGCATGCGATGGCTCACGATGGCGATCATGGGCATGGCAACACCGCTAGCCGCACTTGGACGATCGTCGATTCGAATCAACATCTGCATGGGTCCTTTATGGCCGCTCGCGATGGCCGGGTCCAAATCCGTCGCGACGATGGCAAAGTCGTCTCGCTCTCCATCACAACCCTCTCTTCGCGCGATCGACAATGGGTCGATGCCAAACTCAACGCGATCGCTTCGATCAACCTCGCGAACAACCACGAGCCCATATCTCAGGACGATCGCCAACCCGAGACATCCCAGCAAGTCGTCTGGGTCAAAACCCATCTCACCGCGCCGGCCGGCCCGGCTCGCATCGAAGATACCTTTGAGCCCTTTGCCAAACTCAAGGCGCTCGAGTACCGACGCGATGCCGATTTCTTCTACGTCGAATCGCGCGGTATGCCCGATCACCGCATGATGGTCGGAATCACGGCTTGGCAACAGCAAGTCCCCTTGCCACAAGCCTACGTCGGGGACAACGCCTGGCGCATTCCGCTTCATCCGGTGGTCGCCAAGCAACCTCTTTCGGCCAAGAGCCATTTCTTTCGCGGCGCGATCGCTCTGGCGGCCAATGGGATCCCGATCTTCAACCCGATCAAGAACGATGGACGGACCGATACGTTCCTCGCCGGAGAACTCGATGAGTTCGGAGGCCACTGCGGACGCGCGGACGACTACCACTACCACACCGCGCCGTTGCACCTCCAAGAAGTCGTCGGACCAGACCGCCCGATCGCCTATGCGCTCGATGGCTATCCGATCTACGGCTTGACCGAACCCGATGGT
>JBKCUI010000061.1:0-20805 GCA_046318495.1 Pirellula sp. | reverse complement strand
CTCCATGCTCAAGAAATCCAATCGCTTGGCAACGGCCTACGACAGCTCGAGCACGGTCGCTTGACGCTCATCACCGATTTGCCCATCGATGACGAACTCAAGGCTTGGCCTGCGTACTTGGACCAAGCCCTCGAGCAATGGTGCACGGTTTGGAACCAACCTCTCGGCAACGATCCGCAACTGCATGTCACGGCATGCTTGATCGGGGATCGCGGATTGTTTGCATCCGCTGGGTTGCTCCAAGGTGTTCCAGCGTTCGACGATGGCTACCAACTCAACGACACAATCTTCGTCGTCGAACAACCCTCGGTCTACTATCGCAGGCACTTGTTCCTGCACGAAGCCACGCACTGGATCATGTACCGCTTCTTCGGCGGCGCAGGCTCTCCGTGGTTCATGGAGGGAACCGCCGACATGTTCGGCACGCATGCGATTCAGGAAGGCAAGCTGTTTCTCAACATCATCCCGAAACGCCCCAGCGAAGTCCCGAAATGGGGCCGATTCAAACGCCTGCATGAAATGCTCGATGAAGGTTCCGCACCGAGCTTGAACGAGATCCTGGCCTACGGAAATGAGCGCGAACGGCGGAACGATCGTTACGTGTGGAGTTGGGCCGCTACGGTTTTCTTCTGGAATCATCCCGAGTATTCCAAGGCCTTGGCCAACGCCTCGCGACCGCCTCTGCGCTATGGCCTCGAGCTCTCGGAGTCCCTTGAGAAAGAACTGCGTGACCAGTGGCCGAGCGTCCTCGCCGATTGGAACGGCTTTGTCTCGGACTTCGATTTCGGATACGAACCGCAGCGTTCGATGACCAACCTTGCGGATTGGCTTCGCGAATCGCGAGATGCCCCTGCACGCGTGGAAGTGGCGAGCGATCACGGTTGGCAAGACACCGGCATTCAATTGCGAGCAGGCGAATCGGTGCACCTTGCTGCCAGTGGCAACTTCACTCTTCGAAAAATCTCTGGCACCGAGCCATGGATCTGCGGCCCCAACGGCATCACGTATCAATACCACCAGCATCTCCCGATCGGACAACTCATCGCGACCATCGTACCGACCAACGGTGACGGCACCACGCATCGATGGAAGATCCTCGGCGTCGGACGAGAGCAAACCGTGACTTCTGACGGCGATGGTCGGTTGCTGCTCAAGATCAATGAGCCAACAGGCCAATTGAAGGATAATGAGGGCGCCTTGCAGGTGGAGATTTTGAAGGGCGCGAAGCCTTAACGACACAGCATCGCCAGTCCCACTCCCATCCGCTCAAGCGCTCTTGCTGGCGCTGTCCTCTTGATCCGATTCCGACTTCTCTTCAATCAAGATCCGCAGGGCAGGGGAGTCCAAATCGTCGTACTGCCCCGAACGGATGCAATACAAACACGCCAACAACCCGATCCCTCCCAGCAAGATCGCTGCGGGCAAGGCAATGTACAGGACGCTCATCGTGTTTCTCCCCCCGCCCGAGATGCGCTTTGCGGCGTGGAGTCTCGAGACCGCGATTCGTACGGAAAGGTCTTGGCCGTCAGCGCCATCGTCAACACCGTCAGACCGCTCAGCGGCATGAACAGCGCCGCGATCAGGGGATGGATCCAACCCGAGACCGCAAGCGAAATCGTGATCGTGTTGTAAAGCAGCGATGCCGCAAAGCAGCGATAGATCCCCGAGACCGTGTTGCGCGATGCATCCATCAGTCGAACGATGGAACGCAGTTGATGGCTTGGGATGTAAATCGGAGCATTGCGCAAACACGTTTCACCGACCCCGCGGATGGCGATGCCGACATCGGCGGCCGCAAGCGCCGCCGCATCGTTGATGCCATCCCCCACCATGACCGTCACTGGATGTTGTGGCTTCGTCCTCTGAATCACCTCGAGCTTTTCCTCCGGGGAACAATCCCCCATCGCGGCTTGCAAGACGATCCCTTGGGCTCGCAGCGGCTCCGCCACGGCATCCACGACCGACTGACGGTCCCCGGAGAGAATCCCCAACTTCCAGCCGCGAGTTTGCAACGCGAGCAGTGCCTCGGTCGCATCGAACCGCGATTGATCCCCGAGCAAGAACCGACCCACCTGAACTCCATCGATCCACACCCCGATCGCTTGGTGGGGCGATGCATGGGTCGAGTTCTCTTGGCCAACCTCTAGCCCCAGGCGGACTTCCCGTCCGGCCACGACGCCCGCGATCCCCGATCCATAGCGCTGCTCGACGCGCGTCGCCGTAACGGTCTGCTCTCGAACCTCGGGATGCAACTCCTGGATATAAGCCACGATCGCTCGAGCTGCCGGATGGTCGGATAGCTGCTCGATGGCGAACACATCGACCAAGCAGGCATCGTCGCCCGAAAATTCGATCACGCGCAGATCCCCGTAAGTCAACGTTCCCGTCTTGTCGAACCACAGCATGCCCGGAGTCGCCAAGCGTTCCAAACAGCCCCCATCTCGGATCCAGATCTTTTGCCGCGCGGCGCGGCCCAGAGCCACGGTGATCACCAGCGGCGCCGCCAGCGCCAGCGCGCATGGACACGCGATCGTCAACAGCGCTACGGTGTGCTCGATCGCCGGCTCCCAGCCCGAGGACCATCGCCAAAATGCGAAGGTCAACACCGACAACCCCAGGACCACCCAAACAAAAATTCCCCCAACGCGGTTGGCTCGATCGATGAGAGGCGTGCGCTGGGCGGTCGCATGCCGCACCATCTCGGCCAATCGTCCCATACGGCTCGCATCTCCCGCTGCGGTCACTCGCACTGTGATCGGCGACTGCAAATTCAACGAGCCGCCCACGACGATGCCACCGGCTTGTACCGGAGAGGGCAAACTCTCTCCGGTGATGAACGCATTTTGCAAGGCGCTGCGCCCTTCGACGACCACCCCATCGGCTGGCACGACCTGTCCGGGGAGCACTTCCACGAGATCCTGTTCGCGGAGCCGATACGAAGGGACGCTCAGCCGCCCACCGTCGGGCTCGATGCGCTGCGCGATCACGCTTTGCATCCGCAGCAATTGGCCGATCGACAATCCGGTCCGATACTGCGCGCGAAACTGGATGTAGCGCCCCACACGCAGTAACAACACCAATGAAGCCAACGAATCGAAGTACACGTGCCCGCGCCCCAGGGCCGCTCCCACGATGCTCCCCAACGTTCCCACCGCCAGCCCGATCGCCACCGGCACATCGACGTGCGGCACCCCCGCCCGGATCGATGCCCAGGCCGAACGAAAGAAGATCCGTCCAGGAAAGACCGCCGAAAGCAACCCAAGCAGAGCTCCCATCCAGCGCAGAAAGCGTTCGTGCTCAGGCGCAATGCCGGACGACTCGCCCGCATACAACGAGATGCCGATCCACATCGCGTTGGCAGCCAGAAAGAAAGCCACCGCCATTCCGATCCAATGCTTGCGTTGCAGCATGGCATCGGCGGTTTCATCCACTTCATGGCGATCGATCGGCCCCAGTGCATACCCCAGCTTGCCCAACCGCTCCGCGATCTGCATCGGGGCGGTCCGTTCGGGGTCATACAGCAACTCGATCGTGCTATCGCTGAGTCGGACCCGCGCGCTCTTCAAGCCGGGCATCGTCGGCTGCATGCTTTCGATCAACCACGAACACGCCGCGCAGTGCAATCCATCCACCGACAGCCGAACCCGGCACAGCCCATCTTCCCAACGCTCCACCGGCACTCCGGCCGCTTCTAAATCCGCTAGTACATCTGCGCGTCGCACCCCGCGCACCGGATGGGGATCCGCGGCACCGTCCCTTCGCAGCGCGTAAAAGTCTTCCAATCCCAAATCGTGGATCATGGCATACGCACCCATGCATCCGCGGCAGCAAAAAACAAGTGGTTGCACCGAAGTTGCTTCGGCCGTCAGCGGCTCGGAGCCATCCTGAGGTGGCGAGCACGTCACGGTTGCGGGATCGCCGAGCGGCGTTTCCAACCCACAGTGCGCACAGGGTACGCAGGGCGATGGTTTCGAATGTGGCGCTGTTTTCCCGCTCGAAGTGCTAGGCATGGTCCATCACTCCTTGAGAGCCGAATCGCTCTCCGCCGCGCGAGCGCGGCAATGCGGACAATCCTCCTCCATGGCTGGCTGAGACTCTCCCTCAACATTCGCAGCGCTTTCAGAATCGCTTTCGCAACACGGCAGCTTCGACTCGGTGAGCTTCTTGAGCCCGTCGGCATCGAGCGGAGAAGAGCCGTCCGAATGCCCGCCACTGGCTTTGCGAACGTTCAATGTTCCTTGAACGGAATGGGATAAGCTCGAAAGATCGACGGCCGAGCGGGCAATGCACGTGTAACTGCCGAACGCGATCAAGACCATGGCGGCGATCGGCTGAAACCATCGCTGCAACGAAACGCCCGACGCGTGCGCACCCAGCGCCAGCCCGCTCAACAGCGGCAAGGTTCCCACCCAGAATGCCGCCATGAGAAGCATGCTCGCGCGGATGCTGCCGGTCGTTGCAGCAGCCATCGCAAAGACATACAACCAGCCGCAGGGCAGCCACGTGCTGAAGAGTCCCCAAGAATAGGCCGATCCGATCGGCGTGCGCCCCGAAAATCGCTTGCGCAACCCAATCAGCCCTTGCGTCCAGCCTTGCCACCAATCGGAATGGGCGATCGGTGCGCGACGATGAAACATCCAACGCCACAGACGGGCCAAGCCCATGACCACCATCGCGGCCCCCAAAACTCTGGCAGCCATGGTGGCGATGCCCCACCATCCCGCCACGCCATCGACCGCAGCGCCGATCGCTGCGACGATCGCTCCGAGAATCAAATACGTCGTTAAGCGACCGAGATGATAACTTCCAAGACGCATGCATCGCTGGGTCCAAGGGCTGCATGAGTGCCCGTTCGATACCAGCCCCTTCGCGGCCAGGCCGGTCAATTGGTCGGTCGCGATGTCGGATGATCGATCGCCGAGGGATTTTCGCCCGCGATCCCCGGTGGCTAACACGACAAATGGCCCGCACATGCCGACGCAGTGAATCGACCCCAATAGCGAGGCGGTGGCAACGGCGATCAGCAACTCCATCATGGCGAACTCCAGTCGACGACTTGCTGCCAGACAAAGGCTTGTCCGTTCCCATCGCGAAGATCGATGGAGAGTTGCCATTTGCCATCGCGCGACACGTCGATGCCCGCTTCGTACCCTCCGAGGTCTCCTTCGATCGGTTCGAAGTCCGCCGTGCGAAACTCGGAAACGCGAGTCAAATGGTACGCTCCCAGCGTGCCGGTCGCGCCAACGATCGGCGCCCCGTGCGCATCCCGCAATCGAAATCGCACCGATGCGGGCTTGGGACTGCTTCCTTCATGGGGCTGGCCGTGCGACGCCCCTAGCTGCCGTTCCACCTCGAGCTGCCATCCCAAGCGCGAGGAGGCTTCGAGCTGCGTTTTCCGAGATTGCCAATCGACCGCGTGCTCACCGTACTCGGGCATGGGACGGAACGACGGATCTCCGGCCGAAAGAACGATCGCAGCGACCGCCATGGCCAGATTGATGCCCATCAAGGCGAAAATAAAGAACCACCAGAACCGCGCGGCCCTGCGTTCGGTAGCGATCGTAGTCGAAGCCATGTTGTTGCGTGTGAGCGGCTTGCAGAGCGGCCGACTCCGAAATTGAAACCGACGGGCCGCATAGTTCCTACTATCGCTTCTTCTTGCTGAAACCTCAACCCAAACCCACCTCCAAACAGGCTTTGCGACAAATTGCCCTCGCTTTTGGGACCAGTTGCCTCCCCCCAAATTGCCAGCCAGGAAAAAAACCAGCCCCGCGTTTCTCGGAGATTCAGTCCAATTTCAGGACGTACTTCCCAGCATCCTCCGTCGCTCGTTATCATAGAGCAGGACTGCGGCGATCGCATTCGCATCCTCCAAAGTCCTGGATTCCTCACTCCTGCCCAGCGCCGACGACCCACCTTCGCCGATTTGGCTCCTCAATCCACCCAATTCGATCGATCGCGTTGTGTCGCTTCGCGCCTTGATGCTCCGATTTAACCATTGATCGTAGCGAGTATTGCTTTTGTTTGCCTTCCAGCCCGGATAGACGGAAACCCATGGCATACTTCGAAATCATCACCGGCCCCTCCGTTGGTCAGCAAGTGAAACTCGACAGCGAGGAGGTTGTTCTCGGTCGCCATCCCGACTGCGATATCATTCTGGATAGCGCAGCGGTCTCGCGGCAACATGCCCGCGCCGTACAGGTCGGCAATAGTTATTTCATCGAGGACATGCAAAGCCGCAACGGGACCAAGGTCAACAACAAGCGCATCGAAGAGCGGATCAAGCTTCAAGACGGCGATACGGTCTGCATTTGCGATATCGAGCTAGCATACGTGGATGAAGGCGAAGCCAGCGGCATGAATGTCGAAGGCTCCGAAGGCTGGAGCACGCACCTGGGCGTTCGAATCCTGGACGACGAAGACGATCCCAAAGGCGGTGAACGGTCGATCACCAACAAGCTCGATGTCCGCGGTAGCAATTACGAATACACCGCCTCTGCCGACGCAAAACTGCTCGCTGTCTTGGAGATCATGAAAAGTCTCGGCCGCGCGGTCGGCATCGAAGAAGTCTTGCCCAAAGTCCTCGACTCCTTGTTCACCATCTTCATTCAAGCCGATCGCGGCTTCATCGTCCTCAAAGACGCTTCCGGCCAATTGGTCCCGCGATGGATGAAAGCCCGCCGCCCCTCGGAAGATCAAATCCGAGTTTCGAAAACGGTGCTGCGAAAAGTCATGGAGTCCAAGGAAGCCATCATCTCGATGAACGCATCGGAAGACTTCAACCTCAGCCAAAGCATCGCCGATTTCCGCATCCACTCCATGATCGTGGCCCCGCTGCTCAGCAGCGACGGCGAAGCCATCGGCGCCATCCAGATCGATACCACGCAAGCCAAAGGTGGTTACGACCAAAAGGACTTGGAAATCCTCGTCGCAGTGGCCAACATCGCAGGTCTGGCCATCGAAAGCGCTCAACTTCACGAACAACGATTGGCTCAGAAACTCGTGGAACAAGATCTCGAACTAGCTCGCCAAGTCCAAATGGCATTTCTCCCCAAAGAACCACCCAAGATCCCGGGCTACTCGTTCTACCAGTACTACAATCCCGCCCAGCAAATCGGCGGCGACTACTTTGATTTCCTAGAACTCGATGAGAACCGCACCGCCATCATCATCGCCGACGTCGTCGGGCACGGCGTCGCCGCAGCCATGTTCATGGCCAAACTCTCCGCCGAAGCCCGCTTCGCATTCGCAGCCATCGACGATCCCAAAAAAGCCCTCGAACAACTCAACGATCGCATCACCGCCCTCGAAGCCGAACGCTTCATCACCATGACGGCCCTGATCTTGGACAAATCGAAACACCAAGTATGCGTCGTCATCGCAGGGCACATGCCCCCGATCCAATACTGTCGCGACCACACGGTCACGGAACCCGCGTCGGAAATCGGCGGACCACCGCTGGGGATCATCGCGGGCGAAAAATTCGATTCCTTCGAACTCACCCTCGAACCGGGTGAAAGCTTGACCCTCTACACCGACGGCATCTTCGAAGCCCCCAACGCGAAACAAGAACAGTTCTCGATCGAACGCGTCCGACAACACATTCTCAAAGCCAAAGGCAATGTCACCCAAGCCGGCGAAGAGCTGATCAAGAGCGTTCAGGAACACATCCTGGGTTGCGAACAAGAAGACGACATGTGCGTCGTCATCATCGGCCGGGATTCGTGATTCGATCTCAAAGAAACGAATCGCAAGTCCAGAGCAAAGGACTAGCGAGATACCCCATCGTAGTTTCTTAGTTGCACTGCATCGTACTTCATCGTATTCCGGTACATTTGGAATAACATAAAGCCCGCTTGATCAGTCTCTAGGCTCTTGATTCGAATGTTCAAGATCCGACCCTTAGGACCGGGTGAGGCGAGTTCGTTGAGACGGCTGGCCCACGATCCGTCGATCCGCATGGCGTCTGCAAATACGAAGTTCAGCGCAGGGTAGCTCAACAAACTCTCGGCGACCGACTCGGTCAGGTCCTTCAATTGAACGGACGAAAGATTCGAGTTTTTCAACGCCTCCACCGCTCGATCGTCGAGCAGCATCGCGCTCAACGTTGTCAACGAAGGAATCTTCGCCAACCGCTCCGCTTGTTCACCATCGATGGTCGGCGTGTGAATCGCCTCGACGTTGCAGCGCGTTTTGACCAATGCATCCAATTCTTCGAGAGTTAGGCGATGCTGGCCCGCACTGCCCGTCTTGCGAATGACCAAGGCGGCTTCCCCCCATGCATCCAAACTCTTGGCCGCAGGTAGATCCCATTCGCAGTCGACCAAGACAATGCGGCGCGCATACTTGCCGGAATGTGGTAGGCCTTCGAGCATTTGGATCGAATCCGCATCTGCATTGATCAACACCAACGAGTAGATAAAGATGTCGCGGCGACTCAGAAATGCAACGTCCTTAGGCTCGATTTTGCCGGTGATCTGAATCACTGGGAGAATCAGTCGCTCGCTTTCTGCTAGATGCGCCAAGGTCGTCGCGTTCAATCGATTCAGCGGAAACTCAGGCAGATAGGAGCCTACCGCCGCGGCGTAGTGGGAGTAGTCCTTGTCGTCGGCTGGAAACGACGTGACCTCGATCGCTCCTGGGACGACGTGGCCCGCGAACAAGTCTTGGACCACTTGGCGGGGAAAAGCCTCAAGGGGGCCGTGAATAGAAGAGAACTCCGGGCGGTAAATCTCGCGTCCGAACAATCGCCGAACGCGCCCATCAGCGAATGCGATCTGAGCCCCGCGCGCCGCGCTGTGATTGAACGCGAGCGCGCGACGAAACGAAGGCACGCGCGACAAGACCGCCGTCCCCCCGGCCAGACACAGCCCCATCCCCAGCAACAGCCAACCTCGCAACCCAACCTGCAAATCGTTTCGCCGCAACCGCAGCAAACCGAGCAGCGCGATGACGAACGACGCGCCATAAAGCACCATGATCTCCGGGTAGTACGAAACCCATGCAATGCCGATCGCGATCGCAGTGGTTCCGATGACGGTGCTCCATCCGGGAATCGACTGCAGCGCTGCCTGCCACGGCTGCGTCCAACGCTTCAGACGCGGAAAGCGGATCGCGCCCGCGCTGCGCATCGGGTCTTGTTCAAACACCACCTCGAATGCGCCAGCCTGAAACACACGCTTCGGGCTAGCAACCGGAGCATCCCCTCGCACCGCGTCGATCGTTCCCATAAATGCTCCCTTTGGCTCTCGAGCATGCAATGATGCCCGTCACCCTTGCATGGCTCGCCACACATCTCGAATGATTGCATCCAGATCCATTTTCGGCGCGTAACCAATGGCCTTCCGAATGCGACTCAAATCGGGAACCCGTCGGCGAATGTCTTCGAAATCATCATCGTAGGCCTCTGCATACGATTGGAACTGGATCGTCGCCTGGGGATTGACAATCGCAATCACGCGCCGGGCCATCTCCAGAATGGAAATCGGCCGGTCGGACCCGATGTTGTAGATCTTGCCGTATGCGTCCGGCGTATTCATCAACTGCATCACGCCACCGATAACGTCCTGCACGTGTGCAAAGCAGCGCTCTTGGTGTCCATCATCGTGAACGATCAGCGGTTTGCCCGCCATCGCTGCGGAGACGAAACGAGGCAATACCATTCCGTATGCCCCCGTTTGGCGCGGTCCGACCACGTTGAAGAAACGACCGATGACGATCTTCATGTCGCATTCGCGCACATTGGCCAAGCACAGAAACTCATCGATGGCCTTGCTCGCGCCGTAACTCCAACGCGGTTTGGTCGTCGCGCCGAACACTAGGTCATCCCCCTCGCTCCAAATGGACTTGGGGTTCTTGCCATACACCTCGCTGGTGCTGGCCAAGAACAAACTCGGAGTCAGACCCCGTTGATAATGCTCGCGCAGGACATCCAGCAACAACTGCGTCGGATAGATGTTCCTCTGAATCGACTGCATGGGATGCTTGGCAATCAACGCCACCCCGACCGCAGCCGCCAAATGGTACACGCGGTCGACCCCTTCGCAGACCTTGGCGACCAAACTCGGGTCGCCGAAATCCGCAGCATGCAACGTCAGATTGGGGTGCGTGCGCAGACCGTCCAGATTGCTTCGCTGGCCGGTGCTGAAATCGTCCACGACGACGATTTCGTCACCTCGTTCCAGCAACGCCTCCGTTAAGTGAGAACCGATGAATCCTCCACCACCCGTCACCAATACTCGCATGCCACCCGCCAAAGAACTCGTTTCCTGAAATCTTGAACAACGCCGCGCCGCCCGCCGCAAAGACTCGCTTCGCTAGCATCCATCGACCGCACCCGCGCTGGGGCTCCAGTGTATCTCAACTCCGAGATCGGTACCCCCGCACCCAAGCCATTCCCTACCGCCATTTGTGAAACTTTGCGGCCTGTAGCGGCCGTGCCGTCAAAGGGTACGTCCTGACGGGTTTCGGTTCACGCGATCGTGGCAAACTTTCCGATTCCACAACCCTGGGGTAGATTAACGGTCCATCGCCATTTCCGGGTCGAGCAGGGGAGTGGCCACCCTTGGCCGTATCCCCGCGCCGGGCCATCCGGACGTCCACGCCATCCATTCAGACATCCAACAGATCGCATTGCCATGAAACGTGCCCAATCTCGAGCGGTTGCTTCTCGTCAACGTGTGCAACAGCAAAGATCTCGACAGTCGGTCGTCGCGTCCTGGGTCCGCGCATCGGTCTGCGGCCTCGCGCTCGTCGCCTGCTTGCCCGCACTCTCTCACGCTCAATCGGGCACCCGCCAGCCGCCGGCAACCAACAAACAACCTCCCGCCAAACCCAAACCCGGCGACTCGGCCAATCGCAAACTCTCCGAAGCCGAACGCCGCCAAGAACGCGCCCGCGAGCTCTTCGCCGATGCAGCCAACGCCCAAAACAACGGAGCCTACGGCGTCGCCATCGAACTGTGGTCGAAATTGATCAAGGAATACGGCGACGATCCGCTCGCCTCCAGCGCCCGACACTTCTTGGGCGTCTGCTACCAAGAACAAGAAACTCCCGACTACCCCGCCGCCATCGCGTCCTTCCGAAAGGCCCTGGAAGACTCCAAGCTCAAAGAACGCGAAGAGTCGATGATCAACCTCGGTTGGTGCCTCTACCAACTGGGAACCGTCGATGGCGAAGCCAACCGCGACCGCCTCAGCGAGTCGTCCAAAGTCCTCGAAGCCTACCTGGCCAAATACCCCGATAGCAACGCGGCCGACAAAGCCATCTTCTACGCTGGTGAAGCTCAGGCACGTCTGGGCAACATCGATCGCGCGATCGCTTTCTACAAACAACTCGCGGAAAGCAAACCTCTCGCACAGTCCCCGATCCGTCCCGACGCGATGTTCGCTCTCGGCTTCTCCTACGAAGAAGCCAAGCAACCCAAACTCGCCTCCGAAGCCTACGAAGCCTTTGTCGGCGCCTTTCCAAAACACCCCTTGGTGGCCGATGCCCAAGTCCGCTTGGCCGAAATCGCGCTGCAGTCCAACAAACCCGACGCAGCCGTTGCGATCTTTACCAAAGCCATCGCCTCGCCCGATTTCCGGAAGTCCCCGGTCGCCGATTACGTTTACTACCGATACGCGTTTGCCCTCGCGAAGACGGGCAAGTTCGCCGAGTCGGCTGCCGCTTACCAAAAGCTCTCTGAACTCTGCAAAAATTCCCAATACTCGTCCAATGCGGCCTTGGCCACCGGCCAAACGTTGATGCGCGACAAGAAGTACTCCGAAGCCCAACGCAGCTTCGAAAAACTGCTCGCTGCCAAAGACGAACGCGCCGTCGAAGCCGCTCATTGGCTGAGCCAAATCGCCATCCTGCAAAACCGCGCTCAGGATGCCGTGCCGCTCGCCAAAGACGCTCTCGAATGGACTCGGTCCTGGGACCCCAATCAAACGTCTCCGGCCGCCAAGAACCTCATCCCGCTGCTCAAGATGGACTTGGCGGATGGACTCTATGCCACCTCCGAAGGCCGCGCCGAAGCCCGCAAACTCTACGAGCAAATCGCCGTCGAGTACATGGACCTCCCCATCTCGCCCAGGGCTACCTACAACGCAGCCTTCGCTGCAATGCAAGCCGGCGAGCATGCCGAAGCACAACGATGGAGCGAAGCCTTTGCCAAACGCTACGCCAAGGATGACCTGGCCGCCGATGTCGCCTATGTCCGCGCCGAGTCGCTGCTGCAACTGGGCCAACACGAATCCGCCGCCACCGCCTTTGAGCAACTCATTCGCTCCGCTGCGGATCATCCTTCTGTCCCTTCGTGGGAACTCCGGTTGGCAACCGCTTGGTACCTGAGCGGTCAACTCGATAAAACCATCGAACAAACCAACGCCACCCTGCGACGCAAGCCGGACGCTGCCACCCAAGCCGAAGCGTACTTCCTCCAAGGCGCTTCGCTCCTCAAGTCCCAAAAGACGGCCGACTCCATTCGCGTCTTGGAATCCTCGCTAAAAGCCAGTTCGGACTGGTCTCAAGCCGACGAAGTCCTGCTGACGCTTTCGCAAGCCCACGACGCCAACCAAGACAAGAACGCCGCCCGCCAAGCCCTCGAGCGCCTGCTGAAGGACTTCCCCAAGTCCCGATTCAAACAACAAGCCGAATTCCGCTTGGGACAACTCTCGGCCTCCTCACAGCAGTTCGACCAAGCCTTGGTCTGGTACGACCGCGTCCTCGCTCAATCCAACGATGCCGCACTGCTGGACTACGTTCGCTACGACAAAGCCTACGTCCTCATTCAAAAGAATCAGTACGAAGAAGCCGCACAACTGCTGAACACCGTCATCGCTTCCAGCCGCAACGCCACGCTTCAGCGCGAAGCCCGAACGGCCCGAGCCATCTGCTTGCGCAAAACCAACCATCCCCGCGAAGCGATCGAACTCCTCCAAGAACTTCTTCAAGGCAACATCCCCGAAGATGCACGAGCCAAAGCCCTCTACGAGTTAGGGCTGGCTTACAGCATGGCGGGCGACCATCCCGCTGCAGCCAAGTCCTTTGAAGAGCTCGTCACCAAACATCCCAAGTATCCGCTCTTGGATCGCGCCTACTTCGAACTCGCCTGGGCCTACAAAGCTTCCGAGAAATCGGATGCTGCCAACGAAGCCTTCCTCTGGATCACCCAGCACTTCCCGGATAGCCCGCTGGCCGCCGAATCGTATTTCCATGTAGGACAAGCCGAATTCGAGAACGCCAAGTTCGATTCCGCCGTCAAAGCCTACACCGTGGCGGCCACCAAAACGGCCAGCCCCGAGTTGCAAGAGAAATCGCTGTACAAGCTCGGCTTGTCGCTGTTCCAACAACAGGACTACGCCAAAGCCGCCCAGCAATTCAGCAAACAACTCAGCGCGTTTCCGAAAGGCGAACTCCAAGTCGACGCGCGGTTGATGATCGCGGAATGCTCCATGCGACTCGAACAATACGCGGTCGCTTGGCCCCAATACGAACAAGCCCGCAAGGCGCTCGAGAACGCCTCCGATCCGGATGCGATCAGCGCCCAAGTCCGCGCGTTGATCTACCTGCATGGTGCCCAAACCGCGCGCGAACTGAAGAAATGGAACGATGTCATCGCCTGGATTGAACGGATGCAATCGGCGATCCCCAATTCCAACCTCACACCGGTGGGCCATTACGAGACGGCCTTCGCGCTGCAAAACCTTAAGAAGAACGAGGCAGCCATCGAGTTGTACGAAAAGGTCGCCGAAGACCAACGCAACGAACTGGGTGCGCGATCGCGATTCATGATCGGGGAAGTCTACTTCGCCGAACACAACTACTCCAAAGCCATTACCGAGTTCCAGAAGGTCATGTACGGCTACGGCGGCACTCAGTCGCCCGACGACATCAAGAACTGGCAAGCGCGTGCGGCCTTTGAAGCAGGGCGTTGCGCCGAAGTCTCCATCGGAGATCAAACCGGCGATCGACGCAAGAAAGCGATCGAAACGGCTCGCAAGTTCTACGAGTTCATCGCGAACAATCACGCTTCGCACGAATTGGCGAAACAAGCCGCCGAGCGCATCGGCGAGCTTCGCTAACGCCCCTCCGTCTTAGCGGTCCGGCTTAGTGGTAGGCCGTACGGCCTCCGGTCAACGCCCATTCCCGCCTTTACGCTCAAACCGATTCGACGCACAAATCGAATCGACGGCTTTCCCTCGCTTCCATCGGACGGCTTACGCCGTTCCGCTACGATTCGCGCGAGCGAACCAACTCGATCGCCAACCGCTAACGCATGTTCTCCCAACGCAACACCGGCAAATCCATCCGATGTTGATACCGTTGCCGAAACGTCTCGAATTTGCTGTTGGCTTCCTCCTGGGCTTGCTTCGTCGCCGCCCCCATCACCATCGCCATCTGCAACGTCTCATCGTTGGCGATCCCCAACGGCTTGATCAGATTCATAAGCGATTGAATCTGCGGATCGGATTCGATTTCCTTCAAACCATCGCGCGTGACTTGCCCGCGCGCGACGCTCTTCTCCACGCGCCATATCGGCGTCCAATCCCCCAATCGATTCCGGACCACAAACACCGTGGTCACCGTCGTTTCTCCACCCACCAAGTCGGTGTCCGCTTGGGTGGCGCGAAAGTAATCCTCATTGGCGTTCTGAAGCTGGGACGCAGCCCCTTGGATCCACGGTCGCATCCCACCGGACGCACCGCGACTCGGCTTCTCGCCAAGCAGCTCTTTTAACAACGATTGCGACTGGCTTTCAAGACTCTTGGAAAGCAGTTGATTCACGTCCACGGGCTTGCCCTTCTCGATGCGAAACATCGATCCGCCCGATCCTTGAAAATCAATCGCTTGCGACCGCGAGTAGCGCACTAGCGCACATCGCGCCAACCATTCGTCCTCGGATTGCGGCATCGCTTGAAAGCGCCGCCCCAAATCGGGCACTTCGCGCGACGCATCCACCCCCAGCGTCTTGAGCTCCGCCGCGATCGCTTCCCCGGCCATCCCTTCGGGCGATTCGAGCCGCTGGTCCCACGCCCATATCGCGAGGCTTGCGTTCGTACCCGCCAACCGATCCACGTTGGCGATCTCGCCCCGTGGAATCTCGAACAAAACCAATTCGCTCTCTTCGTGAGCATCGCTCTGCAACCACTTGGTGGCTCGCTCCAACTCTTGCTCCCAGACAAAGCGGCACGCCGGCTCCCGATCCTCGGCGATCAACGGCTCGAGGCGGCCTCGCATCTGCTCGTAAGCATGCTGTTCCAGTGCCCGCAGTTGCCGGGCCCGCTCGTCGTAGTTGGGATCGTGTTCGCGCAGCCAACTCCGGCGGCACGCCACGTACCCCCAGTCTGCATTGCTGCCCAGCACCAGTCCCACCATGACCGTGCCGTCCTTGGTCTGCACGCGGTCAAACGGACTCCCCGCTGGCAGTTTGTGCTTGGGAGCGGACTGACCGGATTTCGCCGGCGCACCACCCCGCGCTCCGGCAGGTCGCGACGGCCCTTGAGCCGCCGCAGCAGCGGAAAGAACGATGCTGCAAACGAGCCAACTCGCGGTGAAAAACCAAATGTCGAAGCAAAGCCGGAACGCCTGCGCCCCGCTGGATGCACGGCGTTGGACTGCGCTGCAACCCATTGGGTTAGTGAGCGAGCTATTGAGCGAGCGTGTGCCACAGCCGACTGCTGGCGCGTATCCCACGATAGAAGTCCTCCAAGCAGAATTTTTCGTTCGGACTGTGGGCGCCGTCATCATCCAGCCCCCATCCGATCAACAGCACATCGCACTTCAGTGTATCGACCATCTGGGCCACGATCGGAATCGAGCCCCCTTCGCGGATCAACACCGGCTTGACGCCAAACCCGTCTTCCACCGCTGCCACCGCACCCTGCATGAACTTGGAATGCGGGTTTACCACCACGCCGCGACCACCATGCAAATCGATCAGTTCCACCCGGACACCTGGCGGAGTGTGCGCCGCGAGAAACGCTCGCAACTGCTCTCCGACCTGCTTGGGGTCTTGATTGGGAACCAACCGAAAACTGATCTTGGCTCCGGCCCAAGAAGGGATGACCGTCTTGCCACCCTCGCCTTGGTACCCCCCCATCAACCCATGCACATCAAAGGTCGGCCGTGCCCAGCGGCGCTCTAACGTGGTGAAGCCCGCTTCGCCGGTCAATCCGTTCACCCCCAGCGACTCGGCAAACTTCGCGTCGGAGAATCCCAATCCTTGCCACATCGCCCGCTCGGATGCCTCCAACGGCACCACGCTGTCGTAAAAGCCGGGCAACTGGATCCGCCCATCGGGCGTCTTGATGTCGGTCAAGATCTTGGCAAGGGCCAGGGCGGGGTTGGTCACCGCCCCCCCGAACGACCCCGAGTGCAAATCCGCTTTGGGCCCATGCACCTTCAATTCAAAGTACGCCAATCCCCGCAACCCATAAGTGATCGCCGGCTGCCCCTTGGCGTACTGGGACGAATCGCTGATAACGATCACATCGCACGCCAGCCTTTCGGCGATCTCGGGAAGCTTGGCTTCCAGCACTTCGCTGCCGTGCTCCTCTTCCCCTTCGATCAGGAACTTCACCTGCAGCGGCAACGGCATACCGCATGCATGCCATGCCAGCACGCTCAGCACGTGCGTCAGCATCTGGCCTTTGTCATCGGTGGAGCCCCGGGCGACGATATTCCCGTCCCTTAGCACCGGTTCGAAGGGAGGCGATTTCCACAATTCCAGAGGGTCGACCGGTTGGACGTCGTAATGCCCGTAGACCAAAACCACAGGCTTGCCAGGAACCGGCGCCGTCTCGGCATAAACCAAAGCCGGACCGTGGCCGTGGAACAGCTCCGTTTTCAAGCCCGCCGAGCGAAACCGACTGGCCACCCACTCCGCCGCCCGGTCCATCTCCCCCTTTTTGGTGCTGTCGGCCGAAATGCTGGGGATTCTCAGCAACTCAAACAACTGTTCCAAGTGTCGATCGCGGTGGTCGGTGAGGTACTGGTCAAGCTTCTGGAATGCGGTCATGGGAGAATTCGAATTTGAAAAAACTATTTGCAAATAGACGGGTTTCGACCCCTACAATATACCGCGTGCGACCGAACCGTGCGGCACCCAAAGGATGGGAACCGCTGCGGTGCGTACAGGCTTCCCCTCAAGGAAGAAGGATTATCGTCTCTCAAGGAATCTCTTCGATGGCTTCATCCAACGCAGCAGTCGCCGAACCCGAAATCGAACAGCAAGAACAGGCTTCCAAACCCAAACGCCAACCGCGCTATCACGTGGTCCTTTGGGACGACCCAGAACATACGTTCGATTACGTCATCGGCATGATGCGCGACCTGTTTCACATGACCGAAACCGCAGGCCGAAAACTCGCCGAAGAAGTCGACAAGCAAGGTCGCGCAGTCTGCTTGACCACCACGCGCGAACATGCCGAACTCAAACGGGACCAAATCCGCGCCTACGGCAAAGATCCCATGAGCATGAAGTCCAAAGGCAGCATGTCCGCCACCATCGAACCGGCGACCTGATCGACGCGATAGCTATCCGCGACGAACCCATCTTCCGCGCGCCAGCCGATTCGGATTTGCCGACGGCTTGGCGCGCTGCAACCACCCTTAGGTCGGGTTCGCTAAAACAGCCCGCCGCTACTGCTCGCAGAACCACCTCCGCCCATGCCTCCTCCCATTCCGCCCATGCCGCCTCCCATGCCTCCTCCCATCCATTCCGCCGCATAGCCCGTCGCATCGCCGAATTGAATCTTGCGAATCACATTCGTAATCTCGGTGTGCCACTTGCGCTTCTGATAGATGATGAGAACGGAGTAGGACTCCCGGCTCGGCGGAACACCCTTGATATCCGGTCTGTCGACACCCCAAGATTTCGACACGAGAATCGTTCCTTTGGCATCGGGATTCCCCGCAGACATCCAACTCTCCTTGGCTACCAATTCCGGCAACAACGCCTCGAGATCCGCCGCCACCTCGGTCGGCACGCGGTAGTACCTAGTCTCGTACACCTCGGGATCTTGCTCGGGTGTGATGCGACGCTTGGAGTTCTTCAACGCGAAGCGGTAGTTCTCCAAAAGACTCAAGACATCGTCGAGAATCGGTTCGGTCTGAGTGATCGACATGATGCCTGAGCGTGGAAAGGCGATCACGCCGTTTCCGCCCATCTGAACCCAGCTCTCTGGACTCGATTGCTCTTGGATTGCTTTGCTAAGGGAATTGCAGTCCTGCATGGTGCGGCACAGATCGCGCACGTCGAACACTGCGATCTTGGACGTTGCAGCGGCTGCTTCAGGTGTCGTGATCCATAGCACGCCATCGCGGATGACCCAATCCAATTTCATCCGCGAAGCCAATAGACGCAGGATGGTTCGCAGCGGCTGGTTTTGCACTTCCAACGAAACGGGCATGCGCTCGGAAATCCTAGCCTCTTTGAGAGCCAAGCGATCTAAGCGGATATCGAGCTTCTCTTGAACGCCCAACGCATCCACGGCCTGCAGGAGCGATCCCCCTTGGAAGTTCACGCTGGTCGCGCGATCCAATCCCTCGACCATCGCTTGATGCGTGGCGGGTTCATCGAGCAACGTCCGGCGCGCAGGATGCCGCAGCGACTCCAGAAACGCCAGCACCTTGCGATGGCTCCGCCCACTTTGACGCACAAACAACACATCTCCCAACATCACAGCGGTGCCAGTGCCTCCTGCATCTGCCCACGAATCGGGATCGATCGATGCCGTAAGCGCCTCCATCAACGGCTTGGTTTCGAACTTGGCATCGAGCAGATCCCCGACGTTGTACTGAACGTTTTCATGCTCCACGCTATCCTTGAGGGATTGCAAGTAAAGGATGCCTTGGCTCAACCGCCAACCAATTCCGATGCGCTCCAGTCGATCCAGCAGTTGATACAGCGGAGCCTCTTCCACGCGTTCGGTCACCAGATCGCTAGGCAAAATCCCTTCGGCTTGCAACGATCGCTCATCGAGCACGACGTTGACACCCGATTGCTGCTCAATCCAAGCGACCAAGCTGCGCACCTCCTCCTCCTGAAACACCTTCGTCACCGATTTCCGCAATCGCTCATCCACCAACAGGACCGGATCAATCGACTTGGGTTCCTCGGAGATAACCACATCCGCCAACGCAGGCCCAGACGCCTCACTCGGACCTTGGCCGCTGCTCGGGGCCCCCAATCCTTGTGCTCGCCCCCCCCCAGCCATCAGCACCATCGTTAGGCCCATGAAGAACCCGACTCCCAAAACGATCCCTAAGCGTTGCGATGTTGGCATCATGACCTGATGTGAGTGGACTCGATAGAACAAGACAGAAAAGAAATGGCCAAACCCCTGCTGCAACTCTCCACGTCGCACGCTAGGCAGCCAAAAGGCACAGCCATCGGCTCAGCCTAATCACTGCAGCAGCAACCGCGATGCCAATAGAAATCAAAGTGGCAAAAGCTCCCGGATGCTCAGGGGTATTTCCAACGAATTGCGGGAAAGCAAAGATTCCCCAATACCGCGCAGAGAGCTGCATGCGATCCACGAATCCAGCGTTCGTGTGCAATTCCAATACGCCCTGGTTGCAATCTGCCAGCCTTCGACAATCGCAACCGAATGGGGGGGTATCCCGGGAGCCGCGACGTCAGCGAGTTAGGGTCGATGGACACGGCGGCCCGGGAGGAGTGTTCGGCGGTTTGCCAGCTAGAGTTCCAGAAATCGTGCTTTTGAATTCCAACCCATGCAACGGGATTCCTAGGATCTGCTCCTGGAGAATCATTGCGAGCAGGTGCATCCTTGGCTCGGTCGTGCGCCGATGATCCTCGATCATTTGCCGTTCGTCGATCCAGAACTCCAGCAACGAAAGACGGGTGCTCTAATCCCCCTATTGAGGCGGTGTTTCATCCCCGCCGCTCCGTCCCGCAACGGATGTGCCTGAAGCCTTCGATTCGCGTTCGTCCGGGGCCGCTACGAGCACCTTGGAGGATGAACCGACCCGAGTCGCTAGGTACTCCGTAAAGAGTTGGCATTCGTCCTGGAGCTCGCTTACCTGCTCGGCTAGCTGATCTCGCTCCGACGTCGTTTGGGATAACTGCTCTCGCAACTGAGCGACGGCTCGAAAATCGCTTTGCGACAACAGCGCCACCCGCGCCGCTTTCTCGGCAGTCGACTCGTGCTTTGCCAAAAACAAATCCAACGCATGCAACGCTTGCTGGTACTTGGTCTGCGCGAGTTCGAAATCCCCCGACTCCCACGCTGCATCTCCCTCCCGATCCAGCACGTCGACTTCGCCAAACTCGGACAACTTCCGCAACCTCAAAGACACTGTCTCCAGATTCGCGTGGTAGGTGTCCCATGTCATTTTGGCCGACGATGCTCGCCGGTTCAAGCGAATCAGCTCTCGCATCTGCTTGCCAAGGACGATCAACTCCTCATGAACTCCCTCGACGACTCCCGCATCCAATCGCTCGGACAATCGCTTCGCTTTCTTCTGTGCGCTAGCAAGCTCGCGCGTCACGTACGACGAGACTTTGGCCCAGGGAATGCTTTCGATGCAATCATCGATGAGCTCGATATTAGGCTTTTCATAACGTTCTCGCTGCTCATGAGTGATGGATTCCTGAATCAGCGTCAAACAATGCTGCTGGTAGATTCGCATCTCATTGGGCTCGATGCTCGCCAAGTCGAGGCGGCGCCAACGGTCGCGCTCTCGCTCCAGCCTCAATAGACTCTCTTCCGTATCGTGATGCCCGGATTCCTTGAGCCATAGGATCGTCTGCTCGAGTTGCTTGTCGAAGGCGGTTTGCGTGGCTTGCCGCTCCTGAAC
>JBKCUI010000060.1:0-3791 GCA_046318495.1 Pirellula sp. | reverse complement strand
CTATGGGTTCCCCTCGTACTCAATGAAATGGTACTCGTGCTCGTGCTCGTGCTCGTACACGTACACGTACACGTACTCGTACACGTACACGTACACGTACACGTACACGTACACGTACTCGTTGGCGTATCTTCGAGTACGAGTAGGAGTACGAGTACTGCTAACGCGGAGTACGAGTACGAAAAACCAGGGGGAATCGCAGAGTGAAATGGGATGAGACGCGAAGGATGCAACTTCAAAAGGCGTCAGCGAGGGTGGGGGGCGACAAAACCGACCGAGCGGCTGACAACCCAGAAGAGAGGCACGCAGACCCACAACAAAAAAAGGGCCCGAAGACAGAGTCTTCGAGCCCCCCCACACGCTACTCAAGCTTCTGGCAGCTTGAGGAACACCACTTACAATACGCTTGAATGTTTCGTTGAGATCCAAGGCTGCAACCTTGCCCGAAGCGGGGGGCTCCCTTGGAATCGCATCACTGTAGTAGCCCGGCAAGTGGTCGACCGAGAAATTTTTTCGGCGGCCCGGTGCCGGTTTTTCGGCCAGCGTTTTGCCTCGGATTGGGTCGCATTTCCTTCGTCAAACAGGTTTTCCGATGGCTGCCAAAGCATCTGCCAGTTCCAAAGCTGCCGATTCCAAAGCCGAAGGTGTTCCGCATGCCTTCGAATTCCTGGAGCAGAAGGATCCGAAGGCGCTTCCCAATGTGGTGATTTGCTTTGGGCCCGACGATTTTCTGCGCCGCCGCAGCGCGATGCACGCGCTGGAGTTAGGTGGGATTCAGCGGGATTTGATCCGGACGCTGGAAGGGGACGAAGCCGAATGGCGCGAAGTGCACGACGAACTCGCCACACGCAGCCTGTTTGATCTGGATGGGCCTAAAGTCGCCCGAATCCGCAACGGCGATAAACTCGTTACCAAGCATCGCGAATCGATCGAGCGATGGCTCGAATCCAAACCGACGGACTGTTGCATGCTGCTGGAAGTTCAAACGCTCCCCTCCAGCACGCGCGTTTACAAACTCGCCAAACAACAGGGATGGCTGATCTCGTGCGCAGAAGCCAAGGACAATGAACTGCAACCCTGGGTCGTACGCTGGGCCAAGTCCCAGCACGGTCTGCATCTGAGCAAATCCCAAGCGGAAATCCTCGTCCAGCGAATCGGCTCGGTGTGCGGCTTGATCGACTGCGAACTGGCCAAGCTGGCCTTGCTGGCCGATGCCAAAGGCAGCGTCTCGGACGAAAAGGTGACCGAGCTCGTCGGAGGCTGGAGAACGCAAACGGTTTGGGTCCTGGCCGATGCGGTGGCCGAGGGACACGTCGAGTCGGCCTTGGAAGCCATGGACAAACTCTTCATGGCCGGCCAATCGGCCTTCGGCGTGGCCGCGCAGCTTTCGTGGTCGATCCGGCGCTATGGAGTCGCAGCCTGCTTGGTCGAGCAAATGGAACGCATGGGGTTTCAACCCTCGTTGGCGCAAGCCCTCGAGCGGGCTGGATTCCGATCCTTTGAGCTTTCGAAAGCCGAACAGCGACTGCGCCGAATTGGGCGCCATCGGGCCAAAGAACTATTATCATGGTTGGTGGAATTGGAATTGCAGCTCAAAGGGAGCCATGGCAACGAAGATCGAGCTCGACTCGCTCTGGAACTATTCCTGCTTCAATTGGCGGATTTGCGTCCGGCCGCAACAGGGAATGCACGATGATCCATCGCACACGGCTGCATCGAATGGAACGCTCTCAGGCAGAGGGCTGGAACCGTTGGGCTGTCCTCGGCTTCACGTGGCTTGTGTGCGCTCTGATGGCTTCTGGAGGACGTGCCCAAGATCTGTTTGAATTGGTCGCTCCAGGGATCAGCGGCGTCTCGCTGGCCCAGCTCTCGCAGCGCGAGTTGATCGTGCAAGACGCCGCCGGGCAAACCACGGTCTACCAACGCTTGATGCGTTACGACACACCCGACGGAGCCTTCATCGGGTACGGATCGCGCGAAGCCCAACGCGTCATCCAATGGCCTACCAACAACGCTGGCAACATGCGCATCGGGACCCTGCGCAATGGCCAAATCGAATTCGCTCCCAGCCGCATGAGCGTACGGCCGGCTGGCGCCAACCCAGGCAACGGAGTGGGCATCGCAGGTCCCAATCGCAACCCCAACGTTCCAGGTGGCTTCGGCAACCCCATACCTGCAGGCGGTTTTCCGGACCCGGGCAACGGCCAGTTGGGAGGCGCTCAAGGCGTTGCCGACAACGGCTTGTCCGCCGTCCAGCTGTCGTCCGGCGATGGGAACAACCGCGTCTTTTTGCGATCCTCGCGCAACGGGCAAATCGCCTTCACCGCGGCCGCCAACGATGCGGACTCCGCGTGGTACATCGTCCCGGTCGGCCAAGACATGGTTCGATTGCAACAGAACGTCGGCAACCGATGGCTGGCGCTCGGAGTCGATCCCAATGGCTTCCCGAACCAAGGGGCCCCAGGCGCCGGTATCGGCGGAGCTCGATTCGGTGGCATCGGGGTTGGTGGAAACGGTATAGGTGGTAATGGGGCCTCGGTTCGATTCGCGCCGATCGGACAATCCACCCAACAGCTCTGGCGCATCCAGCCTTGCATGGGGGGTGGCTACACCTTTGAAAGCGTATGGATGCCTGGCTACGGATTGACTTGCGTGCCGAACTCCGGCCTGTGGCTGCAACCTTTCGTGAACAACCCTTGGCAAGTCTGGTGGGCGCAAACGCCGGTCTTCCAAGTGCCTGTCCCGCAGTACCGCACGACGGCCGAACAGATCGTTCCCAACCCGCCCCTTCCACCGGTCACGCTGCGAATCGCCAACACCCATAGCGATGGCATCTTGGTCCTGCTGGCCGACCGACGCAACCCGCAACAACCGCTCAGCCTGCGGATCCCCGCTGGAGGTTCGGAAACCGTCACGCTCGAACGGGATGCGGGGGGGACGGTCATTCAAACCATCGAGCTCATGGATGGCTTCGGCAACATCGATCGCCAGGAATACCAAATTCCCGTGCCACCAGCGGTTCTCTACGACATCAGCATTTACGAAGAGTTCCTCCAGTCGATCGCCATCGATCGCACAGGCAAAAGCCCCAACCCGATCGAGGACGTCAATTACCAACCGCGAAGCGTCGGCTTCTTTCTGCTCCCAGCCGGAGCGGCGATCGAAGACAACAGCGTCATCGATGCGTATCGCGCCGCAGCCGATTCGCAGAATCCAGGCGCGGTGCGCCGACTCAACCCCAAGAACCTCCCGAACTCGTCCTCCCAAGCACCCGCTCGCGATCCGCTCAAGGATCTCTTGCAACAGTTTCAAGGCAAGCGAGGAGCGTATTGATCCCCGCTGATCCTTCCACGAATCGACTTGGGACGGACCCCAGCGGTACACAGCCATCGGCCCCATCGGATGCTCCGCCGTTGGATGCTGCGCGTTCGCCCTCGGGCCGCGACGATTCAGAACAAATTGTTGCACCGGAGTTGCCGGTGGTGGCCGGCCAGGAAGCGGTCCCCAGCCCTTCCCATCCTCCGCGCAAAAGGTGGAGGCGATGGCGTTTGAAAAGGGATTGGCCGATCTTATGCTTGCTCGCGATTCTGATCGGAGGATGGTTGATCTACGCCGTGGTCCTGCCACCGTTGGAGATCCGTCACAAGATCGCCACGACGCGCTGGAAGTACTCGCGCACGGATCCGGAAATCTCGATCTCGATTCGCTTCATGCTGCGAACCTGCGAGTATTGGTTCATGTTTTGGTTCCTCTATTTGGGAGCGAGCATCGGCAGCTTCATCAATGTCGTC
>JBKCUI010000059.1:0-2092 GCA_046318495.1 Pirellula sp. | reverse complement strand
GTATGCATTAGGAGTTGTTTCGGCACTTCTTGTTGCCGTTGTGCTGAAAATTGTTCTCAAATCAAAAGACAAAGGATACCTGTTATTGGAATTACCAACGTATAAAGCACCACTTTGGAAAAATGTTGGACTAACTGTTTTGTCAAAAATCAGGGTTTTTGTTCTTGATGCAGGAAAAGTAATTCTCGCTATTTCTATTATTCTATGGTTACTGGCAACCTATGGACCTTCAACTAGAATGGCGGCAGCTGAGAAACAGATCAACCAACAATCAGCGCAAAATCATTGGTCAGAGCAAGTACATGATCAAAAATTGGCAGCCATTAAACTTGAGAATTCATTCATAGGTATTATGGGGAAAGGAATTGAACCTTTTATTGCTCCCTTGGGATATGATTGGAAAATTGGAATTTCGTTGATTACATCTTTTGCAGCAAGGGAAGTTTTTGTCGGCTCACTGGCAACGATTTATGCGGTTAATGCTGAAGAGGGAGGAAATATGCGCTTGATCGATCGGATGCGATCCGAAAAACGAATGGACGGAAAACCTGTTTATTCACTAGCATCTGGTGTGTCACTTATGGTCTTTTATGTATATGCAATGCAGTGCATGGCCACGCTTGCAGTTGTGAAAAGAGAAACTAAAAGTTGGAAATGGCCTCTGATCCAAATTGGATTTATGGGTGCTATGGCTTATTTTGGTGCTTTAATTACGTTTAATTTATTGAGTTGATACAAGAATCACTTGTCCTTATAGCCGTTTTGGGTGCTGTCTTTTATTTAGGCCGAAAGACGTATCTTCGTTTTTTCAAGATTGAAACGAAGTGTGACGGTTGTTCTATCAATAAAACGTCACAGCAAAATTAATGTCCACCAGAGGCTTCCTGATCAAATGAGATACCTTTTTGCTTTAGCAATCGACCAACATAGATAGCAAAGAAAGCTAAGTAAGCAAAACAGACGACACCAACCCAGTAAGATTGCTGGATTCCGAGTACTTTATCATTTGACAAAGCACCTTGAGTAAGGGAAATTACACCACCTCCCATAATCATCATGATCAACAAACTAGAGGCTGTATTCGTCTTGTCTCCCATCCCGGCAATTCCTAATGTGAAAATACACGGCCACAAAGTACTTCAGAATAATCCAACTGAAATAAATGCAAAGACGCTTGTCATTCCACTTGAAAAAATTCCAATCATTAATGCAATACTGCCGAGCACTGAATAAAGTACCAATTGCCTTGCTGGCTGACCTTCACTTACCGCATCAGCGACAGCGAGCACAACTACAATCAACAGATATGGATACAATTCTTGAATAGAATGTCCACCAATTACATTGGCAAATGCAAATACACCAAATGCAGCGAATGGCAGCAACAGACTTAACTTTAATTTCGTTGACTCATTTAAGTCAAAAGCTCCAGCAGCGGATGTCCATCTGCCGATCATCAAACTTGCCCAAAATAAAGAGACATAAGGTGCAACAGCACTTTCTGAAGTGCCAAGCTTTTGTTTCATAAATTCAGGAAGATTACTGGCAGTTGAAAAGTCCACTCCCACATACAAGAAGATAGCAATCATTCCCAACAAACCTTGTGGATGTTTGATAGTTTCCATTATCTGCCCGCCTTTATTTTCTGTAACCTCTCCAATTCTATCCGGAACAGATGAAAGTTTGAAAAAGACCGCTGCAATAATGAAAGTAGCACCGAGCACCAAATAAGGAATTTGAACCGCCTCTAAATTGAGTGCCTGATCTGGATTTGAAATACCACCAAAAATCGCAAACGATACGATTACAGGACCAATGGTTGTTCCAACATTGTTGATGCCACCAGCCAAACTTAAGCGCATATTGCCTTTGGAAGGGTCGCCCATTTGAATTGCCAGCGGATTGGCCGCAATTTGTTGTAAAGAGAAGCCAAGTCCAACGATGAATAAACCACTAATTAGAAGCGGAAATGAAGCATTATTCGAGGCAGGAATGAACAAAAGTGTCCCGCAGGCAGAAATGACAAGTCCTAATGCAAGTCCATTGCGGTATCCGATTAGGTTCAGAATATCTCTTTTTAGCAATGCAGAGA
>JBKCUI010000058.1:0-10728 GCA_046318495.1 Pirellula sp. | reverse complement strand
CCGCCATGTTGCAAGCTCGGCAGGAGCCTCGCCCTCCCGGTTTACGGTCTGATCTCGGTTGAGCATTTTGATCCCGGATGGGGTTCAGACATTGGGCGACGTGTCTGCGTAAGTTAGGTTGCAAGCTCGGCAGGAGCCTCGCCCTCCCGGTTGGGAATTCTGGTATCTTGCAAGCTTCGGATCGCAATCACTAGTTATTGCGCCGCTCTTAGTACGGGCAGCGCAGCTTTGCAAAGAGTCGGCACCCATGAAGTTGCGGGTCGGAGTCATCGGGCTGGGACGCGATTGGCAATCTCGCTATCTGCCAGCTTTGCGATCAATGCGCGATCGCTTTCAAGTCGTCGGGGTCTACAACAGCGTTTCGGTGCTGGCCGAGAATGCGGCTCGCGAACTGGATGCCCAGCGTTTCGATAGCTACCGGGCGATCATGGAATCGCCATCGCTCGATGCCGTCATGGTGCTCGAGGATGATTGGTATCGCTTGATGCCGTTGTGGGCCGCGTGCGATTACGGCAAATCGATCTTCTGCGGCGCCGAAGTCCATCTCGATCCGGCGGCAGCCACCGAGATTCAGGAGCGCATCCAATCCTCGGGCGTGGCGTTCATGAACGAGTTCTCGCGACGCTTCGCGCCCGCGACGCTGCGGCTCAAGGAGCTCATGGCGACGCGACTGGGACGACCCAGGCTGTTGTTCTGCCATCGTCGATTGGCTTCCGAGCCACCCGATCCGAGCGTGTCCGGTTCGTTGGACGTGCGCTCGCAACGCGAGCTGTTGGAGTTGATCGATTGGTGCAAGTACATCGTGGGTCAAAGTCCGTCTTGGATCCAAGCCATCCGCCACCTGAGTTTGCCTTCGCCGGACAACGCCGATTATCAGATCTTGAGCCTCGGATTCGGCGATCCCGAACACGATCCCTCGGCGATCTTGGCCCAGATCAGTTGCGGAGCGTACATCCCTTCGGTGTGGCGCGAAGCCATCGCGTACCGTCCACCGGCCGCCGTGCAAGTCTGCTGTGAAAAGGGGCTGGCCTTTGTCGATTTGCCTTCCACGTTGGTGTGGTTTGACGATGCTGGGCGGCATCAAGAGACGCTCGATACGGAACTGTCGGTCGGTCAGCAGATGTTGATTCAGTTCCATCGCGCGACCACGTCGCTGGTTTGCCACGTGAGCGATTTGGAAGAGACCTGCGATGCGATGCGGATCTTGGATTACGCGCGCACCAGTTCTGAAACCCACGCACGCATTGCGATCCCTTGAGCCGACGATTGAGACATGGTTCGCGCACCATCGAGCGGAGGTGCTGTACCGCGGGGAGCACGCTTGATTTCTCACCCAACTCGCGGTGATCCCTTGGCAGAGAACCTATTGGCCTGCAGACACACCAGCATTCTGATCGGGTTGTTCGATCTTTGAATCCGAAGAAGCGCCCTTGCCTTCAAGATCCAGTTGGCTGATGACCTCGAGGGTCTTGGTGTTGCTCGACTCGGTCATCATCTCTTGTCGAACGATGCGGCCTGGAACATCGAGGGACCGCCACAACTTGATCCGCATGGGACCGGCTTCATTGTTTTCTGTCCACTCAAAGACTTCCGTTTCAAACTCCCGGTCGGCGATTGCGACCGTTTCCTTTCCGACGAGCTTGGCCTTGTCCGATGGCTTCTGAAAAAACTCGGGAGTCATCCCTTGCGGGACTTGGAACGATGCCGCGTACTTGGTGGTGCTGGGAGGGTTGTTCTCTTCGGGATAATCTCCGCTGCGGACCACGTCGATCTGGCTACCGACCGTGACCTCGCGATCGCTTTTGTCTTCGAGCCACATCTTCGTCGTGACACGCACTTCGCCGAACTCATTGGTAACCGTTCGATATCGCGTGATGGATGCGCCTTTGGGGAATCGGCTCCAGTTTTCATACTCCGGATGGGCGATAGTCATCGGTTCGGGACGCGTTGCCGACGTAGCCGTAGCCGCTTCGCCGGCTTGTTTCGATGGCAAGATGGGACGCTTGTCGGCTTGGTCGCAACCGAGGTAGGGGACGCTGGTTGCAACAGCGAGGAGCGTTGCCATCACCATCGAGGATGGGTCACGATGTTTAGGATGCGGGCCGCGTTGCATGAAACCACCAGAAAAATCGGAGGAGCATAACGATTCAAGGAACAAGAAAAGGGCTACAGGACGCGAGTTGAGATATCAAGAAGAATGTCCTGTTGCCCTGAAAACGAAGCCGTTCGCGAGGTCGGAAAAGACTCGCACAACTTGAAGTCGACAGGGGAGCTACTTGCCCACGCTGCCTTGGCTTTCTTCATCGGCGATGTTCTTGTCTTCGGCTTTGACCTTTTCGATTTGTTCGGCGGTCATGGGGCCGCTGGGCAGCTTCGGAGTGGTGTCATTGTTGCAACCGCTAAAGGAGCCGACGAGCAGACAAAGAAACAGGGCAACCAATGAAAAACGGGTCATGGAGCGAAACTCCTAGTGAGTGTAAATAAAGCCGCCGCTACACGGATGGACGGGCGTGTCCATCCGCGCGCAGCGGTCGTAAATAACGGAATGGGCGAGTTCGAATCGGACCGATACCGTTCGACGATTACTCGTCGATGGAAACCGAAACACCGTCATCGATCACGCACAATTGCATCCAAACCACAGAGTCGACGCTGAAGGGCGAAAATCGCACGGATCCGTCGGCGTAGGTAGCATTGAGTCCGCTGCCGTGGCTCGATCCAAAGTAGCGTCGCCAAACATTGGATGTCGGGTTGCCTGGACCGCCGAGGACGATGATCTGAGGATCGAAGTCGGACTTCGGTGGGAAGTGCCAACGGAGAACGCACTCATCCCAACCGGCGTTGTTCCATCGTTCGTTGTCGCCACCGTCTGCGCCAAAACGCTTGTGGGGCAAGCATTTCTCGGCTGCCATGATCGATTGCGACGAACCGTCGGTGATGTCTCGCAGGCGGCGTTTGGCGCCCTTGGCGGACCAGACCATGATGCCTTGACGGCCGGGAAACGTGCCGAAATTCTCGGGTGTGCGCTCATTGCGGCGGGGCGATAGACCGATGGGCGCTGCGGGAATGTCGCCCCAGTTCTCGTGCACTTCACCTTGATAGAAGCCCGCGTTACCAGCGTAGTCGCAGCGAGCGAACAACCCCGAACCATACACTGCACCGGAGCGTCGCGATGGGCAGTAGTAGATCGGGATCACGCTGCGAGCGACGTCATCTTCACCGTTGTAGTTTGCGGGCCGGCTGGTATGCACCGGTGGCAAACTGAAGTTGGCGAGGTTCCAAACATTCTGAGCTTCGATGTACGGGAGAATCTTGAACCAATGGCTCCAACCATTCGGGTGCGCAGCGTTGCAGCACGTGGTGCCGCTTTCGTAAGCCCCGACCGGCTCATCGTAGATCATACCGGGCAAGCTTGGGTCGCCATCGTATGGACCAGTTGGCAAATACTTGTAGGCCGACTCGTGATTCATGAACGCCAAACCGATTTGCCGTACGTTGCTCGAGCACGACATGCGACGGGCTGCTTCGCGTGCGGCTTGAACGGCCGGTAACAACAGTCCGACCAAGATTCCGATGATGGCAATGACCACCAGCAATTCGACGAGGGTGAACGCTCGGCGCTCAGCACCTGCCGTCCGACCAATAGATGAAATCCGCATTCCATTTCCTCCAATGAGAAAGGCCTACGAGAAAGGATCCTTGACGCAACCAAGCGTCCAATAAAGACAACAGGTGTCGGATCGTACCGTCGCCCTGTCGGAGCGGAAGAAAAGGAGCTCGGGCTTTGCGCAAGCTTCTCGAATTCCTCGCGAGATCTGCAAAACGGTCATCCGTCCATGAAGAACCGATGTTGACTTTGAGCAATCTTTGTGTTGAAGCGAGCGTTGCAAACCCAAATGCGGTGAGCCGCCAGCGTTCCCTGGACGGCGGCGATGCGACGCGAATGCCGGTCCCGCGCGCAACTTCTGCGGGTCCGCGCCGCAAGAGCGATTTGCAGCCCAGCAGCGACGGCCCAAAATCGCCCCATTTCGCAGGAAATCCATTGGATTTTCAGCAACGCATCTGGCCCCCTTGCCAGTCGGTGCGATGTGCAATCCAATTGTCATTTCCCTTTTTTCGCGACCTTTGCACGCAAGAGCATTATGGGTTTAGAGAGTCTGTTTCAGTTGGAGAATCGTGTTGCCGCTGTTTTGGGCGGGACCGGTGCCTTGGGTGGCGCTATGGCAACAGCTTTGGGCGCGGCCGGTGTCAGCGTCGCAGTGCTAGGACGCAACGCTGAGCGCGGAATGAGCCGCGCCGAGGACATTCGTCGGCAAGGAGGCGAAGCGGTCTTTGTCGCAGCGGATGCCATGGATCGCGAGTCGTTGACCCGGGCACGCAACTCGATCGAAAAGACCATTGGCCCGGTCGATATCCTCATCAACGCAGCCGGAGGGAACCAAAGCGGCGCGACCCTTCAACCCGGCGACGATTTTTGCAACCTATCATTGGATGCCTGGCAGCAAGTCTTCGATTTGAATTTGATCGGTGGAACGGTGCTTCCCTGCCAAGTCTTTGGCGAGACGATGCTTCTTCGAAACTCCGGCAGCATCATCAATGTGGCCTCCATGTCCGGGATCGTTCCGCTATCGCGCGTGGTTGCTTACTCGGCAGCCAAAGCCGCGGTGATCAACTTCACCCAGTTTCTGGCTCGCGAGTGGGCAGCTCGCGGAATTCGAGTCAACTGCATCAGCCCAGGCTTCTTTCCCGCAGAGCAGAACCGGGCGTTGCTCTATAACCCCGATGGAAGCTTGGCGCCGCGCGGTGCTCAGATCATTCAGCACACGCCGATGGCGCGCTTTGGGTATTCCCACGAACTCGCCGGGGCAACCGTCTTCTTGGCATCGCCCACCGCAGCCTCCTTTGTCACCGGTCACAACCTCGTCGTCGACGGTGGTTTTTCCTCGACCACCATTTGATGCCGACCTAGCCCGATAGGCGGGATCGCTCGATGCTCGCGGAGTTTGAACTTCGCCCACGAGCCATTCCAACGGCAACTCGATTCCATACCCTTCGTTCCTTCATCCCTCAACATTCCCTTCAGGAGACACCATGGCCAAACTTGCGATCCGTACCGATGCATGCGAACTCGATTTTCTATCGCTCGGGGCATTGGTTCATCGCCTCGATCCAGGCATCATCCCCTTCCGCAAAGCCCGCTCCTTTGACGTCCACGTCTCGGGTGGTGAGTACAACGTGGCCGCCAACTTGGCCGATTGCTTTGGATTGAAGACCGGGGTCGCGACCGCCATGGTCAACTACGGCATCGGGGAACTGGTTCAAACGCGGGTCAAGGAAATGGGCGTTCGCCCGTTCTACAAGCACTTTGAACACGACGGCGTGCGCGGTCCCAACATCGCCACCGTTTACAGCGATCGCGGGCTCGGAGTCCGACCGCCGGTCGTGTACTACAACCGCGCCAACGAAGCCGGTGCGATGCTCAAGCCCGGCGATTTCGACTGGAAGGCCATCTTCGCAGACGGCGTGCGATGGTTCCATTCCGGGGGGATCTTTGCATCCCTGTCGAATACCACGTCCGAACTGATCATCGAAGGGATGAAAGCAGCTCAAGCCTCCGGCGCCGTGACGTCGTTTGACCTCAACTACCGCGCCAAGATCTGGGCCACCCTCGGCGGACCAGCCAAGGGGCAAGAGATGATCAGCAAAATCGTCCAGCACGTCGACATGTTGGTCGGCAATGAAGAGGATCTGCAAAAGAGCCTCGGCATCGAAGGCCAAGACGTCGAACACAAGTCCGAACTCGATCCGGATTCGTTCTTCAAGATGATCGACCGCACGATCGAGAAGTTCCCCAAGGTCAAAGTCGTTGCAACCACCTTGCGCGAAGTCAAATCCACCAATCGCCATGAATGGGCGGCCGTTCTCTGGTATGATGGAAAACGCTATGTGAGCCCGACCATGCAGCTCGACGTCATCGATCGCATCGGTGGCGGCGATGGGTTTGCTGCAGGCCTCATCTACGGCATGATGATGGGCAAAGAGCCCGAGCAAGCGTTGCGACTGGGATGGGCGCACGGTGCGTTGCTGACCACGTTCCCAGGCGATACCACCATGGCCAAACTGGCCGAAGTGGAAACGCTGGCCAAGGGCGGATCGGCGCGCGTCCAGCGCTAGATCTAGCGCGTTCCATGGGATTCAAAGAGTGACTGAGGATTGCGATGTCCAGTGCCAAACGCCCTGCTACCAATCCGAGTTCCTCTGCGAATCGTTCCGCTGCCAAGCCTCGGGCGGAGGCCTCGCCTCCGCCTCAGCGATCCGCGGACAACCCCGGTGAATCGCAGTTGGCACAAACCCTCGAACGGATGTTCGGGGGCGCATCGCTCGGCCAACTGCAACACTTCTGCAGCCGACTCGGAACCGGGCTGCATTCCGGCCTCGACGTGCTGCGCATCCTCGATCTGGAGGCGAAAGCCGGCACCCAACGCTACCGCACGGCCGTTCAAGACACCTCCGACAAGATCCGCGCCGGGTACTCCTTGCCCGAAGCCATGAAACTGCAAGGCGCTTTCTTTCCGCCGTTGCTGATCAAAATGATCGAAGCCGGAGAGCACTCCGGGCAAATGGACCGCGTGTTGCATTACATGGCGGACTACTACTTGGACCTGAAGCGGACGCGGCAGGATTTCATCTCGCAAATCACCGCCCCGGTCATCCAACTGATCGCAGCCATCGGCATCGTATGCTTGTTGATCTTCATCAACGGGTTCTTTCGATCCGGAAGCGTCCAGGAAAAGCCCTTTGATCTCACCGGAGTCGGATTGCGCGGGGTTTCAGGCGTCTTGATCTTCTTGGGGATCCTCAGCGCAGTCGCAGCGGTGGTTGGAACCATCGCCTTTGGCATTTGGAAGAACTGGTTTGGATGCCATCAAACGCTCGTACCTCTCATTCGCAACGTGCCGGTCATCGGTCCGGTGTTCACCAACACCGCGCTGGCGCGATTGTCGATGACGCTCTCGATGTTGGTCGGGGGTGGGGTCGATGCCAAGAAGTGGGTTCGCGATGGCGTCCTTAGCACCGGCAACCACTACTACATCTCCGGTCTGCAACCGATGATGGATTTGGTCGAACAAGGCCATTCCCTGGCCGAAACGCTCGATGCCCCCAAAGTCCTTCCCGACGAGTTCATTCAGACGGTCGAAGTGGGAGAGATGAGCGGCAGCGACAGCGAGTCGCTGGAACGCATGGCCGTGCAGTATGGCGAGAAAGCTCGGTTGTCGCTCAAGCAATTGGCGGTGACCGCAGGTTTCGCGATCTGGTTCATGATCGCGGCCATGATCATCGCCGTCATCTTCATGATCTTCACGCAGTACTTGGCGATCTTGACCGGCAATTTGCCCAAGTAAGCGCCATCTACCCAAAGAAGCGTTGGATCGCCTACGTCGACTCGGGCGACTCTCCGCTCGGATAAAGGGCGACCACGTTGGCGATCAGAATCAACACGCCTCCCGCCAGCAAGCTCCACGTGATGGCTTCATTGTGCTGCTCCAATCCGGTCCAAGCCCCGAGCCAACCTGGCAGGAACAATGCCCAACTCGAGGCAAAGACCGGTTCCAAGCTGTAGATGACCGCTGCTTGGGAAGCCGTCACCGCCGGTTGGTATTTGTTCATCCACCCAAACGACAGCAACGAGCAGAAGGATGCCAACGCCAGCAGCAGCGCAATGTAGACCGGCTGGGCGGAGAGCGACCACCAATCCGAAACCACCATGTTCGGCACACCGGTGGCTGCCCGCAACGGGGTCACCAAAATCACCGCCGTCGTGAGCCAACCGAGCGCGGCCGTCATCAAGAACATCCCGGGAGTCACCGCAATCGATCGGACGCGCTTGCCAAAGTAATCGAGCAACAGGACTTGAAAGGCAAAGAACATCGAGCCTGCTGTGGTCAGCGTATCGCCGAGCGTCCAACGCTCCGCCGCATCCTTGGCCAGTCGCATTCCGCTGCTATCGACGACCACCAAGCCCGTCAAAACCACGACCCCGATGACCGCCAGGATCGCACCCGCGACGATCCATCGCGACGGGAATCTGCGATAGATAAAGACGGTCAGCAGCGGGGTGAAGACAGCGGTCAAACTCGTCAAGAAACCGCTGCGCGAAGCCGGGATGGTTGCCAGCCCGATCACTTGCAACACCAGCCCGATGTAGAACATGACTCCGATGTAGCAACCCGCCAGCCACTCTTGGCGTGTGGCTTCGCGAAACAAACGATTCCACAACACGATCAGCAGCAACAGCGCGATCGAAAACCGCACGGCGATCATCCACGAGGACACGATGACGCGAAACACCGTGGACTCTCCCGCTTCGGAGATACCGAACTTCAAATCCGCCATGTGATTGAGCGTCTTGACCACAGGAAACGAAAATCCCCACAGGGCATTCACGACCACCAGGGCTAAGATCGCGATCCATGGAAACGGGCTGTGCCGTGGAGGCGACGCTTGCGATGACGAGTCCAAGATGCAATTCCGATCTAGCGGCGTCGAAGACGCGGTTCCAGATGAGCCAGTGTTAGTTGGTTTTCGCGTGGGCAACGCAGTGTTGCATCGTGCGCATGCTCTCGCGCAGAATCGTTTCGATGCCTGGTGCATAGTCAAAGACTTCGACGCTGACCCAACCATCGTAGCCGATGTCGACAAGCGACTGGAAGATCGGCTGTTGATCGACCTCTCCCATGCCCGGACCGAGCCGGTTCGGGTCGTTGGCGTGGAAGTGAATCATCCAGTCGGCATGTTCGCGAATGATCGATTCGATCGGAACGCCTTCGGAACTCATCGCCTTCACATCCAAGTGCAATCGCACCCAAGGACTGCCGATCGCTTGGATGAGTTCGCAGGCTTGCCAAGCATGATTCAGAAAGTTGCCTTCTTGAGGGCCCAACGGCTCGATGGCCAATCGCACGTTGCTGGCCTCTAACCTGGGCACGATCTGCTCGAGGACGTGCTGCGCGTTGCGCGCGGCCTGCGCATGGCTCATCGTCGCCGGAAAATTGCGTTGTGCCGGAGACCCCAGCACCATCACTTGCCCACCCAAATCCGCGCACAGGTCGACCAATTCCCCCAAGTACGCGGCGGTACGGTTTCGCACCTCGGAATCGTCGGTGGTCAGATGAAACCCCTCGGTTTTTGCAAGCAACCAGTGCAAGCCGATGATTTCGATTCCAAAACTCTCGACCAAGGCTCGAAAGCCCATCCGCTGCGCTTCGGTGATCTCCCCGGCCCGTGCACCAAGGGTGAAAGGTGCGACCTCCAGACCGGTATAGCCCCATTTAGCGGCGAGTTGCAGCCCTTCGTGGGACGGGATGCCTTCGAACAATTCGTTGCAAATCGCGTATTTCATGCCAGCAATTCCAGGTTCATAATGGGGGTTGGCGATCCGATCGGCCGATTTCGGGCCGGACGTGGATTGCCTCTTCCGGTATAATCCGAGTGTTGTGTAGTGGATCGACAGCATACTGCATTTTGCCCACTCCCTTGAGGTTACCATGCGCACGTTCTTTGCAAAGATTCCTTGGTTCATCCCGGCCGCCGCAATTCTGATGAGCTCGGTCGCCGCCTGGAGCCTGTTGGCGGCCCCCCCGAAGACAGATGGGGCCAAGGATAAGGACGCTGCGGCGTCCAAAGAAACCGCCAAAGTCCCAGCCAAGGCTAAGAACACCAAGGAGTCCAAAAAGATGGCCGACGAGCCTGACTACAACAAGCTGACCGCCGAAGAACGCTGGGTCATCCTGAACAAGGGAACCGAATACGCATTCACCGGCCGATACACCGACTACTTCGTAGAAGGCACCTACATCTGCAAGCGTTGCAACAATCCGCTTTACAAGTCCGACCACAAATTCCATAGCGGTTGCGGATGGCCAGCGTTCGATGATGAGATCAAGGACGCGATCAAGCGCGAAGTGGATGCCGACGGCTACCGCGTCGAAATCATGTGCAAGAACTGCGGCGGGCACCTCGGACACGTCTTCGACGGGGAAATGCTGACGCAAAAGAACACGCGTCATTGCGTGAACAGCATCTCTGTTCGCTTCGTTCCAAAGAACAAGGAATTGCCTGAGGTCATCAAGGCTAAGAGCGAGAAGGAAAAGGAAGAGGCGGAGTCCAAAGCTTCCGCAGAATCCAAGGATGCGACTCCTGTGAAAGCCGACTCAACCAAAACCGATGAGAAAAAGCCCGACGAGAAGAAATCCGAGTCCGGCTCTACCTCCACCAGCGGGGGCAAGAAGTAAAGCTTCGCTCTACGTCGCGTGTTCGACATCCGATATGAATCATCTCTTGAAGGCCAGCCGATCCAAACGGCTGGCCTTTTTCATGCGCTCGGATCGTCCAGCCCTTGGCTGCTAGGTCGCATCCTACGTCGCTGCACCAGCACCCATATGCCATCGCATGCGATCTTCAGCACCATCCACACGATCGATGCAGTCACGGTATGAGGATGAGCAGCGAGCCATTGCAAGACCAAGGCTAGGCTGCGATTGCGATTGCCTAGTCGCCCTCGAAGCTGAGGACCTCCGATTTGAATGTTCGGTATCGGAATCACCCCGCTTAAGAGCACGACGGCCAAAAGGATCCAGGCAAACTCCAATCCGTGTTCCATCAGAAACGCGCGCAGCGTTGTTCCGCGCGGTCGGGCAGTATCGCGAAACGCGGCTTTTCGATCGTCGG
>JBKCUI010000057.1:0-2089 GCA_046318495.1 Pirellula sp. | reverse complement strand
GATCACACAGAAGTTTTGGATTGGTCGACCTCCGCGCAGCAACGCTTGCTGCCATTGCTAGGTAAACTGCTCTCTCAGAACGCGCATCTCTGGCCCCATTAGTTTCGGAAAGTCTTCTCCTTTGCCAAAGAAACGTCCGTCCGCGCCGAAATCCAAACCCGCTGCGATGCGCAAACCTTCGATGTGGGACTCCCCCATCGAATCCGCTGAAGCCACTTCCCCAGCGCCGGACTCGCCTCAGTCCCAGACCAACCCATCGCTTGGTTCTTCCGTTGATTCCATTTCGGTCCCCGCAGCGATTGTGCCTCCCTCCGCTTCCCATCCTTCCCCCTCCATTCCAAATCCGCCAAAACCCGCGACACCTACTCGACCGACCCCTCGTTCCGTTCCCCCGATAGCGCAACCGAAAACAGAAGCCCCCGCCTCGCCTCAAGATTCCCCCTCGCCTCAACCATCCTGGGCGAGCGTTCGAGCCGAGCCTCAAGCGAGCCGTCCGACCGTTGAGGAAGAGGCCAAGTTGGAAGACCTCGATGAATCCATCGGCGATGCTATCGGCAGCGTGGACAACGCTCCGTCTCTTGGAATCCATCACGCTGGGCTGTCCATCGATGGATACTCGCGCGCTGCAGTCCAAACGTACTGGCGGATCGCCGAACTCAAGCTCGGATTCGACCTCGGCGCTCAACCTTGGGACTTCATGGCCCTCCCCAAGTACTTCATCTCACATTCCCACTTGGACCATATCGCGGCCTTGCCCTCCTATGTCGCACGTCGCCGCATGATGAAGATGGAGCCACCGACCATCTATCTGCCCGACCACACGCTCGCCACCGTAGACCAGATGCTCCGCGTGGTCTCGCGACTGGATCGAGGCCGCCTGCCGTGCCGTCTGATTCCGATCACCCCAAACCAAGAAATCGAAATCAGCCGCGAATTGGTGGTGACCACCGCTGCCATGCGTCACTCCATTCCTGCATTGGGTTTCATCGTCTGGGAACGTCGAAAGAAGCTCAAACCCGAATACAGCCAACTCACCGGCGATCAGATTCGAGACCTAAAGCTCTCTGGCGTGGAAGTCACCCACGAGATTCGAATGCCGCTGGTGGCCTACACCGGCGATACCGCCCCCGCAGGACTCGACGACTGTCCGGACATGTATCGCGCCAAGATCTTGATCACGGAGATGACCTTCGTGGCGCCCGAGCACCGTCGCGAACGCATCCACAAACATGGACATATGCACCTGGACGACTTTGTCGATCGCCGCGATACATTTCAAAACGAACTGATCCTATGCGGGCATTTTAGCGTGCGCTACAACGAACAACAGATTCGGCGTTGGGTCGATCGCGCTTTGCCCGACCGCCTCGGCGGGCGTCTCAAGCTCTGGCTATAGTTGCGGCTAGCGCAAAGCCATAGGCTCACCAACCTATCAGGCCCAGGCTCGGCGCCGTTTTATCCCCCTGGGCCACCTACCGCCCCTGGAACGCCCGCTCCCGACGGTGCAGATGCCGCCGCGGCACTCGACGCTCCGAGCGCAAAGAACAATCCTCCCAAGATCAACGCGCCCGTAATTCCCGCGCCCAATCCGATCCCCCACGCCATCCCCGAACCTACATTCAAGCCAAACCTCTTTTGCGTTTCGGGATCGATCAACGTCTTCATCAACGATCCGGCGATCAACACATAAATAAGTGCCCCGATGCATCCCCCGATCGCCCTTGGTAATTGCTCAGGATCCAAGAACCCCAACCCGGCGTTGAGAATGTAATTTCCGATCCCCCAGCCCAAGCCGATAACCCCCAGCCACCATCCCCAAGCCCCGCGCATGATCAAACCGATGGCCGTTACCAAGTCGTATACCGCAAACGCAAACAAAGCAATCGCCAGTATAATGCCTAACGTTCCAAACAACGGGGATGCCCCTTGGAGTTGCCCCGGATTGGAAGCCAATGCCATCAACCCAATCCCTCCGAGCAGATTGACCACGAACCCGATGATGTTGAATACTTGCAACAACACCAAATTGGTGGAGGCCGAACTCGCCTTCTTGGCCGCGATCGCATTCTCTCCAACGTAGGTCTTCAAG
>JBKCUI010000056.1:0-4399 GCA_046318495.1 Pirellula sp. | reverse complement strand
ATCGCGAGGCTGGGTGCCGATTCTCGGAACTACGCGCTGGCCATGCGCAAGTACCAAATCGAAAGCTACCAACGCGAAGTCCCCGACGGCGGCTATGTCGTCTCGGTGATTCGCGATTTCCCCTTTGCCGGCATGGGGCTGTTGGATTTCCAAGGACAACGCAAATGGCCCGCGAACGATTGGAGTTGGCACGGCGATTCGATGCTGGTCCTCAAAACCGATCGGGACGCCCGCAGCTTTGACGCCACCGTTCCGTTCCAAGCCGAATGGATCTGGAAGGCCCCCACGCTTCGCGATCCGAACGCAATCCAACCGACGCTTCATTGGTACTTGGAACAGCCCACAGGCAAACGGATCGAACGGGTGGAGCCCATTGAGTTTCCGTCTTCGCCAACCGAAACCAGCCCTGTGCACGGGAGCACTCAACCGCAGGGGGGCATGCACGGTGAACTGCGTGCCGAATGGAGCGAATGGCTGGAGTTTCCCGATGGCGACCAACCGCAAGCCGTCGCGTTGCATGCTGAAGTTCGGGACGGGGACCGCGTCCTCGCTCGCAATCGCTGGAAACTGTGGGTGATGCCGCCTCGCTCACCGGAACTTCGTCATTGGCCGCTCGAGTTTCACCCTTCGTGCGACGAAGCGTTTCAAGCTCGCTTTGTTGAGGCGATTGGGACATCCGCCGCGAGCGATGATGCTTCGGCCGATCCGCGTTCCAGCGACCGCCCCATGGTGATCGCCCGTCGATTCGATGCTTCGTTGCTGCAGCGACTTCAAGACGGTGCGACCGTATGCATGATTCCCGATGGCAGCGAAGGGAGCTTGCCATTGCAAGACCACTGGTTCTTGCGCGGTGGACCGGTGATCACCAGCCGACATGCAGGCTGGAATGCACTTCACGACATGCTCCTCGAGCTGCAACACTTCGACCTGGCAAGTCGCGTCGTTCCCGATTTGCAATGGCTGGACCAATTGGAGCCGTTGGTAATGCTCTGGGACAACCATGACATCAATCGCGTCAAGACGCATGGGTTGCTGTTCGCAACTCGTGTCGGCAAAGGAACGCTGTTGGTGGATACCATCCATAGCGAGGAACGCGCATGCGCTTCGGCTGCAGGACGCTACGTCCTGGATCGGGCGATGCGCGCGTTGCGAGAGATGCAGGATAAGGTGTCCGATGCGCCGATCGCTAGCTTGAGCAACGATGCTCACGATGGCATGCGAAACAAACTTTCGCTGAAGACCATCCCGCTGACCAATCGAGAATGGGGATTCCGCGTCGATGCGGAGAACAACGGGCTGAGCCGGGGATGGCACCACGCGGAGATCGAGGAACCGCAAGCATGGAAACCGATGCAGATCGGCAAGCACTGGGAGTCGTTGGGCTACCCCTCGCTCGATGGCTGGGCATGGTATCGGATCGAAGTCCCTCTACCGGACGATTGGCGCGACGAGCGATTGCTGGTCTGGCTCGATGGCGCAGATGACTATGTTGAAATCTATGCCAACGGGGAAAAAGTCGGATCGGCAGGCGATATCGAGACCAAGCGGACCGCGTTCGAGGATCATGTCGATTTTGAAATCCCCGAGAGCGTGCGGCAGTCCCGCGACAAGCTCGTGCTAGCGATCCGAGTTTATGACTGGTATGGGGCCGGCGGGTTGTTCCGCCCGATCGCCCTGAGCACTTCTCCGCGGGGCAAACACCTCGAAATCCTCCGCTAGCCCCAGCCCCTGCAGTGCGGGGGACAAGCCGTCATGGAAAACATTTGGGTTGGCGTCCCAAAATGTACTCATGCCTGCCAAGCAAAAAAGGCCGAATTCTTGCGGAGCGGCCGCTTTTCCTCCACTAATGCGTCGGGTTCGGCCGAGAATCGGGTATCGAGCCGAAAAATTGTGAAAAAATTTATCGGTTATGCGGTCGAACTATTGCTAACAACCCGACCGGTGGATAGGGTTAATGGCAATCATCGCCACACTGTGGCAAGGTCTTCTTTTCACTTTTTCATTAGAGGGTTCAGTATGAAGCTCAGATCCGTTCGCGGCTTCACGCTCGTGGAACTCTTGGTGGTCATCGCGATCATCGGGATTCTGGTCGGGCTGTTGCTACCCGCGGTTCAGGCCGCGCGGGAAGCTGCACGACGCATGTCTTGCAGCAACAACATTCGCCAAGTGGGCTTGGCGTTTTTGAATTACGAGTCGGCTTACAAGAAGTTTCCTCCCGGATGGGGCGGTCCTGCACCCGGCGGAACGGGAACTGACCAAGACACCAACGTCGGCCGCGTCGGGATCAACCGATGGTCCGGTACGTTGATGGTGTTGCCCAACATGGAGCAACAAGCACTCTACACCCAGATCTTCACATCGCCATTCCGCAACCAAATCAACGGAGCGACGATCAACGGCTGGCTGTGGCCTTGGGACATGGGTCCTGGCGGCAACTACACCCCTTGGCGTACCCAAGTGGCTAACTTGCGCTGCCCTTCGGATCCAGGCAAGATGAACCCAGATGCCAACTGGTTCGATGACGGTTCGGCTCGTACGAACTACGCGATGTGCTACGGCGATACCACCCAAGACAACCACGTTGCATGGCACCCAGCTGCCAACCGCGGTATGTTCCAAGGTCGTTATCAACGCCGCATGGCGGATGCGACCGACGGCTCGGCATACACCTTGGTCCTCGGCGAAATCGGTACCACCCCGAGCCAAAACCTCGGATGGGGTGCTGGCAAGTACCGCGTACAGGGTGGCGAGTTGGTCAGCATGGGCAACATGAACTCCGGCACCGGGGTTTTGAATTGCAAGCGTTCGACCATCGGCGACAAGTACATCAGCCCATTGCCAGGCGGCGCTGCTTTGGGCGGTCACTGGCGCGGTATCCGCTGGGGTGATGGTCACCCATCGTTCAGCGGTTTCACCACGATCCTCCCACCCAACTCGGCATCCTGCAACGCAGGTCCTGGCGACTGGGACTGGGGTATCTTCTCGGCAAGCAGCTACCACGGCAGTGGTGCTCACGTCGCCTTTGCGGACAACAACGTTCGCTTCATCCCCAACGCGGTGGATGCGGGTGACCCAAGCCGAGATCCCCCGCTGGGTATCGACGGTGCCCGTTCGAACGCTCCTAGCCCATACGGTGCTTGGGGTGCGATGGGATCGAAGGACGCGGGCGATACTTGGGATGCTGCTAGCATCGAGTAATCTGCACGCGACACAAAGTGTCTAAGAACAAAGGCCCGCGGGAAACCGCGGGCCTTTTTCGTTTTCGCCCCAGACTCCGACACCGATGCGCCGGGATTTCTATCGGATAACCGGATGCGAGCAGCGCGCCCGAAAAACGCATCGGTGTGCTGATCGTAAGGCGGCCTCAACCTAGCGCGAGACGTTGCGGCGCATGGCTTCGGTGACTTCATCGAGAATGGTCAATCGACCGCCATAGGTTCGCTTGAGATTCTCCGGCGTGAACGTCTCGGCCATCGGCCCCCACGCGACCGCACGCACGTTGATGAGCACGAGGAAATCAAAGTACTGCGGCACTGTGTGCAAGTCGTGATGCACCACGAGCACCGTTTTGCCGTTCTGTTGCAGCGTTCGCAGGACCTCGATTATCGATTGCTCGGTGGCGGCATCCACCGCTGCAAACGGCTCATCGAGTAAAAACACATCGGCAGCCTGCACTAGCGCGCGAGCGAGAAACGTTCGCTGCTGCTGACCGCCCGACAACTGGCTGATCTGCCGGTTCGCAAGCTCCGCGATGCCGACTTGTTCAAGCGCCGCCATCGCGCGACGCCGATGCTCCGCCCGCGTTGGCCAGAACCATCCAACCTCCCGATACAGCCCCATCAAGACGACATCGGCCACCGTGGCGGGAAAATCCCAATCCACACTCTCCCGCTGTGGCACGTAAGCCAGACGATGCCGCACTTGCTTGATCTCTTGCCCGAGCACTTGGACCGTCCCCGAAACCTTAGGGACCAAATCCAACACGGCTTTCATCAAGGTGCTCTTTCCCGCGCCGTTCGGACCCACGATCCCGACCAAGGCCCCCCGCGGAATGCGAAGGTTGATCTCCCACAGGACGGGCTTTTGGTGATAGGCAACCGTCAGATCGGCGATCTCGATCGCGGCGTCGATAGCGGATGCAGCGGACTCGGGCATGGAAGAGCGCCAATGAATCAAAGGGAAGTAGGTGCCAGCAGGACGCCTGCGCACACACGGCTTCCTACTTGTACCCTAGGCTACATTTGAAAGCAACCTGCCGCAGGCATGGCGCACCACTGCACCGAAGCTTGTTCCCTCGCTCGATTCGTGCCGCCCCGTGCCTTCGCAGCGACTACGCATGGCGTTGACGCATCGCGAATTTTCTCGCGCTCGTGCTCGTAATCGCCGCGCTGTGCTAGAC
>JBKCUI010000055.1:0-37267 GCA_046318495.1 Pirellula sp. | reverse complement strand
ACCGTCGTTGAGCAAGGAATCGACATCGTTGGTGGTGGGATCCCCGAGTTGCTCTTCGGTGCGTTTTCCTGGGAAAATCTGGAGCCAACGGATGGCGACTTGGCGATCGGACCAGGTTTCTACGACATCGGGCCGGTTTCTTAGGACGATGTGGAGGTGGTTGGACAGGATGGAGTAGGCCAAGACATCGATTCCGAAGACGGAAGCGAGTTTTTCGATGCGTTGGCGGATCCATTCTTTGCGGTAGGAGTAGTCCTTTCCGGAGACTTCATCGACGCCTGAGAGGTAGGCACGGCGTACGCACCGCTGGACGACGTGCAGGATCGAGATTTCGTTGGGCCTAAAGAGTTCGCATCGCAATGGTCTAGGCATGGCTGATCTCCTGTACTGCCATTCTACCGGGCTTCTCCCCCCAGGACAACCGGTGCCAGGCACTGTGCGAGAGGGGGGCGACGAAGCGTTGGTTTAGCCTTTACGAAAAGGATGCACGTTGCCGTAAGGTGCGCAGGCTACTTGGGTTCCTTCAGCCCGTCCTCGACGATGGCCTTGAAGGCTTGCGAGACGCTCTTGTCGAACGCTTCGTCGGAGATTTCGTACTTTTCGAGGATTGCCAAAACGCGGCGATGGAATTCGCGAAGCGCGTCGTCCGTTAGCTCGCTTCTCAAGGACAACCGGCCGGAACGAGGTTCCTTGGTCGCCGTCGTTTGGAACGCAAACTCCATTTCGTTCATCGTCAGCTTGCCCTCGCTGGCGCAGCGCAGCCAGCGGTCGCAAGTGTGTTGGAAATCTTCCTTTTCCTTGTCGGTCAGTCCTGTGGATTGCTTGGCTACCCTTGCGATTTGCTCGACCACTCCCCATTGCAAGACCGCGGAGTCGCTAAGCCGAGCCCCCAATCGAGTCAATTGACGTGAGGAAAGCTCCTCGCGATCCATCTTGGAAGCCAACTGATTCAATTCATCGATGATCGCATCGCGGTCGGATTTGCTCAACGAAGCAGCGTCGACCCAGGGGATGAGTTGTTCCCTGACCGCATACGCCGCCCGCCGTCCTTGATTGCCGGTCAGCATGAATGACATGATCGCCACGACGATGCACATGAAGGCCAGAAAAAAGATGAACACGACCAAGCAGGCCGGTCCTAGCGAGACATCTTTCTCGGCAGCGGGCTGTTGAGGGGTGGACGATGGGGATGGTGCGATATCGGAATTCAAGGTAGTACCCGACGGGAGGAGGACCGCAAAGCGAGGACCGCTCGCCGATGATGGAGCGAAGTTTCAGTGCTCAAGCCATTCACTGTAACCGCGAGAGAGCGCCACGTGCAACCGACTGCAAGGCTGACTTCTTTGCCCAAAAGACCGCGCAGTGAAATCCAGCATTCTGCGAGAGATCGCCGTGACCGCAACCGTGCCTGCGCCCTCGCAATGTCGCTTACAGGTCTTCGAAGACGATGTCGAGAACTTCGTAACGCAGCGTGCCACGCGGCGCTGCGACTTCGACGATTTCACCGATTTTTTTGCCCATCATGGCAGCGCCGAACGGACTGGTCGAAAGGATTTTGCCCACTTCGTAGTCTTCGTCTCCAGCGCCTACCAGCATGTACTCCTCTTCATCGCCAAAGGTCAAATCCTTGAGCTTGACCTTTGCGCCAAAGGCGACTTGGTCTTTGGGCAGAGCAGACGTGTCGATGATGTGAGCGCGGGACAGCTTGGCCTTGAGCGCGTTGATCTTGGCTTGCATCAGCCCTTGGTTTTCGCGCTGGGCGTGGTATTCGGCGTTCTCCTTGAGGTCTCCCTCCGCGCGAGCATCGGCGATCTTCTCCGCGATTCGAGGCATTTCCTCATTCTCGAGACGGTCGATTTCGGCCTTGATTCGGTTGTACCCTTCGCGGGTCATCGGCACGTAATCGGTCATGGGAAACTCCTGGTTCTACGAAAAAAAGATGCGACCCCTTCCCACTTCGAGAAAAGCTCGCATCGGCAATCAAACGGGGCATAGGCTCGTTGGACTAGACAATCTTTCCTCCGAAACCCTGATTGTCAAGTTCCGACGGCGACAGGCGCGGCGGACGGAGTGCCGTCTGGGGTGATTTGGGGGAATGGAAGGCGGGCGCAAAACGTGTTTCTGGATTTGTAGGATTGGTTTTCCAAGATCCGCGTTCAGTCGACGAATTGCATGGCCATGTCGGTTTTCGTCGCTAGGCGAACCGAATTCTCTGGCTTTCGGGGTGTCGGGCGGGTTCCCGTTGTGCCGCGAGAAGGCAAATCCGTATAATCTTTGCGATGCGGGTTTCCAACGAATCGCGACTGCGTTTCACGAAAACCGCGATTTGGCCGACAGGATTCTGTCGCTTGGAATCGGTTGCTGGCAGGTCGTCGGTGCCGGAGCCAATTGTGTGGTGCCGGCGTAATTCAACTCAAGGATCTTTCGAATGAAGACATCAATGCGTCGCTTTGTTGCGATGGTGGTTTTGGCAGCGTGCGGCTTTTCCGCCGCGTGGATGGCACCGGCGGCTCGTGCTGCGGACGATCTGTTGACTATCGGTTCCGATGCTCCAACGCTCGATATCGAGCACTGGGTTCAGGATGGCGAAGGCAAGTTTGGAAAAGTGACTAAGTTCACCAATGGCAAGGTCTATGTCGTCGAGTTTTGGGCGACGTGGTGTGGACCTTGTATCGCCAGCATGCCCCATATTGTCGAACTTCAAAAGAGGTATGCGGACAAGGGGGTCCAAGTCGTCAGCATCAGCGACGAACCTTTGGACACCGTCGAGGAGTTCCTCGAACGAGAAGTTCCTCGAAGCGAAGAAACCAAGACGTTTCGCGAGCTGACCAAGTCCTACTCGTTGACGACCGACCCGGATCGTTCGACGCACGAGAGCTACATGGAACCCGCCAAGCAAAACGGAATTCCGTGCGCATTCATCGTCGGCAAAGACGGCAAGATCGAATGGATCGGACACCCGATGCAGATGGATGGTCCCCTCGAAGCCGTGGTGGCGGGCAAATGGGATCGCGACAAGTTTGCCGAAGAGTTCAAGGAGACACAGGAACTCGATGGCTTGATGCAAGAGATGCAAGTCAAGGTCGGTGGTTTGGTCCGCCGCAAGAAGTTCCCAGAGGCCCTCGAAGCTCTCGATGAGTTCGTGGACAAAGTGAAGAAGCCCGAATTGAAGCTGAACTTCACCATGATCAAGCTCAACATTCACCAAGTCGCCCAAAGCGAGTCCAAGGACGTCGCCGAGACCCTCAAGAAAGCCCTTACGCTCGCTGGCGACGACCCGATGACCGGCAATCAGATCGCCTGGACGGTCTGGGAATGGAAAGAGCGTGGAGCCCTAGAAGATAAGGACACCTTGGAAAGCGCTTTGTCTTTGGCAAAGAAGGCTGCAGCCAAGCAAGAAGGCAACCTCAAGGGGATGACTCTGGATACCGTAGCTCACTTGGAATACGGTCTCGGAAACCTGGAGGCCGCAGTCAAGGCACAAACGGAAGCCGTCCAATTGGTCGACGAAGTGCCACAAAAAGCAGACATGGAGTCGTTCTTGGAAGAGCTCAAGGACTTGGTCAAATCCAAGAAGTAGTTTTCCTGAAGGCTGTTTGCTCGAGCTCGTAGGATGATTCGCCCTTGACGATTCGACCCATTACCACCGCTGTGCTGATTTCCGGTGGTGGCACGACGCTCAAGAACTTGATCGACCGGCAGCGCCAGTTTGGTTTGCCGGTCGATTTTCGTTTGGTGATCAGTTCCAAAGCTTCCGCTGGGGGGCTGACGTTTGCCCGCGAGGCGGCGATCCCGACGCGCATCCTGGCAAAGCGGCAGTTCGCTGATGGTGATTCCCATTCCAAAGCCGTATTCGATGCCATTCGTGAAGCCGGCTGCGATTTGGTGGTCATGGGTGGTTATCTCGAGCATTTGCTTATTCCGCCGGACTTTGAGAATCGGGTCGTCAACATCCATCCATCGCTCATCCCCGCATTCTGTGGCCAGGGTATGTACGGGCTTCGCGTGCACGAGGCGGCGATCCGATTCGGTGTCAAAGTTTCCGGTTGCACCGTTCATTTCGTCGACAACCAATACGATCACGGGCCGATCCTGTTGCAGCGCACATGCCCGGTTCTGGACGGCGATACGCCAGAGAGTCTCCAAAAGCGTGTCTTTGCGCTCGAATGCGAAGCGCTCCCCGAAGCGATTTGCGAGATCGCCCAGCGGCGAGATGCCGATTTGCAACAAAACCGTTGAGAATCGCAGATTCTAGGACATGCTCATGCAGCCCGTCGCGAGGCCCGTGCGGGGCAGCTTCTTGCCTCGCTTGCACGAAATTAACTTGCAGGATGACATTGCATCGCAATGCCGATGCGGATATGATCAAACCGACTTCGCGTTCTTAAACGGTCATTGATTGGGTCTGAGTCTAGTCTCGTTTTGTTCGTGTTCGGTTACGCGGGGTTGATTTCGATGTAGTCGCAGCATTTGTATTGCTGCATGTGAGCGCGACGAGCGTGGACTGTCGGATTTGGTGGCGTTCTAGGACTCTCTTGTGACCCGTGTTTGGTGTGTGGGCGGAGCCCATTTCTTCTTTCCGGCAGCTGGATCGTTTGGAACGCCTTTGGTTTGAGTTGTTTTTTGAGGTGTTTTGTGACCAATATTTACGTTGGAAATCTTTCGTTCAAGGCTACTGAGTCGGATGTCCGCACGGCGTTCGAGCAGTACGGCGAAGTCTCGCGCGTCAGCATCATCGTTGACCGCGAAACCAACCGATCGCGAGGCTTTGCATTCGTTGAAATGCCGAATTCGGATGAAGCAGCGGCTGCGATCGAAAACTTGAACGATGCTACGGTCGTAGATCGTCGTATCTCGTGCAACGAAGCCCGAGAGCGCGAAAGCCGACCCTCCGGCGGTGGCGGCGGACGCAGCGGTGGCGGCGGTGGCGGCTACGGCGGTGGCGGACGCAGCGGTGGTGGTGGCGGTGGCGGACGTTACGATGGCGGTGGACGTCGCGGTGGCGATCGCGATTCCCGCTACTAAGCTTCGCTTGGTGTGCACCGACGATAATGCTTGGCCCAGTGCCAAACTTCTGCGGTGAATCCTTACCAATCCAATCAACCCTGCCGTGCTTCACGGCGGGGTTTTTTCATTGCCGCATTGCTCACAGCAGTTTCCAAGATCTGCGGGGCAGCGGCGAAGTTCACTGCATGAACATCAACCGTATCGAATCAAGCAGAAGGATGCATCGCAGCATGAGCGGGCGAGGATCAACTGGCAACGTCATCAGCGCACTAGCCAGCTTTGTCTATCCCGGATTGGGGCAGTTGGCCCAGGGACGCATCGTCGCAGCGTTGTTCTTTTTCCTAGCCGGTTCGCTTCTTTGGGTCGTGTTGCTGGGCTGGATCGTCCATCTGTTCGCCGCCTTTGACGCCGCGACGTTTCGGGGCTGACACCGGGGCGGACGAAACAAGGTGATGCGCCCGAGCGGGGACGGCGGTTGCGCGACGGGCTCGGCGATGCGTTGGTTCCGCAGATCGGTGCGATCGCCTTTTGGTTGCCTTATGCAAACAGCGGATGCACCACGCGGCCGTGCACATCGGTGAGTCGGAAGTCGCGGCCTGCAAACCGGTATGTCAGCTTCTCGTGATCGATTCCGAGCAGGTGGAAGATCGTGGCGTGCAAGTCGTGCATGTGGACTTTGTTTTCGATCGCCATCTGTCCGAACTCGTCGGTCGCGCCATAGGCTATCCCAGGTTTGACGCCGCCTCCTGCCAGCCACATCGTAAAGCCTCCAGGATTGTGATCGCGGCCGGTACCGTTCTTTTCGGCATAGGGTTGTCGTCCGAACTCTGCTCCCCACCAGACCAGCGTGTCCTCGAGCAATCCACGTTGGGCTAAATCCGTCAGCAAGCCCGCGATTGGCCGATCGACCGCAGCCGCGTGTTCCGCATGCTTTGGCAGATTGGAGTGCTGGTCCCAAGCTGGATTCGCGGAATCGTCCCCGTAGTTGACTTGAATGTATCGAACGCCAGCTTCGCACAATCGGCGAGCCAGCAAACAGCGTTTGCCATACGTTGCGGTGCGAGCATCGTCCAATCCGTACAACTGGCGCGTTGCTTCGGTTTCCTGGGTCAAGTCGAAGAGTTCCGGCGCATGCATCTGCATCCGCGAAGCCATTTCATAGGAAGCGATCAGCGATTCCAGCTCATCATCGCCGGTGAATACCGACGGCTCGGTGCCTGCTTTGCCACGGCGCATCCGCTGCAATTGAATCCGTTGCAACTCGGTTTCGGAGGACCAGCGAGCCGATGGGTTGATGGAACCAGCCATTGGCCCACCATCGAGATTGTCCATTCTTAGATCTGCATCGGTAGCGCCCCCAATCGGGGTGCCTTGATAGCGTGCAGGCAGGAATCCCGCACCGTAATTCCGTGCACCGCCATTGCCGATGGAAGGCGCAATCGAAATGAAACCAGGTAGGTTTTGATTCTCGCTCCCAAGTCCGTATAGGGCCCACGAGCCCATCGACGGTCGCACCAAATTGAGCGTTCCGGTATGTAGAAAAATCGTCGCCGGTCCATGAGCGACGCCGTCGGTGTGCATGGAATGGATGAACGCCAGCTTGTCCACATGCTCGGCGATGTTCGGAAATAATTCCGATACCCAACGTCCGGACTGGCCGTATTGCTTGAAGGCCCAAGGCGACTTCATAACGCGTTGGTTGGAGCCGAGCTTGCGTGTGTTCGCGAACTCGCGTGCATCGTCGAACGGCAGCAGTTGACCATCTTTGGAGTCGAGCAGCGGTTTTCGATCGAAGGAATCGACTTGGCTGACTCCCCCTTGCATAAACAAAAAGATGACCCGTTTGGCGCGTGCGGGATGATGCAAACCGTCCTTTGCGAATCCGAATTGGCCAGGGATACCGTCGGCGCGACTGAGCCGAGTCAGCAACCCCGCGGCCGCTACCGCACCAAAACCGCAGGCGGACTGAGTCAGGAAGGATCGTCGGGAATTCATGGTTTTCCTTTTCGCAGGGAGGCGATCACACGATGCGACCGAAGGGCACGGTGGGAGGGATGCTGAGGGCTTGTGTCAATATCGGTGATGTTGGATCGAAAAGCGAGGCTCGCAGGTATGCTTCGCATTATTCTGCTTCAGGTCATTCGCAATAACGAAAGTCGATGGAAGCCAGCAGTTGATGGACGAGTTCGGTTACGGAGGCCTGATCGACCGTCCGCGCCGCCCATTCCAACTCCGTCGATTCTGGGTCTCGCCCCAGCACCACGCGAAAGGCGCGATGCAATGTTTCGGCAGTGGCCGGCTTTCCCGAAGGGGCAGTCGTCGGGTCTTGCGATGCGGCAGGGCCGGCGATCCGATCAGCGATGCGGATGGCTCGGTCGCGAATCCAGGGGCTGTTCATCCAGGTGAGGGCTTGCGGGGGAACGGTGCTGCGGTTGCGAACGGAGATCGAGAAGCTCGGGTTCGCCCCATCGAGCTCGCGAATCAACTCGGGCAAGGCATTTCGGAACCATGGCATGTAGATGCTCCGCCACCGCGCCTCGTGGACATAGCGATAATCGGCTTTCGCTTCGGCGCGGATCGTCGATTGCGGGTCGCTGTCGAGTTCCAACTCGCCGCTCGCCATGAGCATGGAATCCCGCAACGATTCGGCATCTAGCCGTCGCAACATACCGCGGGTGAAGTCGCGGTTCTCTGGATCCGAAACGAGAATTTCTGGCGACGCATGGACGCTGCGACGGTAGGCGTCGGAGGTGACGATGGTTTTGACCAACCATTTGGTCGACCAACCGTTCGCCATGAATTCCGATGTCAACCAATCCAACAGCTCCAAATGCTGCGGGGGTTCGCCGGTAGTGCCGAAGTTGTCCAGCGTGCGAACCAAGCCTTGGCCCATCAACCAAGCCCAAACGCGATTGACGTAGACGCGGGCGGTGAGCGGGTTGGCAGGGTCGATGAGCCATTGCGCCAATTCCAATCGCCCGTTGGCTTGCGGTGCGATCCGGTAGCGTTCGGCCAGTTGCGAATCGTGGGCATCGATGCAACTCAAGAATCCGCGTGGAACGACCGCTCCGAGCCGATGGACGCTGCCTCGAATGTGGATCGGAACGTCGGCAGGCTTGGACACGGCTCGAACGGTTTGGACCATTGGGCGGGCGTCGAGTTGCCGCTGCATCTCTTGATTCGCCTTTTCGAGCGATGCCACCTCGCGTTGTAAATCGCTGGTAGAAGCCGCCTCGTTATCTGCTGCCGCCGTTTCGGCTGGGGCATCGCGGCGCGGGGACATCCCCTCGGATAGGAACTGGATCGCATCCACGATGACGTGGCCATCAGCCCCTTCGTTGCTGACGATGACAAAGGCTTGACCATCCCGTTCGACCCTCGCGGTTCCGAGGGTTTGCCAGAGACCGTCGTCGGACGGTGCCATGCGTTGATTCACGAGGATCGTTTGGTCTCCATCGGCGCTTGAGATCCGCACCGAGGTCTTCGTGGAGCGATTGTCACCATGGGCATATGCCATGCGGACGCGGTAGGTTCCCGGCGACAAGCCCTGGGGCTCAAAGGTCGCAGATTTCTCACCGCGCTGTGCGTTCTTGTCGTGCAGGTAGCCTTGATCGATGTACGTCGCAATCGACGTGGAAGGTTGCCACTCGCCGACTTTGCGAGCAGCCCGATCGTCGATCACGGTTCCCGCAAAGACGTCGGAGGAGAACACCAAGCCTTGTTTCGGGCTGGCGCCCAATTGTTTCTTGATGGCATCGATGCGTTTCTTGTTCGCGGCATGCTGGTTGGCGATTTGTTCGAATTGCGACCGCTCGGATTCCGGTAACGGCAAAGGCATGCGCACCCACTTGGAAACGTTTTCATGGTCCATCGCGACCGAGGACTTGAGGATACCGGCGAGTGCGTAGTAGTCGGCGGTTGGGATCGGATCGAATTTGTGATCGTGGCATCGCGCGCAGTTCAACGTCTGCGCCAGGAAGGCTTTGCCTAGCGTGTCGAGTTGCTCGTCGATCGCGTCCATTTCCAATTGCGGTTTGTCTTGTTCTTCGTAGTTGTGATCGCCGATCGCGAGCATGGTGGTTGCAGTCCAGCGGGCCGCATCGATTTTTGGGTCGCCGCTGGGCATAAGGTCGCCTGCGATTTGTTCGGCCACCATTTGGTTGAAGGGGTGATTGCGGTTGAAGCTATCAATCAAGTAATTGCGATATCGCCATACATCTGGCATGATGAAGCCTCGCAACGTGAGCGACTCGGCATACCGTACGACGTCCATCCAGTGTCGAGCGAAGCGTTCACCGAAGCGTGGGGACGCGAGCATCGCATCCACCCAGCGTTCGCGTCTCGAAGCAGCATCGCGATCGGCTGGATCGTTGTCGGCCACGGTGGCTTCGGCGAGTTGCTCGTACGTTGCGTTTAGACCATGCAAATCGATGACTAAGCGCCGGAGAAAGGCGCGATCGGACACCGTGGGGCTCACGGGAAGAGACGGTTGCCCGCGGCCGGCTGCCAAGAACGCATCGATCGGATGCATGGCAGCCAGTTCGCCAGAACCGTTGGGAACGGTCGTATGTCGGATGGGTTGGTAGGCCCAGTGTTCGCGCGCCCTTTCGACGGGGAGAGCCTGGCTGGTGCTTTTCGGTGGAGCAGACGATCGAAAGTTCTCGGGTACCGGAGTGCCTGCTTCGATCCAAGATTGGATGGCCCGCAATTGCGAGTCAGAGAGCTTCCCGTCTGGGGGCATTTGCAATTTGGGGTCGCGATACTCAATGGCTTTCCAAAGAAGGCTTTGCGCTGGCTGCTTGGAATCGATCGCCGGACCGGAGTCACCGCCTTGGAGTATGGCATCCAATGCATCGAGCCGAAGCCCACCGTTTTGCTCCGTATCCGCTGCGTGGCAAGGGTAGCACTTCTCGATCAGAAGCGGTCGGAGTTGCGTTTCAAACCATTGCTCTTGCTCGGCAGCTCCAGACGGAAGCTGCCGCACCGGTGGATCGTCTGCAACAGAAGATGTGCTAATCGCAGCGGCCAGGGCAATGCACAACAGAGAGCCTCGTCCCCAGGATCGCATTTGTCCACAGCTCACCGCGCACGGGGGGCGACCTTTCGAATTCGTATGCGAGCCGGGACGTATCCAGGGGTGTAGGGGACGCATGATCGGGACCTTAGGCGGGGATGCAACACGACGTTACGATTCCATTATGATCGAAGTCGTCGTCGCAGGTATGTGGCAGGAGGAAGAAGTCTGCGGTTTCGTGATGGTGTGGCCGATCCGATCAACGATCGGACGGGTTGGAATGGAATTGCCGCATTCCATGCATTCTATCGGAATGGAGCGCTCGCATGGTTGCTGCGCGCATCGGCAGAGCCGACAATGAATCCCTCGGCATGGGGAACACATCCCATGCGAACTCCAGATGCCGTGGACGCACGCATCGCAGACGTTAGGAACGCGCATTGGTAAGCGAACATCGAACGAGAACGTTGCGCCAGGGGCTGGGACTGGCGATGGTCATGATCGCCATGGGAAGCTTGGGGTACTGGGCGATGGCTCAGCCGCCGGGCGGTAGGCGTTTTCGTTCGCGTGACTGGCAGAACATGGGACGTGGAGATGTCCCTAGCTGGGAGATCGATCGCAAGTTCGCAAAAGACAGTTTCACCTTTGTTCGTATCAAGTACGAATCGTCGGGGTATCGGCGAGGGGGAGGATGGGCGACCGACTTTCGAGACAGCGAACTCAATTTCTCGTTGCGGTTGCAGCAGCTCACCACGATGAAGGTCAATCCGGAGCCGATCGTTTTGGAGCTTAGCGATCCGCGTTTGATGGAGTATCCATTCATCTACATCATCGAACCTGGAGACTTGATGTTTCGAGAGTCGGAGGTGGAGGCCCTTCGCAAGTATTGCTTGAAAGGGGGCTTTCTGATGGTGGACGATTTTTGGGGCGACGAAGAATACGACAACTTCTATCGCGAAATCAAACGCGTATTCCCGGACCGCGAGCCCGAGGAAGTCCCGCTGGAGCACGAAATCTTCCATTGCGTTTACGACCTCAAGGAGAAGCCGCAGCTTCCTTCGATCCACTCGGCTTGGTCAGGCCGGCAGTCGGGCGTGACGTGGGAACCTCGCTATGGTTCCGACACGAGCATCCCGCATTACCGCGCGATCAAGGATGATGCGGGGCGCATCATGGTCTTCATTTGCCACAACACCGATTTAGGGGATGGATGGGAACGCGAGGGGGAGGACCCTTGGTACTTTGAAGAGTTTTCGGTCAAGAAGGCCTACCCTCTTGGCATCAACATCGTGACGTATGCGATGACCCATTGATCTTTGCATGCCAACCGCGGCTGCATTTACGCCGCCATCGCACCTTTTAGGAACCAACGCGAGATTCGTCTTGAGCACTTTCAATGCCTCTGCTGACCACACGAACATCGAAGATGACGCAGAAATCTTTCAACGCATTCAAACCGGGCGGGCCAAGATGGAGGCGGAACTCGCCAAATCCATCGTAGGGCAAAAGGACGTCATCGAGCAGTTGCTGATCTGCTTGTTCTCCGGCACGCATTGTTTGATCACCGGAGCTCCGGGTTTGGCCAAAACGCTGCTGGTGCGAAGCGTCGCGCAAGTCTTTCATCTCGACTTCAGCCGCGTACAGTTCACTCCGGACCTGATGCCCGCCGACATCACGGGCACGGAGATTCTGACCGAAGCCGAAGGAGGGAGGGCGTTGCGATTTGTTCCCGGACCGGTCTTTGCCAATGTGATCTTGGCGGACGAAATCAACCGCACGCCTCCCAAAACGCAGTCGGCGCTGTTGGAAGCGATGCAGGAGCATCAAGTCACCGCGGCGGGCCGGCGATATGCGCTCCCCAAGCCGTTCTTTGTCTTGGCCACGCAAAACCCGATCGAGATGGAAGGTACCTATCCGCTGCCAGAAGCTCAGTTGGATCGCTTCATGTTCAATGTCCTGATCGATTACTTGCCCTTTGACGAAGAGCTTCAAGTGGTGCTGGACACGACGAGCAAGACTCCAGAGCCCATCGTGCCGTTGTTCAGCGGCGAGGATATCCTGCAGTTCCAGCAACTGGTGCGGCGCATGCCGATTGCCAAGGAAGTCGCCAGTTATGCACTGCGATTGGTGACCGCGACCCGGGCCGGTCGCCCCGAGGCGTTGCCGTTCATCGATCAATGGGTGACTTGGGGGGCAGGACTGCGAGCTGCTCAGATGCTGGTGTTGGGAGCGAAAGCACGCGCGCTGCTGCGAGGTCAATCCCACGTCCGGCACGAAGACATTCGCGCCCTGGCCGCGCCGGTGCTGCGTCACCGCGTTCTATTGTCCTACAAAGCCGAAGCGGACGGCATCACCGTAGAGACGTGCATCGAACGCTTGCTCAGCGAGGTTCGACCATAATGCAGGACTCGACCGGACGCGATCGCAGCCCGAATGCCTCGAACGGAGCCAATCGTTGGATCGATGTCAGGACCCTGATGGCGATTCAGGATTTGCATTGGCGCGCGAAGACGGTCGTCGATGGATTTCAAACGGGACTGCATCGCAGCCCGCTGCATGGTTTTTCGGTGGAGTTCAGCGAGTATCGTCCGTTCTCGGCAGGAGACGATCCACGCAGCATCGATTGGAAGCTATACGCGCGCTCGGATCGGCCGTACATCAAGAAGTTTGAAGATGAGACCAATCGCCGTTGCTACCTCGTGGTCGATCAGAGTCAATCGATGCGCTATGCTTCGACAGGCTATAGCAAACACGATTACGCAAGAACCTTGGCCGCCACCATTGCCTTTCATCTGATTCGGCAACGGGATGCGGTCGGGTTGGTGACGTTTGATCAACGCGTTCAGGAGCTGCTGACGGCGCGCTACCGAACGGGACAACTCAAACGCATTTTGAGCATGCTAGAACGCTCTACGGCAGGAGAGTCAACCGACCTGGCATCGCCGTTAAAGCAAGTGTCCGAGTTGGTGCGGCATCGCAGTTTGGTCGTGGTCATTTCCGATTTCTTGGTCGATCCCAAGATGCTGCAAACGCCGCTTGCATTCCTACGGGCTCGCAAACACGAGGTCGTGCTGTTTCGCATCCTCGATCCGCGCGAGTTGGATTTTCAGTTGGACAAGCCCATCATGGTGCGCGACGTGGAGTCGGGGATAGAGCGTTTCGTCGATCCGGCGGCTGCCAGGAAATCCTATCTGCAAAAGTTTTTGGAGCATGCCGAGCAGTTGCGAGGGATTGCAGAGCCGCTTGGCATTCCTTGTTTGCAGTGGTCGACCGAGCAACCGCTTGAGCTGGCGTTGCATGCGTTCTGAGCGCAACGCGAGCGGGGAGCCAACGTATCGCGAGGATCGGGTTCGCAACCGGTGGCCGCAGGAGGGGCGATGCCATGAGTTTCCTCGCCCCGCTCTATGCGCTCGGTGCACTCGCCATTTTGGGACCGATTCTGTTTCATTTGGTGAGGAAGCGCCCCAGTGAGATCTACGAATTCAGCTCCCTATTGTTCTTGGATGCGGCGCCGGCCAAGTTGACAGCGCGAAGCCACATTGAGCACTGGTTTCTGTTGCTGTGTCGGATAGGACTGATCGGTTTGATTGCGTTCGCATTCGCCCGTCCCTATTGGAATCGCGCGACGGAGCAACCTTCGATCGGAGATCGAGGTTTGAATCGATTGCTGTTGGTCGACGCGAGCGCGAGCATGCAACGCGAGGGTGTTTGGGATGCGGCCTTGCAAGCAGGACGGACCTGGATCGCCGGTGCAGGCCCCAACGACACGATCGCGGTCTACCAGTTTTCGAACGCTCTGCAACCGATGGTCTCGGTGCACGACTCCATGTCAGTGCCGATGGGGACACGAGCCTCAAGAGCCGTCCAGGCATTGGAATCGATTCGCCCCAATCAAGGGGCGGGGAACATTGGATCGGCGCTGGCAAGTGCGTTGGATGCAATCCAAATCGATCCGGCCACGGGTGGGCGTCGCGATGCCATCGAGATCGGATTGATCAGCGATATGGCGACTGGCAATTCTTTGGACGGTTTGGTCGGTGTCGATTGGCCGGAGAATGCAGTCCTCAAGCTGATTCCGGTTCAACCAAAGCGCAAGGGAAATGCGTTCGCCACGCTCCTGTCGAAAGATCAGGACGAGTTGCACGTCGACGGGGATCGCAATGAAGGCGATCCGCTGCAGCGACCATCCAATCGCGATTCCTCGAGTCAGCCCGATTCGGGTCGATCGTCGGCGGTTCGAGACGATCGCTGCAGGATTCGAGTAACAAACGAAGCGGGGAGCATTCAAGAGGCGTTGGAGTTGATGTGGCTCGACGAGCGACTGCAACCGATCTCGGACTCGAAGACTGCTGTGCGCGTTCCCGCTGGCATGAGTCGCGTAGCCATCATGCCGGCACCGCCCTCGAATGCTCGATCGCTGGAATTGCGAGGCGATGGCTGTGAATTTGACAACCGACGCTTCTTTTATCAACCGGTACCTCGCAATCTGCAGACGGTTTGCATCGAGTCCCCGGTGGATCCCCCCGAGCAAAGCCTTTGGTACTTTGTCCAACAAGTGCCGCTGGATGATCCCTCAACACGCGTCACGTGGGCGCGATGGGATCCTGCCGAGGTTCCCGATAAGCCGATCGACCCGAAGGAGATTCCATGGGTGATTTCGGGCCATGAACTCGGGGCGCGCGAGATCGAAATGCTGGGCGAGTACATGAACTCCGGCGGGCACGTGTTGTCTGTTTTAGATATCGAAGCGAATGCTCGCGACGCGACGGGGCGAGATTGGGGAGCCCGTTGTGCGGAAATGCTGCAAGCTTGGAGCAAGCAAGAGGTGGCTGCCCTTCGCGAGGCAACGGTAAAGCCCTATGGACTGTGGACGTCGGTCGACCTCAAGGCGCCGATCTTTTCTCCATTTGCGGATTCCAAGTTCAACGACTTTTCCAAGATTCGATTTTGGAAACATCGCGTTTTGACACTGGAAGAGGACGCAGGTTGGGCCGTCGCAGCGAAATTCGATTCGGGCGATCCGGCCATTCTTTCTCGATCCATTGGGGACGGCAGTTTGACGGTCGCTACAGCGGGCTGGCAGCCGCGTGAAAGCCAGTGGGCATTGTCGAGCAAGTTTGTACCGATGATCAGTCAATGGTTTGCCGTGGCACTACCCAAGACGGCCATGGAGATGTCTTGGGAAGCTGGCGACGTGATTGGAGATAACTCGATTCGCCAATTGACTTGGTCCGCAGGTGGACCGGAGCAACGTGTTCCCGATGCCGAAGGGGATCGCTGGTCGCTTTCGAATTGCGGAATCTATCAGGCGACCATGGTCGATCGTTCGATTCGAACCTTTGCGATCAACGTACCGATCCAAGAAAGTGCGACGCAGCCGATCGACCCGATTGAGTTTTCGAGGTTGGGGGTGCGATTGGAGCCGCCTGAGAAACCGCCCGTATCGCCCGATGCGATGCGGCAGATGCAGGCGACCGAGTTGGAAAGTCGCCAGAGCACATGGTGGTGGTTGCTGGCTGTTGCATTGATTGTGGTGCTGTTGGAATCGATTGTGTGTTTGCGTCGTCCGGGATTGGTCCCGAGCAACTAGTGCAATTGAATGTGCCGTGTTTTTTCCCGAAGGGTAGGAAACCATGAGTTCGATCGAACCATCGCTTGATCGCCGGCTGCGTCACGTGCGTTCGCGCTTTCAGTCGCATCGTTTTGCATGGTTGCTGTTGGGCTTTTGGATTGCAGTGGTTGCGGCAACACAGTTTGGGTGGCTGCCCGGTTGGAGTTGGGACGCCCTAACGCGACCGCAGTTTATGTGGAGCTGGGGGATCCTGCTGGCGATCGCGATTTTGTTGTGGTTAGCATCGCGTTTATCCTTCCGCGATAAGCGCGAAATGGCGCAGCGGATCGAAAACGTCTATCCATCGCTTGAGCAGCGTTTGATCACCGCGTTGGAGCCTCGCAGCGAATCGACTTCTCCGTTCTTGCAGCGCCAGCTGGTGCAAGAGAGTGTCAAGCATGCGCACTCGCATGAGCAATGGCGCGAGACGATGCCCTCTTGGCGGTTGCGAGGTGCGTGGATCGTGCAGACCATCGTAGGCATCGGTGCCTTGATGTGGTTGGGGACGCAACGCGAATCGGCGTACGATTCGCTGCTTGCGTCGCGCACCGAAGCGAGCGTGCAGACTGGCGAGTTTGCTATCGAACCTGGCAATGTCGAGTTGGAGCGAGGGCAAGATCTGCTCGTCACGGCTCGCTTTGGTGCAAAGCTACCCGAACAGGCTCAATTGGTGCTTTATCCCGACGGAGGGGAGTCGGCGGAGATTCCGATGGAGCGGGCGCTGGCGGATGCCGTGTTCGGTGCCGCCGCTCGTCGGATCGAGAAACCGATGGAGTACGCCGTTCGCTTTGATGGGAGGGTAAGCGAGCGCTATCGCGTGACCGTGTTCGAACATCCGGCGGTGCTTACCAGCGATGCCACGATTGCTCCTCCTTTGTATGCCAACCAACCGACGAAGACGGTGGAAAACACACGTAAGATCACGGTTGTAGAGGGCTCGAAGGTTAAATGGTCGATTCGTTTGAACAAGGAAGTCGTTACTGCTGAGCTGGTGGACGCCGAAGGCGAAGTGATTCCGTTGGCAGCCAGTTCGGAAGATCCGCGGGTTGTAGAAACCGAAGTGGAACTGAATGCGTCCAAGAAGTGGACGGTGCGTTTGTCGGACCGAGATGCTCGCGGGACGAAGGTTCCTGAAGAGCTCACGGCTCGCGTGCTCGAGAACAAAGCACCTGAGGTCAAGCTGGCGGGACCCGCAGATCAGAGCGTGTCTGCGATCCAAGAAGTGATGGTGTCGGCCAAAGTGCAAGATGACTTCGCTTTGGTGAGAACCGGAATCTCGTATGCATTAGGTGCGGAACCTGCCACCGAAGTGGTGCTACAAGAATCGCGTGTTGGCACCCTAGATGCGGGCGCGGAGCCTTCGACCCAAGGTTCCGAAACGCCACTTCGCAAATCGCAGATTTCTTACACGGTCGATTTGGAAGCTATGCACGCTCAGCCCGATCAATTGTTGTCGTATTACTTTTGGACCGAGGACGTGGATCGGGATGGGAACCCACGTCGCGTCGATGGCGAGATGTACTTTGCGGAGATTCGACCTTTCGAGGAGTTGTTTAGGCAGGGAGATCCGTCGAACGCGAATTCCAACCAGCAATCGCAATCCTCTTCCCAGAGTTCTCCTGCGGCCCAGCAAGCAGAAGAGCTTGGCGAGATTCAAAAGAAGATCATCGCCGCTACGTGGAATGTGCTTCGGTCGCTTGCCAAATCGCCTGAACGAGCGTTGGCAACGGATCGCGATACGCTGATCGAGTCGCAGGAGAGCGCATTGCAGCAATCGGAGTCGCTTCGTGAGAAACTGCGAGATGCCAAATCGTTGGCTTTGATCGATGGGGTGCAACAGAGCATGCGCGAAGCGATCGAGCGACTGCGCCAAGTCGAAAATGGCGCATCGGCAAGCATCGCATTGAGGGATGCATTGGCCGAAGAAAGGTTGGCGTATGAGGGATTGTTGAAGTTGCGAGCCCGAGAGCACAACATCGTGCAACAACAACAGCAATCCTCGCAGAGTTCATCGCAATCGGCGAGCCGGCAGAATCGTCAACAGCAGATCGAGCAACTGAAGCTCGACAACGATCAGGAGCGATTCGAGCGAGAATCCAAGCCGCTTGAACAAGAGCCCGAGGCGGAGCGGGAAATGCGGCAGATTATGAACCGATTGGATGAGCTGGCCCGTCGCCAAAAGGATCTCAACGAAACGCTGCGAGAATTGGACTTGGCGCTCCAAGCTGCGGAACAGCCCGAGGAACGAGATCGCCTCGAGGAGGAACTCAAGCGATTGCGGGATGAGCAGCAAGAGATGTTGCGCGATGCGGACGAGTTGCTCGATCGAATGAATCAAGAAGACAATCGGGAAGCGATGGAACAGCCTCGCGAACAGATGGAACGCGCACGCGAGCAGATGCAGCAATCCTCCCAATCCTTGTCGCAATCTGCTTCTTCGCAAGCCATCGCCTCCGGTTCCAAAGCCGAACAAGCGATGGAAGAGACGCGAGAAGAGTTACGGCAGCGATCCTCCGAGGGATTGCGACGAACGATGAATGAATTGTTGGATTCGGCCAAATCACTGGAGAGCCAGCAACGCAAACTCAACGAGGAGTTGCGAGGGGAAGAATCTAACTCGAAGGAAAACGGCGATTCGCAGACACCGACGTCGACGTTGCGAAGCAAGTCGGAGTTGGAGGGGGAACGTCCCGACGCGCGTGATTGGGTAGAGCAACGCGAGCAACTCAAACGTGTGCTCGAAAAAGTGCAAGAGACGGTGACCGAATCCGAAGGAAGCGAACCTTTGCTCGCCGAAGAGTTGTATGAAACCTACCGCGAGGCCAAACAGTCAGGTTTGGAGCAGCGGATGGAGTTGGTCCCCAAGTTGTTGGAGCGAGGGCTCGAGACGCCCGCAAAGGATGCTTCCAGCGAAGCCCTGCAAGCCATCGAAAAGCTAAAGGATCGCATCGAGGCGTCGGCGGCGAGTGTGCTCGGGAGCGAAGAAGAATCCTTGCGCCGGGCTCTGCGTGAATTGGATAAGGCGAGAGACTGGATTGAGAGCGAACGTCAGGCCAAGGCACCCGAAGTTGATTCGAAAGAGCAGGCGGGTGCCAAGCAAACGGAGTCGGGACAACTTGGATCGGCGACCGATGCCAAGGATCGCGCCAATGCCGAATCCACCAGATCCGGATCCGATCGCGACAATGCGGAAGGGGCGCAACGCTCAGGAGATCGGTCCGGTACGAGCCAGCAGGAGGGGAGTTTGGGCGAGCAGCAGTCGGAACAGTCAACTCAGGGACGCGAAAGTGAATCGAGCCAGACCAAGGGCGCAGGGGACACGAAGCCTCGAGGTGCGGGCGAGCCACAACCCGATGCGCAAAACCCCGATGCTCAACCCCAGGGATCGGAGGCGACCCGAGAGGGAGAGAACTCCGGAGGAGAGCCCGGTAGAACGCGCTCCGGTTCCAATGCGACGGGTGAGCAAGACGGTCAGAGGAATGCGAATTCGGGTGAGAGGGCGGGACCGCGTGGCAACAGTCAGGGCGGGTCTCTTATGGATCGGATCGCCAATGAACAAGAGTTCGTCGCACCCTTGACCGGAGATGATTTTAATCGTTGGAGCGACGCGCTTCGCGACGTAGAAGAATTGGTTCGAGACCCAGAATTGCGAGCGGAGGCCAACCGTATCCGAGAGGCGGCGCGCGAGATGCGAGTCGAGTACAAGCGGCATGCCAAGGACCCGCAATGGCCGTTGGTACAGCGGTTGATCGCCGAACCGATGGAGCGATTGCGTGAACGCGTTTCCGAAGAGTTGATTCGCAAATCGGCCAAGCAGAATGAAATTGTACCGATCGATCGCGATCCGGTCCCCAATGCCTTTCAAGAACGGCTCAATCAATACTACGAGCGATTGGGGAGTGGCAAGGCGCGCTGATGTTTGAACTGACAGACTTTTCCTTTGTTCGGGCTGCATGGATACCGTATGCAATCGGTTTATGGTTGTTCTTGCTGGCGCTTTCGATTGCGTCCTATCGAGGCAGTCGAGTGGCGGGATGGAAGCGGCTGCTTGGAGTGAGTGCTCGCATGCTCGGTGTCGGGCTTCTGTTGTTCTGCTTGCTGGAACCGATGGCGAGCGTGAAACGCCCGAAACCGCAGGCCAACACGGTTGCGATCTTGGTAGACAACAGCCGTTCGCTGGCAGCTTTGGCGGCAGCGGCGGGCAAAGCCTCGGAGGGGGGCGAGATTCCGCCGAGCGATCCGCTTCAAGAGGCTTTGGGGGACGACGCGGATTGGTTGTTGGATCTTTCGAAGGACTTTCGCGTTCGCAAGTATCTGTTTGACCAGACCGTGATGCCGGTCGAGACGTTGGCAGATCGAAGTGGGAACGGAACGTCGACGGCGTTGCATCAAGCCATACGCTCGATGCACGCGCGGTATCGTGGCGAACCCTTAGCGGCGATTGTTTTGGTGACGGATGGCCAAGCAACCGACGGAGAATCGCTGGTTTTGGACTCCGCTAGCGATGTGGCGAGCACTCCCATCTTTCCAGTCCGTTTGCAGTTGAACCAAGCCACTGCCGATTTGCGGTTGGAGCAAATCACGGTGCGCGAGAGCGACTTTGAGACCGCTCCGGTCACGATGGTAGCCACTGTTTCGCACCTGGGGTTGGCGGGAGAGGAAGTCGTGGTGGAGCTGCGCGATGCCGCCGGACGCGTGGTGCGCGACGAAACGATTGCATTGAGCTCGGATAAGCCTATCCAGAGCGTGACGTTTCGATTTCGGCCGGACGAATCGGGAGTTTCGGCGTACCGCGTAATTGCGAGATTGGACGATGAGCCGATGGCCTCGAACTCTCCCGCCGAGCCTTCGCAAGCGATGCGTTCGCGCGAACTGACGCGTGTCAACAATCAACGCGACGTGGTGGTCGATCGCGGGATGGGTCCATATCGCATTTTGTATGTGGCTGGTCGTCCCAATTGGGAGTTCAAGTTCCTTCGTCGGGCGTTAGACGAAGACGCCGAGATCCAGTTGACCTCCCTGATTCGCATCGCCAAGAAAGAGCCCAAGTTCAGCTTTCGCAATTCGAAACTAGAGAGCACCAATCCGCTCTTTAGCGGTTTTGAAGACGTGCTCGAAGAGGAGAAAGAGAACTACGACGAGCCTGTCTTCGCGAGGCTGGGAGTGGTGAATGCAGGCGATTTGAAGAAAGGGTTTCCAAAGGATGCTGCTGAATTGTTCGCCTATTCGGCCGTTGTCATCGATGATTTGGAGTCGGACTTCTTGACCGTCGATCAGCAGCAGATGCTGAGGCAATTTGTGTCCATTCGCGGCGGAGCGTTGATTGCGCTTGGGGGACAAGAAAGCATGCGAGGCAAAGCATTCCGCGATTCTGTGCTCGGGCAATTGCTGCCTGTGTATGGAGATGCAGCACCAGCTGAGATGGTTACGCCGACGGGCACCGAAGAGATCGCAGGACCCGCAGTGCGATTTCAACTTTCGCGCGAAGGCTGGCTGGTACCTTGGTTGCGGTTGTTCGAACGCGAGCCGGAGGAGCAAGCGCGTTTGCAAGCGATGCCTGCCTTTCAGGTTTGGAATCGCACGTCGAGGGTGAAGCCGGGCAGCAATGTATTGGTAGAAGGATCTTTGGAAGATGGCGAAAAGGTTCCGCTCCTGATGACTCAAAAGTTTGGCCGAGGGAGTTCGGCAGCATTCATGATCGGCGATTTTTGGCGATGGGCGATGGCACATGAAGGTGCGGGAGCCAGCCCTCTTTATCAAGCATGGCGGCAAATGGTGCGTTCCATGATTGCAGACGTTCCCAAACATGTGCAGATGCGCTGTGAAGTGGATAGCAAGCTGCCTCGGATTGCCCGCATCCTTGTCGATGTTCGCGGCGAGGATTTCCAGATCGTCGACAACGCCGAAGTGACGTTGTCGATCCGAGGGCCCGATGGAGAAACCGTCGAAACGTTGGCTGCTGCCTCACCCAAACAGGCAGGCGAGTACATTGCAGAGACGGTGATGACCCAGAGCGGTGTGTATCGCGCCAGCGCCGCGATCCGCAGCCCGGACGGGACGGATTTAGGGCAGGCGGAGGTGGGTTGGGTTTATGAGCCGGAAGTCCAAGAGCTCTCGCGCATCGGGATCGACGAAGAGCGATTGAACGCATTAGCGAGTGTTTCGGGGGGCCGAATGATGCCGTTTTCGTCGCTAGGGGGACTGAGCAGCATGTTGCCAGCGGACAAAATTCCCATTCAAGAAACGCAATCGTATCCATTGTGGCATCGGCCGTGGATCGTGTTGCTGGCGCTGGCGAGTCTGATCGCCGAGTGGCGCATGAGGAGGTCGCATGGATTGGCGTAGTCGGTCGTTGTTTATTGCCAGTTGCTTGGTCGCGTTCCAACCTGCCGCAACCACGCTCGCGCAAATCGAAAACCAGGATAAACGCGAGCGAGAGATCATCCTCCATCCCGTGGAATCGGTTTCGAACCGCCAGCATCCTGGTCGGCGAATGTGCATCGTCGTTGGCGCGCCGGGCGAAGCCGAGTTTGGAGCCCAGTTTGTAACTTGGAGCGAAGCGTGGAAAGCACTGGAGAAGAGCGCTTCGTTGGCGTGGATTGGGCGGGCTGATGCGGTGGAGGGGCAGCTATCGGAGACCATTTCGGAGCCGGCATCTGCATCGGATAAAGAACGATTGTTGGATTGGATCGCAAAAGACTCGGAATCGCATACGGAGCACTGGATCGTGCTCATGGGGCATGGCACGCACGATCCGGCCAGCACCAAGTTCAACCTTCGCGGACCGGACATCACCGCAGAAGAAATCGCAAAGGCCATCGACGGCAAGGCAGGGACTTGGATCGTGATCGTGTGCGCGTCCTCGAGCGGTCCGTTTCTTTCCAAGCTAAGCGGTCCCAATCGCGTGGTGATCACAGCCACCAAGAGCGGTGCAGAACAAAACTTCTCGCGGTTTGGTAAGTACCTCTCGGAAGCGATTGCGGACCCCGATTCAGATCTGGATCACGATCGATCCCTTTCTGTGTTGGAGGCTTTCTTGGCAGCAAGCGATCGCGTGTCGAAGTACTACCGCGACGAAGGATTGCTCGCGACTGAGCAGGCGCTCTTGGATGACAACGGGGATGGACGAGGTACCGTGGCTAGTTTCTTTCGCGGCGTGCGGGCCGTGAAAGCTTCGGCCGATGGAGCCAAGTTGGACGGATCGCTGGCCCGTCGCATTCCGCTCGTTTCGTCCGAATCGCAACTGTGGTGGAATGCGGCGAATCGCCAGTTGCTGCTGCAACTGGAAGCTCAGGTGGAAGAGTTGCGAAGCCGAAAATCGCAGATGTCCGAGGATACCTATTACTCGGAGTTGGAAACGATCCTGCGGCAGCTCGCCGACATCATCCACGGCAAAGATGGGATCGTTGAACCGTAGTGGTATTCGGGGGCCAGTGCCAATCGACCTACTTTGCTAACTGGCCTGCTGTGCGGATGGGCTTGGCAACACGTATTGGCCGGCGGGCTTGGGCAAGCTCAGGCATCCGAACGCAAACGTATCGAGCAGACGTTCAAGCCGTTCTTTGCAACGCGCTAGATTTCGGTAGTGGCGAAACTGCGAGAGCTTGCTCAATCGATCGATTCGAGGTTGGCCTGGATCGATTTCCCAGGGATGAATGTAAAAGTGGATGCTCCGACCGCTCGCTTCGATCTGCTTGAGGGCCCATCGGGTGAACCACCACGGAAAGATTCGGAAGTATCCGCCTCCACCGACGGGGATACGAAGCGGGCCTTTGGGCAAGACCGATACCGGGTGCTCTTCGATTCGAAAATCTCCTGCGACCACGTGGTAGGAGTCGATCGGTGAGTCGGGGATGCCATAGCGATCGTGACGAACGGGAACGATGCTGCTGTCGTATTGCATTCCGTGCTTGATCAGTTTCTCGATTGCCCATGGATTCTTTTTGGTTATCGAGAAACTCGGTGCGCGAAAGTGTCGTACCGGTTTACCCGTAATTCTGGACAGGGCCTCGTTTGCTAATTGCATATCGATATCAAAAGCCATTGGGCCTTGCTCGTAAAGCAAACGGTGCCAGTAGGTGTGGGAGCCGATGATATGGCCGGATTGATCGATGCGACGGACCAAGTCGGGAAACTGGTCTGCTACCCATCCCAAGACGTAGCAGAAGGATTTGACTCCGCGAGCGTCGAGCATGTCCAACATGGCATGGGTATTGGATTCGACACGCGATTCCCAGTCGCCCCAGCTTTCTCGCGTCACGAAGGGATCGAACGATGAGACTTGAAAATAGTCTTCTACATCGATGCTAAAGATGTGGCGTGGAGTGGAAGGGGCGGCCATGTTGCTGATTCGATTCCAGTCGTTTGTGTGGGGTAGCTCGTGAAGGAAACGGGAGCGGTGAGATGGTGATTCCGGTTCTACCTGTCCTGGCCGTATTCAATCGTGGTGGGCATCCAAAGGCTGCACTGGACGTATGGGGCGAGCCGCTGGATAGATCCAGGTTCAGGCAGCATTGCAAGTGTATATCAAGATGGCTCGAATAAGCGAGTCGGGGGAGAGAAGGGGATGAATTTGATCGATGGACCTTGCTAGGGCTTTGCGAAATCGGAATAGAAACGAAACAGGGCCCGAATGACTTCGGGCCCCGTGAGGTGTTTCTTGGAATCCTGAGATGTCGGTCGACTACGCCTTGGAGCAGGCGACCAAATCTGGGGTCAAGGCGATGGCTACCGCCGACTGTTCCTTGGCGGCTTCGGCTTCCCAGTAGGGCGCGTAGATAACGCTGAAGCGAGAATCTTCGGGCGTCATTTTCAGACCGGCCATTTCGGTAGCTCGGTCGCCTGGAACACCGACCAACCGGAGGGCGGTGCAAGCGATCATCTTCAGGTCGTAAACCATCGAAGCCTTAACCACGTATTCCAGATCGAGGGTTTGTTTTTTGAGGACGGATTCAACCCCCGAGTCGGGAGGTAGATTGATCTGGGCGAAACCGGTGATGCCTGGACGAACGGTCAGGCGGGATTTGTAGTAAGGGACCGATTCAACCAGTTTCTCGATGAATTGAGGGCGTTCTGGGCGAGGGCCGCAGAAGGACATGTCACCGCGAAGGACGTTGACAATTTGGGGGAGTTCGTCCAAGTGGAGTTTGCGGAGCCATTTGCCGACCGGAGTAACGCGTGGATCGTTATCTCCAGCGCACCATTGTGCTCCGCGGGCTTCTGCGTCGATGTACATGCTCCGCAGTTTGTACATCTTGAACGATTTGCCGTTCCGACCGCTGCGCTCTTGGGCGTAAATCCCAGGGCCTTTGCTGGTGTTGCGAACCAACAAAATCAAAAGGGCGGTCATGAGCAATGCAGGACCGGCCAGGATGAGGGCGATTGGGACTTCCCAATAGCGCTTCGAATCGTGGTAGGCAGGCACCTCAAGGGTTTCAAGCACACCTTGGGGAACCCCCACTAATGTAGTAGCAGGCGAGCGATTCGCGGACTGCTTGGCACTCATTGCGATGCTGGATGGAATATTGCGATGAGTCACGTCGGTTTGACTGGGCTCGTCATACCGACGACCGAATCCTGCGTCAGCCGTAAAGGCTCTGGATTCTACGGACGAAAATTCTGCCATTGAAAAAACCTTGTTGGGAGACAAGTTCGGGACAGAGGACGAGTGTTCTGTGGAGTCGGGTCTCCGGGGCGGCACTCGCCCGCCATTATGGCCAGTCGTGGGGATCAATGCAAGACTTCGGTCATCGAATTCGCGGAATCTGAAATCAAGCAGTCGTCGGGACCAATATCGGTTGAAATCCAATGATTTCGCGAGTCCTTGATGGCTGATTCGACCGGATCGTGGGGTGTTCCGCGCCGGTTGTATGGATTCACCGCGCCTTGTCTTGCAAAACTGCAAAAGCCTCTAATGGAGCCGAGTCTTCCTTTAATGGCTTCTCAGTGCGGTCTCAAGCAACCGGCCGAATTTCCTCATGATAGACGTGACATTGTTCATTTTGGGTTGAATAATCTTTTTAGATTTTCTTGCGATGTCAGAGTTTCGCACGGTGGTTTGCGTTGACGAGGCAAAGGGCGCAATGAGATGGTTTGATTGGGCTTGGTAAACGGTATCCTTTTAGCAAACCCGTCCTTGGACCCACCGTTTGAGAGCGCGATAGCGTGAGAAAACGATAGCCATGGGCTTTGCCAACGAAATCGGATTGCCAGAAGCCATCAGGCCTAGGGAGAGGAACTCTACGGTGAACAACATCAAGGTGGACAACACGAATCAGTCGGTTGTACCCCCTTTGGAATGGCGGTCTGCCGAAATCCATTTGGAAGTCGCCTTTGACGGAAAAGTTCGATCCTTCCGAATTCACGGTGCATTCGCGAGAATCGGATCTGGGGATCGTTGTGAGATCCGGATTCCGAATCTGGGATTGCCGGTTGCCGCCTATATCCAAGTCGGGAACGGATACTTGGCGGTCGTGGAACTGTCTTCGACGGTTGAGATGCCGCGATGCGAGATTCAGTACTTGTTGCCCGGAGGCTCCGTCTGGCTGCTTCCGAACGCACGCGTGACGTTAGAAGCGTTGCAGATGGATCAAGTCGCATCCGAAGCGTTCTCGTGGGAAGCGTATGACATGGAAGATCTGCGCGTGTTGCCCAACACGCTGGTTTTGGAATCGCTGGGTGTTAAGGGCGAGCTCAAGGATCGCGATAACCAGTTCCGTTTGACCTCGGCGATTTCTGTCTTGGGAACGCATCCTGCTTGCCAACTGCAGCTCAAGCATCGCAGCGTTGCTCCTTTTCAGTGTGTTATCTTTCGCGGCGAACACGTCGGTCAGCCGGTGCGCGTGGTGGATTTGCACGCGTTGGTCCCCACCCAGGTCGGGGGGCGTATCGCCAATGGTGACATCCTCAACGTTGGGGCGCGTTTGATCTGCGGTAAGTTGATTCTCACGGCGCGAAGAATGCTGACGGCTTCTCCGCAACACTATGTCTCGTCGTTGCCCGGAATGGAGATGCTCAAGCATCGGGCGTCCGACGACGGCCTGTTGCAACCGGAAATCGTACTGCAGGACGGACTGCCTGCTGTCCAGACCGCACCTCTGGTCGCAGCCGTCTTGATTGCAACGGACGATTCCAAACCGAATACGCCAACGACCATTGCTTCGACCGCGAATTCACCGCATGCAACCCATGCGACGGCAGCGATTCTCTCCGGGCCTTCGCAGTCGCCCCTCCTGTCCGATCCGTCGGGAGGTTCGATCGCGCCACCCTCGCATTTGTCCTTCACCCCCCACTCGAATGCATCCCCGCATTCCCAGCGCATGGCTGTCGAGTCCTCGAACGAGCCGCAAACGTTGGTGAGTACCGCGACCGCGTGGGAGGAAGCGGTCGAACGAAGACTGGCGGAAATGGTCTCGGCGATCCGCACCGCCAATGATCGCATGGCTTTGCTGGAACGAACTCTGCTGTCATTGCCATCGCTGCTAGAGAAGTTTCCAGGAAAGAGCGGCAATTCTTCGTCGAGTCGAGAGCCCAGCGCCCCGCATCAAGCCGATTTGCAGCGACTTGTGGCAGCGGTGGCGCGACTGGAATCCGCATTGGAATCCTGGGGGGGTAGTACGCCGGAGCATCTTGCGGACCCACAAGGCCCTTCGAAAAGTTCTTTGCCTAACCTGTCACGTTCCCAGGAGCCACAAAAACCGCAAGAGTCCCGAACCGAATGGATGTCTCGCGCCACGGGCGCGTTGGGCCAAATGCTTCGAGGGGCGGCTGCGGATGGTACGTCAACATCGGGCGACGGAACGTTAGCCTCCGACCATGCACCACCGCACAAACCGGTTGCCTCGGAATCCGTGCCCTCGTCTTCGGGACGCAATCCGCCGCGAAACGAGGTCCGTGCACCGAAATCGGGGAAGCGGCAGCAAGACGCCAACGCTTCCAATGCCAAGGGGGCGAAAGCGGCTGGAGGCAATGGTCCTGCAGCAGACAAGTCGTCCCACGATTCAAGGACCGATCGCCAGGGACAACCGACTGCGTCGATACGTGGAGGACTGGCACCCGCATCGGGAGCGAGGTCCGTTTCGGGGAAGTCGCCTTCGAAAACGCATGCTCGAACAGACGGCGAAGGCACTGCGGATGGCCGGGACGTGTCGATGGTGGATGAACTCATCGCAGACCCGACGGACCCAACGTTGGCTGCGAGCGGATCCCCGGAAGAGACGCTCGTTTTGGGATCGTTGGTGCGGCTGAGGCAAGAGAAGGCGAACACCTTCTCACGCCGATTGACATGGTCGCTGTTCGGCTTCGGTCTCTTTCTGGCGCTCGCGATTCCTATCGGCTGGAAGTTCATTCCCGAAGGCTGGAGGAGCCTGATCTGGGTTACGATGAATCCGTGGGATTCGGAAGAAGCAAACAGCCCTTGATGCAATGATTCGTTCGCGAAATGCAAGCGTGCGAATGCGCTGCTGAACCGCGTACGCAATCCAAGGGGCGCGAGGCCTACTCGAAGCGTGTCTAGTGAAGGTTGTCGACGAGTTTTGCACGCGCGTAACGGTTCGGTGGCTTTCGAGCGTTCGCGTTAGAGTTTGCCTAAGTTGAGCAATTGGCGTCACATCCGTTCAAAACCCGCGAACTTCAATTGCGGACGTCTAGAATTGGAGGATGGATCTTGTAGTCTCTTCCCTCACGACTCCCTCGTATTGTCCTCCATGGATTTAACACGGCACTAGGAAGGCATCGCCCCTTGAACAACGAACATCAACCGGCAACCACCGATTCTCCATTGCACTCTCGTCCCGCGTCGACCGGTTCGAGTTCCACGAACGCCACGCTTGAGCATGTGGCGTTGGATGCTGAATCGATCGCTTGGTCGGAACCCTTTGTCGGACGCTGGCAACAACTGGTTAGTCAGACCAACTGGGAGAAAGGGAAGATCATCTACGAATGGAGGTTGGCGTTGATTGCTCAAGAAGCGCCAGCGACTTCGTACAGCGATGAGGCTTGGGCAAGGCAGGTCGGTGGAGTGACCAGCCAGCACGTCGGCCGATTGCGCCGCGTCTATGAGCGCTTTGCAGAGTCCTACACAAGTTATGAAGGGTTGTACTGGAGTCATTTCTTAGCGGCTTTGGATTGGGACGACGCAGAGTTGTGGCTCGAAGGAGGCGCGCGAAGCGGATGGAGCGTCTCGGAGATGCGTCGCACGCGATTGCAGGCGATGGGTGGCGAGCCCTCGACCATCGATGCCAACGCTCCGCGTGAGGATGTCGAACTGGATGATGGATTCGTGGAGTTGGAGCCCGAGGAGTCGAAACGCGACGACTCCGAGCGGGCCGAACGCGATTTCGAAGATTCTTCCGGGCCTGTCTTTGACGGTCCGGATTTCGGCGACGACGGCGAGGAGGCGGCGGCCTCGGATCGCTCGAGCACCAATTCGCAGTTCGAGATCGATGGGCTGTCGACCGCGATGGCAGGTGGCACCAATCCGTTCTTGGAACTTGGCGACTTGCCCGCTGATGTTGCGGATGCCATGGAGCAATTGAAGCTCTGCATCATTCGCCATCGCGCATCCAACTGGAGCGACATGTCCCAAACCAAGATGCTCCAAATCCTCGACGCATTGCGCCAATTTGCGGATCGCTGAGCGAAACGCGACGCGTGCCATGCTCGGCGAAAGAAATCCGCGCGCGCGGCGCCATGCGCGCCCGCATGGACTGTAACCGGGAAACGATCGCGGGTAGAATGCCTGCGACGAGGAACCCTTGGGCTCCGTCCGGAACCACGCTTCCGGTCATTGGCGCGGAATCACAGCCACTGAGCTAGCCCCTGGCTAACGATTTGGAACCGGGGCCGGCGTTCGTCGTCCGTCCCCAAGCCTTTTCCTTTCCAAGATGCCTGACGGCGAGGAATCCGATCGGAATGAATGAAGAAACCCTGCAACGCATCTATCGGACCTACGGCATCGAGAATTGGTCTTCGGGGTACTTTGGAGTCAACGCGTCGGGGAATGTGGTCGCCCATCCGGCCATGAACGACCCTAGGTGGGTCGATCTGAAATCTGTGGTCGACCATTTGGTGCGAGACAAAAAGCTGCACTTGCCGATCCTGCTTCGCTTTCCACAGATCCTCACCAATCAACTGCGATTGCTGGCTACGGCCTACCGCGATTCCATCGAGCAGTTCGGATACAACGGCAAACACTTCCCCGTTTTTCCGATGAAGGTCAATCCGCGCCGCGAGGTGGTGGAGGAGTTTCTCAAGGAGACGGGCAAGCACCGTGTCGGGCTCGAGTGCGGTTCCAAAGCCGAACTCTATGCGGCCATCGCCCAAGAGCAAACGCCCGAATCCCTTTTGATCTGCAACGGCTTCAAGGATGAATCGTTCTGTCGATTGGCGCTCCTGGCCGTGCAATCCGGAAAGAAAGTGGTGATCGTCATCGAGAAGCTCAACGAGCTTCGAATCTTGCTCCGCGTGTGCAACGAGATCGGCGTGTACCCTTGGATCGGATTGCGTGCCAAGCTTTACACGCGCGGATCCGGCAAGTGGGCCAGCTCGGGCGGGGATTCGGCCAAGTTTGGATTGACGACCTCGGAATTGCTCCAGTGCATCCGCTTGCTCAAAGAAGAAGGCAAGGACCAATACCTGCGCTTGTTGCACTTCCACATCGGCAGCCAAATCACCGACATCAAGCGGGTGAAAAACGCGATGAAAGAAGCAGCCCGCGTTTATGCCAAAATCCATCAATGGGGATTGCCCGTCGATTATCTCGACATCGGAGGTGGGCTGGGCGTCGACTATGACGGTTCCAAGACGCGCACCGAATCGTCGATGAATTACACCGTCCAGGAATTCGCCAACGACGTCGTCTACACCGTGCAAACCGTTTGCGAGGAAGAGGGGGTTCCGCATCCCAACTTGGTGACCGAGAGCGGTCGGATGATGACCGCTTATCACACCGTATTGGTGGTGTCGATCCGCGAAGAAATCGAAACCTTTGCCGACGATGAGCCGGAGGTCACGATCGACGAAGATGATCCGCAAGTCATCACCGAAATGAAGTGGCTGCTGGATGATCTGAACGGCAAGAACTACTTCGAGTACTACCACGATGCGCTCGAGCATAAAGACGAGCTGCACACGCAGTTCAACCTCGGGCTGATCTCGCTCGAGGATCGCGCCAAGGGCGAAGTGCTGTACTGGGAAATCTGCGCGCGGGCTCTCCGCGAATCCGAACAGACGCGCAATCCCAACGAGGAATTCGAGGATGTCAAACGCATCCTGGCAGCCAAGTACCTGTGCAACTTTTCTCTGTTCCGATCGGCTCCCGATTCCTGGGCTATCGGACAGCTCTTCCCGATCGTTCCGCTGCATCGGTTGCAAGAGCCCAAGATCGACTTTGCCACCCTCGTCGATGTGACATGCGATTCCGATGGCAAGATCGACAAGTTCGTCGATCTGCGGGATGTCAAGGAAACCCTCGAACTGCCGCAATGGAAAGAGAACGAAGACTACTTCTTGGGCATCTTTTTGGTCGGCGCTTATCAAGAAGTCATGGGTTCGTATCACAACTTGTTCGGGTTGCCCAACGAAGCCCAAATCTTCATCGAATCCGATGGGCGATTCCACGTGGCCAAGATCGTTGCTGGGAGCAAGATCCAAGACATGGTCGCCTTTGCTCGATACGAAGCGGCTAATCTGCACGAGCAATTCGGTCGCCGTGTGCGGGCTTTGGTTCAAGCGGGGCAAACCACGGACGCTGCCGCATCGGATCTGATCAAGCAGTACGAAGCCGCCGCACAATGGACTACGTATCTGGATTGATGCAGACAACGCGTTTGCGAGCAAGTGTGCGGATGGACGAATCTCGTTCGAGCACAGGTCCCCGTAGTGCGCGTTCACGGACGGTTTGATACGAACACAACGAGGAGGTGGAGACGTGGCACGCAACGAACAACTCATTCGACAGCACAAGATCATTCAAGTGTTGGAGCGTCGCCGATATGGTGCGACGTTGGAAGACCTGCGCGACACGGTTGTCGATGAACTGGGGCTCGGCAGTTTGCACACCCGCAGCATCCGGCGCGATATCGAAGCGTTGCAAGCTGCGGGCATGCCGATCATCACCGAAGACACAGCCAACGGCAAAGTCTGGAAGATGAGTCGCGCCGATACCGGACTCCACCGATTGACGATCACCGCCAGCGAATTGATCGCGCTGTCGATGGGACGCGACTTGATGATCCCCTTGGTGGGCACCCAATTCTGGCAAGGGATCGAGGCGTTCTGGAACAAGGTGCGAGAGCAGCTCCCGCCCGGGGTTTGGGAGCACTACGAGCGCTATCGCCGAACGCTTCGGATCTTGGGTGTCGTGCCCAAGACCTACGAAAAGCAACAAGGGATGCTCAAGACGATCAATCGCGCCATCCAAGAGCATCGGCGTTTGGAAGTCGTCTATGAAGCCAGTGGTAGCACCGCCCGCGAACGGCTCTTGGAACCCTATGGTTTGGCCATTTTTCAAAGCAGCATCTACTTGGTAGCGGTCGAAAGCGGTCAGCATATGGAGCTGGAGCCACAGGAACGCCTTCGCCATTGGAAGTTGGATCGGTTTCAGAAAGCGACGGCGCTCGATGATTGGTTCAAGCCGAGCGAAGAGATCGATTTGGATGCGCATCTCGGGCGAAGCGTGGGGATCTTTAGCGGAGATCGGCCTACTATCTATCGCATTCGGCTCAATGCGAAGGCGGCCCGCTGGGTTCAGGAGGAACCCTGGCATGCGGAACAGCAGTTGGAGTCTTGTTCGGATGGCACGAGCATCCTGTCGGTGCCAGCGTACCACCCCTTGGAAGTGATCCCGCAGGTGCTCCGTCTGGGGTCTGCCGCCGAATTGCTAGAACCTGAGAGCGCTCGCGAAATCTTGGCCAATCAAATCGAAGAAATGGCAGCTCGCTACAAGAAGGAAAAGCCGAGCACGACGCGTTCTGCATCGCGTTGGTCCAAGTCGTAATCGCTGCTTGCTCCGAGGTTTCTCGGCTTCAACGCGCGGTGGCGGATTTTGCGAACGCGAGTTGCTAGCCGACCGGATGGGGCATCGTATTTCCGGCGATGGCGGCGATGAGATTGTCGGCGGCCATCAGCGCCATGCGATCGCGAGCCACATACGTTGCGGAACCGATGTGCGGCAAGATGATGCAATTGGGCAACTGTCGAAGCGGGCTGTCGCTCGGAAGCGGTTCCGGATCGGTGACGTCGAGTCCGGCAGCAAAGATCTGAGCAGACCGAAGCGCAGTGTAGAGAGCGGATTGGTCGATGACTTCGCCACGCGAGGTGTTGACCAAGACTGCATTAGGCTTCATGGATCGCAGTTGTTCGGCGCCGATTAATCCACGCGTTTCAGGTTGTAAACTGGTGTGAATGCTGACCACATCCGATTGCTCTAGGAGGGTTTCGAGCGATACGCGCGTCGCACCCAAGGATTGTTCGTACTGGGCCTTGGGTGTGCGCGAGGTATAGATAACCCGCATGTCCCAACCGAACCGCAGGCGTTTGGCCACCGCCGCTCCGATGCGGCCCATACCGACGATACCGATGGTTCGGCCGGTGAACTCCTGGCCCAAAAATCCGAGGGGCTCCCAGTTCTTCCAGCCCAAGGAATGGACATTGTGAAGTGCGGGTTGAAAGCATCGACCGGCGGCCAGCATGAGTCCGACGGCGATGTCTGCCGTTGCATCGGTCAATGCACCGGGCGTATTGCCAACGGCGATGCCACGCGCGGAGGCTTGTTGGACGTCGATGTTGTTGTACCCCACCGCGAAATTGGCGATGCCATTCAGTTCGCGTCCCGCGGCGTCCATGAGTTCCGCGTCGACACGGTCGCTAAGCATGCAAAGAAGTCCGCTGCAACCGCGGACTTTCTCCAGCAACGTTTCGCGATCGGGTGGCGAATCCTCGGGCCAAACCTCGACTTGGTGCATCTCTCGCAGGCGTTCCAATCCGATCTCAGGGATACGTCGCGTCACGAAAACCTTGGTCATGGTGGAGAGCTTTGGGTGCGAGAGGGGGATGGGGCATCCGTGGACCGTGCAAGCGAGGCGTCCTTCGCGGCTAGAGAAGGTGCTTGGCTTTGACTTCGAGATAGCGGTTGACCAACGGGGCCGTCAGTTGATCGGGGAAGGCGTCGATGACCAGAGCGCCGCCGTCTTCGACCTTGCGTATCACTTCGTGGCGCCACAGCAATAGTTGGGCAGCGGCAGCGCTGCGAAAGATTGCTTCATCGTCGAGCGCGGGATTGTCTGCGATTTCGAAAACGCGGCGATCGCGAAGCAGGGCGAGGACCGGCAGGTGCCGTCGCCCTAGGGTTGAGAGGTAGCCGGTGACTTGCGCGGCGGTGACGTCGTCCACCACGCTGGTGATAAGCACGACCATGGTACGACGCCGGCAATGCTTGGAGAAATAGAGAAAGGCTTCGTCGTAGTTCGATTGCTTCATGCTCGGGAAACGATCGAAGAGTCCGTGGAGCAAATGGTTCATCTGGTTGGCGCCACTGCGGATCGGAACGTATTTTTCCACGCGGTCGGAAAAGCACATCATGCCCACGGAATCCCCTTGATGGAGGGCGACGTAACTGAGCATGAGGATCGAGTTGAGCGCGTAGTCGAGCAAGCTCAAGCCTTGGTATTCATTGGTCATCAAGCGGCCGCAATCGAGCAAGAAGACGATGCGTTGGCTTTGGTCTTGCTGAAACTGTTTGACCGTGAGTTTGGAGCGCCGGGCGGTGGCCCGCCAGTCCATGTGCTTGTAGTTGTCGTCTTGGGTGTAATCTCGCAAACGCTCGAAGTTGTTGTCTTGGCCCAATCGACGCGTTTGTTTGACGCCGATCAGGCTAAGTCGATTGGTGCGAGCCAGCAGGGCGTATTCGCCCAATTGCTGCATATTGGGGTAGACCAGCAATTCCCCGGGGCATTCGCGCGTCAGCAATCGCGTCCAAAAGCCGAGCTTGCTATGCAATTGCATAAAGATCGATTCGAACTTAAAGATGCCTCGGCGTTGCGGGCGGAGTTGATAGTCGAGTTCCACCCGTTTATTCGGCGGGAGGACAAGCGACTGGTCCTCTGGCGTTGCAGACATGCCATCGGGCAAATCGTCGCGAACATGCAACCGATGGGACCGGGTGCCGTGATTTTCTAAATGCAATTTGACGGCATGCTGGCCACCGAGCGATGCGCTCCGCAGCATCTGGCGATCGACGCGAATGCGTGTCGGGCCGGTCAAGCTTAGGAAATCGATGACCAAGAGCGACAGGCCCAGCAGGTCGAGCACTACGAGGAAGTAGATGAACAACTTGCTCCCATAGCGCACAGTCGCCAGCAAGGGAGTGTTGACATCCGAGTACATCGCTCCCAAGAGCGCCGGCAGGGCGATCATCAAGATCGAGAGCAAGGTCAACGGCACCAGCACGAGCAACCAGCGTTGAGTCGGAAAGATACGCCATACGCTGCCCAGCAATAGAAGCGGCGAGATGATGGCAATGAGTCCGACCCATGGCGCCCAAAACAGGTAGGAACCTACGACGTCGTAGATGCTCATGGCGATTACATTCGTGGCACTTCGATGCTGCGAAGCAACGACAGGAGTTCTTGGTCGATGCGGATCCCTTCCACTTCGGCTTCGGCGCTCAACACGACGCGGTGACGCAAAGTAGGCAAGGCGATTTCGACGACGTCGTCAGGGATTGCAAAGTCGCGACCGCGAAATGCTGCGACGGTCCGAGCGCCTTGGACCAAAGCGATGCCAGCTCGCGGAGACGCCCCGAGATGGAATGTCGGCCAGGAACGCGTGGCGCGAACGATGCGATTGATGTATTGGAGGAGTTTGGGTTCGACGCGCACGCGGCTGTTGGAGTCGATGATCGAAAGGATCGACTGGGCGTTGGCGACTTGGGAGACCTCGTCGCGAAGGACGTCTCCCAGGTCGATTTGACGCGAGTGGAGATCGAGCACGCGGGCTTCTTCGGCTTCGTCTGGGTAGGAGACGACGGCTTTGAACATGAAGCGATCGAGTTGGGCTTCGGGCAGGGAGTAAGTCCCTTCGCTCTCCAGTGGGTTTTGCGTGGCTAGGACCAGGAACGGTTTGGGGACTTCATAGCTCACACCGTCGATGGTCACGCGGTCTTCCTGCATGATTTCCAGCAATGCAGCGTGCGTTTTCGCGGGAGAGCGGTTGATTTCATCGGCGAGCAGCAGTTGCGTGAAGACCGGTCCAGGTCGGAATCGAAAGTCCTGGGTCTTCATGTCGAAGATCGGTGCCCCGGTTACGTCCGAAGGCATCAAGTCCGCGGTGAACTGAATGCGTCCGAACTGACATCCTAGGACGCGCCCCAGGGTGCGAACGAAGAGGGTCTTACCCAGCCCAGGCACGCCTTCGATCAAGATGTGGCCGCCCGAAAAGAGCGCTACGAGGGCCGTGTGCACCAACTCGTCTTGGCCGACAAAAACCTTGGATATCTGCTCAATCGCAGCATCGTAGAAGAGTTTGGCTGAGGAGGCTCCCGGCGTGGATGAGAGGACGGGTGGATTGCTAGCGTCGAGCGATTCGTTCGGATTCATCGTATTCGTGAGGGGAGAAGTTGGTCAGGCGTTAATCGCCGAAAGATGGATTGTATGATATTCGAGGATGGGGATGGATCGACGCTACCACGAAGTTGGAATTCCAGAAAAGTTGTTTCAGGGAAAGTCGGTAATGGCGGGGCTGCAGCGGGAGCCTGAGAATCCTGCGGTTGGGCTGCCATGATTCGGAGCCATGGAAATGTTACCGAGCGATGCGAGCCAAGATCCTTGCAGCGCGCTTGAGGCGTGGCTGGGGGAATGCGCCGTAGCATTCGATCCGCAACCCGAACACCGCGAGTCTTGGTTCGGGATCGTTTCATCGCACGCAGCGCGGGACCAGTGGGCTCAGTCGTGGTGGCAACGCTCGCTCGATTCGGCGCTGTCGCGGGCACAGGAAGTGGATGCCACGATTCTGTTTTCCACCGAAACACCCTACGCCGACATCATCCGGCATGCATGCGGGCGTTGCGGGATCGCGTGGCGTGAAGTTTCGATCGCGAATGGAGTCGGTCCATCCGATGATGCATGCAGTCCCGTGCAACGCAACAGATTGGTTTTGTGCCTTCGAGCAGGGCACGGATTGCAGCCACGATTGGCTGCCGCGCGCGCAGCGCAAGCCGATGCAGCCGTGGCCATGCTCTCGCATCGGCTCTTTGCGTTGTATACGCGCCCTCATGGCAAGATCGCTTTATGGATCGCAAGGCGATTGCAAGCCGTAGAGTTCGAGCCAGGATCGACCCTAGTGGCAGCCCAGCCGCCCGGCTTGGCCAATGCACGGGCGTTGGCATGGGAGCGCGAGATCAATGCGGCCGGAGCAGTGCTTTGGTATCCGTGTGGAATTCAGACGGAAACAATCGCTGCGCAAACGAAGAGCGTTGGCAGCGCCGCGTGGCCAACATGGTCGTGCGCGCAACGCATCGCACCGGCGACGCACCAAGTTCGTATTCATGAGCCCATACGCTCGGATGCCGATGCCATTCTGGTCCACAGCACTCGAAGCCGGATGCCTCCTTGGCCCGATCAATCTTGGGAAGAGTACCT
>JBKCUI010000054.1:0-10434 GCA_046318495.1 Pirellula sp. | reverse complement strand
GCGAGGTTGATGACGATGCGATCGTGGGGGCGTAGGAAGCCCGCGTTGACCATGGCGCGTTCAACGCGATGGGTGCTTTCGCGGACGGCTTGTTCGGGAAGTCCGACCAGCACGATTTTGGGGAGTGCGGAAGGAGAGAGGTCGACTTCCACGTCGACGGGGACCGCTTCGATCCCGACGAGGCTATAGGTCTTGAGTTTGGCGAGCATGGGACGAACGAAGAGTGAGAGACAGCCAAGCGACGTTCCTGTCGCATCCTTCATGGCGATGGGTCCCTCTGCGCCGTGAGCATGCAGTGTAGCGGATTTCTGAATTCGGATGGAACGAGGGCGGGGCAGGAAATGCGGTCGTGAAGGCCGGCGGCGGACGATGGCTTGCGACTGAGGTTGATGCGCTGGAGCCACGCGAGTGCAACAAAAAAGCTCGATGGATAACCCATCGAGCTTTTGCGTGATCGCTGGCTTGATCGCGACGTCGAGTTACAGCGAATCGCGTTTAAACGCGGTTACGACGACGGAGTCGAGTCCAGCCGAGCATTCCCCCCAAGGCGCCGAAGATAGCCATCGATGCCGGCTCCGGAACCACTGTGAAATTTTCGTCGCCGAAGGTCTGCAAGGCGTTTATCGCGTCGCTCCCCGTCGGACTGTTAATCCTCGCCAAGATTGCCAAGTCAGCGGTAGCCGAATTGAGATTTGTCGAATAAACCAAGCGGTTGACTTGCAAACCGCTGTTCCAGTAGATGAACAGCCCTGCGCCATCGATATCAATCGCATTGGCGATGGCGTTCGCAGCCAAACCCGCGTTGTGGGGCGTAGGAGCGTCCTGCAACACAATAATGTTGGCGCCCGACAAGGCACTTGCCAGCCCATTTTCAAACGAAAAGTTCGGTGGAAGGTCGAAGAACTTTTCGTTGAATACGAAGATGTCTTGCTCAACATCGAACGTCGCCAAGGACCTTTGCCCGCCAGCAAAGATGGTTCTGACTCCGTCGTTCGGGTCGGCGGTTGAACCCGCGAAAGGATCTGACGAAAAAAGCACAACGGCCGCCTCGCAGCGACTGGTGGTACCAAGCACAAACAAGACAACCGAGAGTAGTCCAGCCCAAAATACGTTCATTACCCTTCTCCTGCTGATGAATTATCGACTGCGTCTGATCGACTGCGTCCTAGTTGGTACCTGCGCAAGGCAACCGCGAACCCGCACTAAATTTTCAAAAAAAGAGGTGCAACGAAGAAGAGCGGACGCGCGACGCGAGTTGCCAACCCCCAGCTTCGAACGTGAAAAGCGCAAACCATCCAACATTAGGGTTCGTCGCACTGAAGACTGAGCATTGTGTAGACAAAGGCTCAGGGGAAGTTAGACTTGTTCCGAAACCAAGCCCACGCTTTGTAGGCCCGATAGTGACAATGCAAGACCAAACGAGACGATTGGAGGAACTGTTCGGACGCCTACGTGGTTCCGACGAAGCGGCGCTCGCGGAGTTGTTTGAGACGTGGCGTGGGCGACTGCTGCAAATCGTCAAGACCCGTCTGGACCAACGGTTGGTCGGTCGTCTCGACCCAGCTGATGTGCTACAGGATGCTTATCTGGACCTAGCGAAAAAGCTCCCTCGGTTCGCGGCAGAACCGTCTGGCATGTCACCATTCGTTTGGATTCGATTGGTGGTGACCGAACGGGTACTTGTTACGCACCGAAAGCACTTGCAAGCCAACGTCAGAGACGCACGTCGCGAAGTCTCGGCATGGTCGGGGCCGAGTGGTACGGCATCCGTGGTTCTCGCCGATAGGTTGATTGCTCAAGTCAGTTCGGTCAGCAGTCGCGTGGTACGAGCCGAGATGTCGACCGCGGTGTTGGAAGTGATCAGTTCCCTGGAAGAGATAGATCGCGAAATCATCATGATGCGGGCGTTTGAAGGCCTCCTCAATTCCGAGGCTGCCGAGGTTCTTGGTCTCTCAGAAAATGGTGCCAGCAGCCGTTTTGTTCGCGCCATGACCAAGTTGCGACGAGAGTTGGCCGCCATCCCAGGGTTGATGGAGTAACTAGTACCTTGCCCCCACAATGCGAATGCCTTTTCGTTGGCCTCGAGAAAAGAAGTTAGGTCACCGTGAAAGATGCATCCCTCCATATCGTTGAACAACTCGCCGATCAGTACATGCTGCGTCGCCAAAACGGCGACGATTTGACGGTCGATGAGTTCGTTGAGTTGTATCCAGAGCACCGAGAAGAGCTTAGAGAATTTATAGAAGCTCTCCTGTTGGTGGGATACGCGAGACCCGTTCGTGAAGACGTGCTCCCTGCCAGCATCGGCCGATACCAGGTGATTCGCGAGTTGGGACGCGGCGGAATGGGGGTCGTCTATTTAGCGGTAGATTCACGGCTCAATCGCCAAGTTGCTGTGAAGTTGCTTAGCCGAGAGAGACTGCGGGATGAAGCCTGGTTGCTTCGATTCCAGCGCGAAGCCAAGCTGGCGAGTTCGCTCAATCATCCGAATGTCGTGACGATTTATGAAGTCGGGGAGACGGAGGAGCGACCGTATATAGCGATGGAATATGTCAAAGGTGTGACGCTGTTGCAGCACCTTAATGCATGCAAGCGTACCACGGTCGAGGTGTTGGGGATTGCCCTACAAGTTGTCGCCGCGCTCTCGGCTGCGCATCAAGAGCAAATTGTTCACCGCGATCTGAAACCAGAGAACATCATGGTGAGGGCGGATGGCTTGGTGAAGGTTTTAGACTTCGGACTCGCCAAATACTCGCCGAATGCAACACTGCTGCATGGCACTGATAAAGCGACGATATCGCACGCAGGTGCGTTTATGGGAACCGTTCTTTACATGTCTCCCGAGCAAGTTCGCGGCCAACCACTGGAGGTTAGCTCCGATCTGTTTAGCTTTGGGATTCTATTGTACCTTCTGCTCACCGGTGAAAATCCGTTCGCATCGCAGACCGATGTGGACGCTATGGCCGCAATTCTCAACCGCGCTCCGAAACCGTTAAGCGACTGCGGCCATGCGTTACCCATGGAACTACATCAACTCGTGTTTGAGTGTCTCAGCAAGGAAGCCAGTCAAAGGCCAAGCGCGGTAGACGTCATGAGTCGCTTGCGGGACATTTGCTCCAAGTTGCCAGTTGGCTATGTCATTCAGCAAGATCCGCGGTCTGACAAGGAGTGGAAGACGGTCTTACCTTTACCTTTAGATGCAACAGTTGTACCGGAAAAGACTTTTTGCATCCATCCAAGCGGCGTTCGCTATGCCCGAAGTGGTGATGTTAATATTGCGTGGCAGACGCTGGGCGAAGGTCCGATCGATCTAGTGTTCGTGATGGGGTGGGTGTCGCATTTGGATTGGTTTTGGCGCACTCCCTCGTTTGCGCACTTTCTTAGCCGACTGGCGCAGTTTTCACGGGTGATCCTGTTCGACAAACGAGGTACAGGGTTGTCCGACAGGGTCCCCGACAAGGAACTTCCTACGCTCGAACAACGGATCGATGATGTTCGCGCCGTCATGCATGCCGCCGGGAGTGAACAAGCTGTGTTGTGCGGAGTGTCCGAGGGGGGGCCAATGTGCACACTTTTTGCCGCTACCTATCCACAGAAGACGATTGCACTGATCATGATCGGTTCCTATGCCCGACGTTTGTGGGCTACGGACTATCCATGGGGGCCAACAGCAGAGCAGCGGGATGCATTTTTGGATGAGATCATCGACACCTGGGGTGGGCCTGTCGGCATCGAAACTCGAGCCCCGTCGAAAGCAAACGATCCGGAGTTTCGTCAATGGTGGGCGTCGTACTTGCGGATGGGTGCAAGCCCCGGTGCTGCGGCCGCCCTGACGAAGATGAATGCGCAAATCGATGTTCGTCCAATTCTGTCCAGTATCCAAGTCCCAACGCTTGTCCTCCACCGTAGCGGCGACCGTTGTTTGCTCGTCGAGGAGGGCCGCTATCTGGCAGAGCGAATTCCGGGGGCCAAGTTTTCTGTTCTCCCTGGTGACGACCACCTTCCGTTCGTCGGCAATGCAGACGCAATCGTCGACGAGATCGAGCAGTTTCTCACCGGCTGCCGGCATTCTCCATTGGTCGATGAGGTGCTGACGACCATCGTCTTCATCGCCTTGGATCGCGGCGCATCGGAACTAGAGCAATTCCATGAGCAGTGTCAACGCACGGCCCAACTATTCCGTGGGCAGAACATGGAATTGTCGCAATCCGAGCTCTTGCTTACATTTGACGGCCCGATTCGAGCAGTCCATGCTGCCAATGCCATTGTGGAGTTAGCTGGCCGCCACAACTTGAACACGCGAGCCGGGGTCCATACCGGTACCTGCAACTTGAGCAACCAACACCTACAGGGCGCAGCCGTCGATCGAGTACGTGCTATCGCACACGCCGCAGCGTCCGATGCCGTACTGGTCTCTGAATCCACCTATAATCTCGTCTCCGGATCCGAGCTCCATTTCATAGACGGCGGTGCGACACCCAAAGAAGGTCGAATCTTTCATTTGGTTCGTTGAGCTGTTCGGAAATGAGGCGAGGGTGCGAAGCCAGATTATCGCCAGTCGCACGCGCTACCAACATCCTACTCCAGGCCAGGAAGGCAGCGGCTCCTTGGGTGTTGGCGGTCGGGACGATCGAGCCGCGAATGCCTTCTTGTTTGGCGGCAGCGATGACCATGGATCAGGCGCCATTGACCCCACGCGTTTCGACTTCGAGGGAGGGTTCACCGACGACGGCGTAGTCGTTGAGACGGTCGGAGACCAGTTTATTGGAGCCGAACAGCATGCCCAACGAGATCGGTAGATCGAAGCGGACGGCTTGTTCGGGAAGTCCGACCAGCACGATTTTGGGGAGTGCGGAAGGAGAGAGGTCGACTTCCACGTCGACGGGGACCGCTTCGATCCCGACGAGGCTATAGGTCTTGAGTTTGGCGAGCATGGGAATGAGAGCAGAGAAGGAGCGCGCTTGACCATCCTGTCGCAACGTTCGCGGGCGATGATTCCCTATCCCTCCCGATGCTCTCAGTGTAACGAGTTCTTTAGGTGCGAGGGGCTTCACGTAACGGCCAGAAACGAAACAAGCCGGCGAAGGAATCGCCGGCTTGCAGGGTTTTGTGGTTGCGAAGCGTTGCGAGACTAGGCTCGTTTGCGGCGGCGCAAGATACCGAAAGCGCCTGAGAGGAGACCGACGATCGCGATCGAGGTGGGTTCGGGAACGACTTGGTTGCCACCGCCCCCTGCCCCTCCAGGAAGGGTAAGAGCCATGATTTGTTGACTCCATGGGTTCTTTGCGTCGCCGCCATTGATGGCGAAGTAACCGGTCAAGCTGAAGTTGCCGAGGATGCCCTCGAGCAGCATGATGGCGGTTCGTCCATCCCCGGTCTTGATGTCTTCGAGCTTTTGTTCGTCGGACTTCTCATCGCGGTAGACGAGGTCCTTGAGGTACAGTTGGCTATTGAAGGCCGACTGCAGGCGAAGGGCCAAGGCATTGGATTCCTTGAAGTAGTCGTTGGCATCCGAGACCCATTTCTTTTCTTCTTTGCCGTCGCTCACGACATACACCATGCGGCTATCTTCGCGGCGGAATTCGAACTTGACCTCGCGACTGGCGCCTTCAACGAAATCCGAGAAGTTTCCGCCAGCTTCACCACCATTTCCTTTTTCACTGATCGGATCGAAGTTCGTGAGCGCGGTATGGACTCCGCTTCCTTTTTCCCCCCCTGCGATTTCGTATTGTTCGCCTGGGATGCCGGAGTCTTTGCCGGGAACGAACAGGCCGTTCTGGCTGCCCAACGCCAGTTGCGCGACCGAGCGTTGGGTTTGAGGTAGGACCGTGTCGGAGACTTTGCCATCGGGTGTGACGATGTCTTTGAGTTCGTACTGTTTTTGAAGCCAGCCACCTCGGTACTCAAAGGCTTCATCCGGTTTGTCGCTGGTGTCCGCGTAGTAGACTTGTTTCAAGCCTGCATGGCTTGTTAACGGAAAAGTCGCCATGACCGCGACCAAAAGAAGAGACTGCATCAGCAGTCGTAAAGCAGAATCCACCCTCATCGTGCGAGACATCCTAATTATGCAATGAATTGGATACGAACATCCGACCGCTGAAACACAACGCGACATGGCTGGTGCATGAGAGAAGCACCGGCGAACCATGGTCGTCTTGCGAAGTGGCCGAAGTGTAGCGATGGAATGCAACGGTTGCAATCACAGGACGCACCGATGCACAATGAAAAACCAGGGAGAATCGACCGTACGAAGCGCGGCTTGCCCAAGCATGCCAACCGTGTTGGATCTGTATCGATTGCGAGGTTATCACAGCTTGAGAAGAATCGTCCGAGCAAAGTTGTGAACGATGTAATGCAGCGAGGAGGATTCAAGGCATCAATACGAACTGAGCCTGCTTAATGCGCTAGATGTTGCGCTAAATGTAGTATCATGCGCAATTTGCACGGCGATTGAGGCTCGGTTGGGCCCCCCTTCTTATGTGAGAGTGAGCGCTTAAAAAAAGGCGAGTCTTTCGACTCGCCTTGATTGAATGCTGATTGGCAGTGAAAAGCTTCACTGAAACTTCATCCAGCTAGCTGCGATTCTTGCGTTGACGCCAGCGGGACCAACCGAGGGTGCCTCCGAGGAGGCCAAAGATCGCCATGGAGGCGGGTTCTGGGACGACAGGAGGCGTTGGGCCCAATCCGCCACCGAGAGACAGCAGTTTGATCTGGGTGTTCCAGCCAGTCGATCCCAGGCCGCTCGTGGCGTCGTAGATGAACTTACCGGTCAGTCGGAAGTCCCCTTCGACTCCATCGAACAGAGCGATGGTCACATTGGGTTTTTCCGAATCGATTTCGTCGATGGATTGTTTGTTCGTCTTGCTATCGGAGTATACCAAGTCGCTGTACTTCAGGGATACGTTGCTCACCGAGCGAATCCGGAATTGCAGCGCATTGCCATCGCCAAAGTAATCCTCACTGCTGGAGGTCCAAGTGCGTCCGTCAACCTTGTAGCTGACCACGTTGCCGGTCCGCTTGAGTTCGAAGGTCACCGTTTTATCGGTACCGCGGACGAAATCTTGGAAGGCACCGCCATCGTTTCCAATGGGCGACGAATTGGTCAACGCGGAGTGAACACCGGTCCCCGTGCCGCCACCCGCGATGGAGTAGGACTGGCCAGGGATGCCCGTTGAGCCATTGGGCACGTGCAGGCCGTTTGCGTTGTTCAAAGCCAGCTGAGCAACTGTCCGTTCGACTTGGGGGAGGACCGTGTTCGAGGTCGTTCCATCGGGCTGCACGATATTGGGCAGGTTGTACGTTTTTTGCAGCCATCCGCCTTGATTTTCGTATGCGGCATCTGCACCGCTGGTTTGGCTGTCGTAGTAAATACGCGTAAGCCCTGCGTGGCATGCAACCGGCACCTGCGCCATTGCCACGACCGCCACCGCGAGGGTGGTCACCGTCTTCATCCAACAAAACATCTTCATCAAAATCATCCTAGGACCATGAAACCGAGAGCGAACCAATTGGAACTCTCGAACGAATAACTTTATGCTTACTATTCCGCAGCAGGTGTGTGTGGGTCGGCTGCGTACTCATGTGTGATTGGCCATGGGATTGTATCTTCGAAACGCGCGTAGGCAACTGCGAATGTACATCGATTTTGCCAATAATTTCCCAGGTTTTTCGCATCTGCAGAGCTTTGTTAGAGCCATGCAAAATGCGCATGAAACTGCGCGTCAGAGGGCTGTGTTGGAGGAATCGGCAATGTGGTTTTATCGCCCTTAGTTGTCACTTTAAGGGGTTGTGGTCTGCGTTGGTTTTGAAAGAGTGCTTAGATAGTCGGAGCGTCATCGTATTTCGTGCGGTGCGTGCGCATTACTGCGGTCCAGAGGTGATCTGCGCGGTGCTCGGAATTAGCGAGAGAGTTCTTCGAGCGCGGCGCGGTCGGCGGGCGAAAGGAGCATTTCGCGCAGCGATTGCCGATCGATCTTTGCTTTGAGCGCTTCGGCTTCGGGAAGCTGTCCTGCGCCGCGGAGCGCCATGTACCAATGCAGCAGGATACGCGGATCGACGCCTTTGGTGGCGGCTTCCTCGAGGACGATGCAGGCGTCTGCGAACCGTCCGGCTTGGATCAAGATGCTCCCTTTGGAATCGAGCAGGTTGGGCTGTTTGCCTCCCACCGCGATCGCTTGATCGATCACTCGCAACGCTTCCTCTGTGTTTTCGGGGCGTTCTCCGAGCAGATTGGCGAGGTTGTTGAGGGCGAAGACGTTCTTGGGGTCGAGCTCGATACCCGTTCTCAACGCTGCGATCGCCCGATCCCATTGCTCGCGCGCGATCCAGTAGTCGGCCAGATAGATCGGGTACTCGGGGTCCTCGGGGTGATCGGCTTGGAATTGGACGATCAACCGTTCGGCCGCTTTCAGCCGATCGTCTACAAAGCGATTGCTGGCCAAGAGCTGCAGGACACGAAAAGCCAGTTCTCGGTTTGGATTTGCCGCGAAGATTTCCAGGAACCGATCGAAGGCTGGATTGTGGATATGGGGCTCTGGAGACTGGCACAGGGTGAAAAGGAGTTTGAGCAGCAACGGGCTGTCTTGCTGCAGCAACGTGTCCAACCAAGGATCGGCTTCGGTAGCGGCATCGATGGCAAACAATGCATTGGACGCTTGAGCGAGGATTTGATTTCGCAGGGCTGGGCTGGAACTCTGGGGGAGAGCGTCCAACTGGGACTGCGCCCAACTTTGGATGAACTGGCTGGCTTCCGTGGGCTCGCCCATCGACATCAGAACGCGGGCTCTCAACAGCATGGAATCCGCCGACTTGGGAGCTTGCAGAGCGAGCCGTTTGGACACATCGTCGGCTTCCCGTTTCTGGCCCTGGCCGAGCAGGAAATTGCCGTATGTGACCAAGTGCTCGGACTTGGCGCTCGGGCTCATGGCCACTTCGCGAAGTTGCAGATTCGCTTGACCCATCAAGCGTTGCTTTTCGGATTGGCCCTCAGGCGTATCGGGACACGCATTGGCTTGGTTGGTGTAGATCGACGCCAAGCGAAAGGAGTCTTCCTGGGTTCGCTGGCGCGGGTCGAGAACGAGGTTTTCGAGAATGTTTTTGGCTCGTTCGACATCGCCCGACAGTCCCCGCTTGGTGAGTAGTTTGGAGAGGGCACGGCGGTCTTCCGCGGTGTTTGCGGTTTGTGGATCGGTCAGGAGTTTGATCATTCGTTCCCAATCGGCTGGCGAGCCTCGCAACGCGAGCGCAATGGCAATCGATTCGCGTGTGCGGGTGTCTTGGGGATCATTTTGGAGCAGCTTGTCGAGCTCATCGATGCATGCATCCACCTTGCCTTGTTGCAAAAGCAGCTTGCTCAACATCGGCCCGATTTCGCGAGGTTCACCACCGTTCCGAAGCGCCAAGCGGTAGTACGACTCGGCGATGTCCAGTTCCCCTTCCGCATGCTTGGCGATCGCCAAGAAGAGCAATTGGATGTTGCTCGGTAACGCGTTGGACGTGCGGATGCGCTCGAGCATTTCCTCGACTTTCGCGGTCTGTCCAGTCGTCGTGAGGTACTCGTACATCGCGTTGAAGACACGCACTTCGCGCCCTTCCGAAAGCGATTCGGCCCGCTGGAATGCGTCTTCGATCGTGCGCATGCTGGCGTTGCGTTGCTCGGTGTCGAGCAATCGCGTTTGCGCGTCCAAAACTTGTGCATACCACACCCAAGCCATCGGATCTTTGGGGCGAGAATCGATACCGAGTTTGGCCAGCTCCATCAACCTGTTTTGATCGGGCAAGGCGAGTTCCATGGCCGCTGCAGCGATCAGTTGGGATTGGGTGCCTTTTTCCGTCAAGCGTTCGATGAGTTGTCGAGCTTCATCGACCCTGCCTTCGGATCGCATCCATCGAATCAAGCGTTCGAAAACAATGGGAGACTCGTCTCCGAGGGAAACGGCATGCTGGAAGGCTTGGATTGCGAGCTGCGGTTCGAGCCGGCGTTCTGCGAGCAGGCCGTCAAGAACATGCGTCGTCACCCAAAGCGGTCGATGGATCTTCAAGCTGTGAATGATTGCATCGAGCTCTTCAAAGCCCAGTGTCAGGTCGACTTCTCCTTGGGCCAGCAAGCGCCGAGCTTTGAGAGCTCGCCACTCGCTACCGTCGGCCCCTTCGATTTTGGCAAGGGCATTTTCCATTTTGAGGCGCGGCTCGACCCATCGCTCGATGCTCTTTTTCAATCGTGCAAATTCGGATGGATCTTGGTCCCGTTCCAAGATCGGCAAATCGGCAGCGAGCGAGCATAGCCGCTTCAATCGCAGAGCATCATTGCCGCACCATTCCATCAACCGTTCGAGCGCTTTGGTCTGTTCGATCGGAGAATCGGAGAGAGTCAAGATTTCTTGCAAGAGGGAGTCGTCGCCAGGAGATTCCTGCAAGCGGTCCATCAAGCGTTTG
>JBKCUI010000053.1:0-2198 GCA_046318495.1 Pirellula sp. | reverse complement strand
CGGCTGCCGACGATATCGCATCCGAGCGATGGTGCCACGCATCGGCTTGCAACGACAGGCTATCGGCGTCCCGTCCGATTTGGCCGGTCCAGCGGGCTAAGGATTCCTTGACTGAGACCACCACGATCAGCACCAGCAGCGTCGACCAGTGGGGCAGATGGTGCGGCGTCAGGATTTCGCGAATGCTCTGCACGGCGATCAGGCATGCGGCCATCAAGATCGCCAACGAAGCGACCACACCTGCCAAGGCTTCGGCTTTGCCGTAACCGTAGGGATGTTTTTCGTCGGCGGGCGTGCCAGCCACACGCAGACCGCCCCAAACCACCAGCGACGAGACGATGTCAGAGGTCGATTCAATGCCGTCGGCGATCAGTGCATACGAATTGCCGAACACCCCAGCCAGGATTTTCAGCCCGGCCAGCGACGCGTTGACGGCGACTCCGATCAACGGCACGTTGGCCAGCGATCGTCCCGCCTCGGGCTCCGCCGAAGATTCAGGAGGCTGGCCGAGGGCTGTCCGCGACTGGTTTTGGGGCGGGCGGTTGGTGGGCTGCATGAAAGCCGATCGGAGAAAAGAGAGCAAAACCAGCTGGTCTCCGCTTTTTTTAGGGGCGCGGTAATCCCTCAGTATACCCCGAGCCGCCGCCCCGCTGCGCCGTGGACTCTCCCGCGCTCAGCCCTGTGGTTTTTAAGTCGGCCGAGAGAGTCTGCGGCAGCCTGCGAGTTTGCCCCGTTTGACGTTGCCACGGAGCCAGCATTCGGTATATTTTCCGATTCGAAAAACGGGTCGACGGGGCGTTTTCGCTCTATTTTCGCGAATTTGCATGGACCAATTCGCACTCCTCGGCCGTTTGTGGCCCTTCGAATTCGACAGAGATCGATCATGAAAGACGGAATCCATCCCAAGTATTTTGAGACCCAAGTCACCTGTGGTTGCGGCAATAGCTTCACCACACGCAGCACGCGGAAAGAGCTCAAAGTCGACATTTGCAACGTTTGCCATCCGTTTTACACGGGCAAACTGAAGTTCGTCGACACCGCTGGACGTATCGAAAAGTTCCAGAACAAGTTCGCTGCTGGTACCTACGCCAGTTTGCAAAACCAAAAGAAGCCTGCCGCCAAGAAGAAGTAGCTTCTCCATCGATCGTTTGGCTGGATCTCAAGCCCAGCGTCGATGGCAATCCAAATTCAGTGCGCTGCAAGATTGCCGTTGTGCCAGCTTGCAGCGTTTTTTTTTGCACGGACGCAAAGCCATCTCAGAGCCATCCTCGGCTCTCGCACCGGGCATCGGCCAGCACTTTTCAACGACCAACCACCTCGTTTCCTCTCTCGTTCCTTCTACCACACCCTCGGCATCCCCATGAAAATCCGTGAACAGCTCGAGCAATCCTTGGCTCGATTCAGCGAGCTCGAACAGATGATGTCCGACCCGCAAGTCCTGCAAGGCGAGTCGGGCAACATGGCCACCATCATGCGCGAGCATGGCGGCTTGTCGAAGGTCGCAAACAAATATCGCCGCTACAAGAAGCTCTCCGACGATCTCAAGGATCTCGCGCCGATGCTCGCGTCCGAAGACGCCGATGAACGGCAAATGGCAGAAGAGGAGTCGACCCAGATCAAAGCCGAACGCGAGAAGATTTGGGATGAACTGCTCGAACTCTCCGTCGGTGGCGAAGATGCCAACCGTACGCGCTGCGTCCTAGAAGTTCGCGCCGGAACCGGCGGCGAAGAAGCCGCCCTGTTCGCTCGCGACTTGTTCGAGATGTATCGACGCTACGCCGAAATCCGAGGCTGGAAAGTGGAGATCATGGACTCCAGTCCCAGCGAACGCGGCGGCTTCAAAGAAATCATTCTCTCGATCGAAGGCGATGGTGCGTACCGCGAACTGCAATTTGAAAGCGGTGGCCACCGCGTTCAGCGCGGTCCCGAAACCGAAGCCCAAGGCCGCATCCATACGTCCGCAGCCACCGTGGCCGTGATGCCCGAGCCCGAAGACATCGAAATCGATCTCAAGCCGGAAGACTATCGCCTCGACAAGTTCTGCGCGTCCGGTCCCGGCGGTCAGCACGTCAACAAAACCGAATCGGCCATCCGTCTGACCCACCTGGAAACCGGCATCGTGGTCCAGTGCCAAGACGAAAAGAGCCAGCACAAGAACTTGGCCAAGGCCATCCGGGTTCTCAAGACCCGCCTTTACG
>JBKCUI010000052.1:0-14877 GCA_046318495.1 Pirellula sp. | reverse complement strand
GCTCATGGGTGGACACGGTTAGGCTCGGCAGGAGCCTCGCCCTCCCGGTTGGATAGCGACCTCCCGGTCGATAGGTGCCAGCCACTTATTTGGACTCAGAAATGCTGGCATTGGTGATAGGCGACGGTGCCTGTCCTGGTTGCTCACTGTTGGACGCGGTTTGGCTCGGCAGGAGCCTCGCCCTCCCGGTTAGATAAAGCAAGCCTGGTTGGGCAACGCCACTGCGGTTACGTTCAATCTGCGGGATCGGGCGGCAACTCGGGCTTGTGACTAGGCGAGTTCGACGGTTGGTCCTCTTGGTTCACACCGTCGTTGGGGGCTTCGTCTTGGGTGTCGTCATCGGTCATCACCCAGCGTGCGTCCCAATCCTCCCAAGGGGCATCGAGGATGCTTGGATCGAGAACGGGGAGAAGGTAACGCTTGAGTTTCTTGTGCTTCTGAAACCAAGCCGTCACCAGGCCGAGAGAGTCTGACGTGCGACTGAGCCTAGCATCCATTCGTTCGTGCGAGGTAAACCACTGCCCGATCGCTTCGCGGATGATTGGCCAATGGTTTGCATCGGTCGGACAAGCGACGGACGTTTGAACTCCCCCGTTGCGAAGCAAGTAAAGGATGCCGCGCGCGCCCGGGAAAACCGGCGAAGGCTCCCAGTAGATGCTCGGTGGATTTTCGCTGGCCGAACGCTGCTGCTGGAGTTTTTTGGTAAGCCAGCGAAGGATTCTCAAGTCTTCGCGCAGTCTCGCAGCGCGCTCGTAGTGGCATCCGGCCGCCGCGCGTTGCATCTCCAGTTCGAGTTTGTCCAATCCGTCGCTCGGTTCACCGGATAGGAAACGTATGGCCAATGCTTCTTGGTCTTCGTAAGCCCGTCTGGAGATGTTCAGTTGGCACGGAGCCAAGCAATTCCCGATTTCAGCGCGCAAGCAACCGGCTCTCGACTCGAGCGGAAAGAGGGTGAGTTGATCGCTCAAGTGGATGGTCGTTTTCGGGCTGCAATCGCGCAGCAAAAACAATCGATTGAGCAATTCGACGGCTCGAAACAAATTGCCGGCTCCAAAAAACGGACCGCGACAACACGTGGCGGCTGGATCCCATTGGCGCGTGATATAGAACTGTTGGGCAGGACCGCGACCCAAACAAAGGTAAGCGGATTGCTGACGGTTGGGCATGCCGACGACGTTGAGGCGTGGTTGCCAACGACGTATGAGGGTTTGCTCTCGGAGCAGCGCGGCAAATTCATTGGGTTGCGGTTCCCAAACGATGGAGCGCGAGTGCTCCACAATGCGTCCCGATTTGTCTTCTTGGTTTCCCGGCAAAAAGTAGCTGAGCAATCGATTGCGAAGCAGCTTCGATTTGCCGACGTAGATCAGACGCCCCGAAACATCGAGCATGCCATAGACGCCGGGCACTTTTGGAACGTGCTGCAACACCGATTGCTTGAGTTGGTGTCGACAGGCTTCCGGCGATTCGGAGGTCGAATCGATGCGCTGCAACGGACCGACGAAGGTCTGCAACGTGGGATGCGACAAGAACGCGTCGGGACCGAAGTCTTGAAAGGTTTCCAGCCAGCGAGCGTCCATGCGGATTGAAGAATTCAGGGGTGCGTTTCACCCGAGCGAGATTCGAAGCGATCGGAGTCGATTGCACCGCGGCCCGGTTCCCACAACGCGCCGGGATACCCTTCCAGCGACGGGGACGCATCTAGCATAACCGTGCTGCGGCCTTGCGGGGGACTGTCGTTTTTCTACGACACAATGACGGGCTGAAGTGCAAGCTGATGCGCATTGTGCCGGGCAGGTGTGTCAACGCGACGCCAGAGGGGCCTGGGAAGTTTTCAAAAACGATATTCCCAGCGTTTTTCTCGGTATTGTCGAAACTTGTACCCGGATCCTGAGTTCAACACGATCGACGCATCCACACGCTCAAAGCCCGTTCGGCGATTCCCTTCAAGGTTCCCTTGGCAGGATTGCAATCGACATGCTTGGGCCGGTGGATGTTGGAATTCAAAAAAGCGAACCGCAAGAAAGATGTTGGCTCTCCTGCGGTTCTAACCAATGCCTCCCGCGCTGTAAGTTGGGGGGAAATGGCTGCCATTAGTTTACGATCCATCCGAGGGACGTCGCAAGCGGTCCGAGGAGATCTTCCGGGAATCCGTCGCGGCGGGCAGAGGCCTTCGTCGGATTCATCGGAACTAGAGGTCGAGGCCATCAAGCATTGCTGGTGAGGCGTTTCGTTTCTACGGGGACGTTGCGTTCACCTATCGACCGGCGGGCCGTTGCAGGTTTCCGTTTGGGGGAGAGCCACGTTCATGCATGCAATGGGACGGGCTCATGGGAACCGCAAATCGACTGCGTTGGATGCTTGGAGCGCTGATTGCCGGCTTGGCATCGCTGACCACGCTGGGTGCGTTGATTCCCATGGCCAGCCAGACGCCGCCGCAGCGGGCTCGCGTGAATGCGTATCGCGAGATGACGGCGATCCTGGCAGACCAACCGGCTTACTCGGTCTCGCGGGCTTGTAGTTTTGTGCATGCGACGACCAAACATAGCATCGAGCGTCGGGTTGGCTGGACAGAGAATTGGGTGCAAGCGAGTCTGGGGGTGATGTATCCCCCGATGGCGAGAACGCAATCGCCAGAGCGGATCATCGCCGGACAGCAAGGAGATTGCTCGGAGCGGGTGGCGGCATTGCAGCGGATGTTTCGGCAGGCCCGATTGCCGACGCGTATTGTGGGGTTGGGTGGGCATGTCGTTTTGGAAGTGAAGGCCAATGGCAAGTGGTACACCGCCGATCCAGACTATGGCGTGACCTATGGCGTAGGCGTGGCGCAATTGGAGACCGGCACCGGGCAAGGGGTGCGCAGGCTGTTGCAGCGCGTCGGATGCACCGATCCGGTCATCGATCGTTACTTGGAAATCTTGCATTCGACGTCGGACAATGTCGTCATGGGGATCAACCAGCCGCTCAGTCCGCGTCTGGCGTTGCTGGAGGGAGCATGCGGATGGTTGTTGGTCGCAATCCCACTGATCCTTTGGGTGGGTTTGGCGGTGTTGTGGGTGGCCGCCCCTTCCCGAGATACGGATCCGATCGGTTCGACACTTTGAGACGGCACTGCCTGGCTGGTCGGATGAGCGATCGCAGTCTTCGCGTGGAAGCATCGAATCAAGCTTGCTAGTGGCATCGCTTCGCCGCATCGATACAATCGGGGGGCAACAGCATGGGAGACGAGGTCGGATGCGCGGATGGGAACATCAATCGCTCCGAATCGCGTCATGTGCCCGTGTTTGCGTTCCGGGGATCGGTTGGCCGCAATCCGTGCGAGTCTCGGTTCCTGGAACCCATGGCTTCCTGGCAATGAACCGAGAGAATTTATGACGAAGCGACGGATTGGCAGTTACCGGCGGGACTTTTCAGCAAGGGTTCGAGGCGCGGGGTGGATGGCGTGTGCGGCCATCGGGTGCTTCGCGAGTTCTGCTTTGGCTCAGGAATCGACCAATGCCCGAGGGTTGGTATCGGGGGTCGAGAAAAGCGGCTTTAGCCCCCAGCTCAAGCCCGGCGATGACTTCTTTCGTTACGTGAACGAGCAATGGTTGGACACCACGGATATCCCATCGGATCAATCGAACTACGGTTCGTTTACGATTTTGGACATCGAAGCCAAAGGGGCGATTCGCGAGTTGATCGAGAACGCCAGCCGTTCCGAATCCGCTTCGGCCGGCGCAAGGCAACTGGGGAACTTCTACCGATCGTACACCGATGTCCCGGCAAGAAATGCTGCGGGATGGCGTCCGATCGCTGGGATGCTCGACGAGATCCGCGCGGTCAAGACGAAACCCGAATTGATCGCGTTGGCTGGCAAGCTATCGCGACGTGGAGTCGCGAGCTTTTGGGGTGCTGGCGTCGATGTCGATGCTCGACGTTCCGACCAATACGCGCTGTATGTCGGACAAGACGGGACAACTTTGCCGGACCGCGATTATTACTTGCTCGATCAACCGGACTACAAGGAAATCCTAGATGCCTATCGGCTCTTCATCGAGGATCTTCTCAAGACAGTCGGTTGGGATAAGCCAGCGGATTCCGCAGTTGCCATCTTGGCGTTGGAAAAAGGCTTTGCGCAAGCGCAGTGGGACAAGGTCGATCGACGCGATCCGATCAAGACCTACAACAAAGTCGACGCATCGAAGTTCGTCAGCGACCATCCGGATTTGAATTGGCCCGAGTACGCCAAGGCGGCCGGCGTGAGCGAAGTGCGTGAAATCATCGTCGGCGAGCCGAGCTTCTTTGCGGGTGCACAGGAACGATTGAAGAGCGAGTCGCTCGATGTCTTGAAGGCGTATTTGGCGTTTCAGACGATCGACACGTACGCCCCGGTTCTTTCGGAGGAACTGGAGAAGAAGCATTTCGAGTTCCATCAAAAGAAGCTAAGCGGGATCCCCGAGCAGCAGCCGCTATGGAGGCGAGGGGTCGATGCGTGCAATGCCATGTTGGGCATGCCCGTCGGGCAACTGTATGTTGAGAAGAACTTCTCTCCGCGAGCCAAAGAGCGGATGAATGAGTTGGTCGGTAATTTGCTCAAAGCGTTTGAGCAACGCATCGACCAATTGGAGTGGATGGGGGTGGGGACCAAGCAGCAAGCACAGGCCAAGCTCGCATCGTTCACTCCGAAAATCGGATACCCGGATCGTTGGAAGGATTACTCGTCGGTGGTGACCGAACCGGCCGACATCGTAGGCAATTTGGGACGCATCGCTGAGTTCGAGCATGTGTATGCATTGAACAAGCTCGGCAAGCCGATCGATCGAACGGAGTGGTTCATGCCACCACAAACGGTCAATGCGTACTACAACCCGACGATGAATGAGATCGTGTTCCCTGCGGCGATTTTGCAACCGCCGTTCTTCAATCTCGAAGCCGACGACGCGGTCAATTACGGCGCGATCGGAGCGGTGATCGGGCATGAGATCAGCCATGGCTTCGACGACTCGGGGAGCAAGTACGACGGGAATGGGAATCTGCGTAACTGGTGGACCGAGAACGATGCAAAGGAGTTCGAAAAGCGATCGCAGCAGTTGGTTGCCCAGTACGACCAGTACCAACCGTTGCCTGGCAAGAACCTCAATGGCAAATTCACCCTTGGGGAAAACATCGGGGACTTGGGCGGATTGAGTGTGGCATACACCGCGTACAAGATTTCGCTCGGGGGCAAGCCCTCGCCGGTGATCGATGGATTGACCGGCGAGCAACGGTTCTTTATCGGTTGGGCGCAAGTCTGGCGACGCAAGTACCGCGATGCGGAGATGGCCAAGCGTTTGAAGACCGACCCGCACTCTCCGAGTCAGTACCGCTGCAATGGGATTGTTTCCAATCTCGATGCGTTCTACGAGGCCTTTGGCGTTAAGCCAGGAGATGCGATGTACATCGAGCCCAGCAAGCGGGTTCGCATCTGGTAACCATTGCGTCGATGCAACGGTTGGAATCGAAGTAACGCAAAGGACATCCGGCTTCATCGGATGTCCTTTGTCGTTTCTGGCTACTCAAGTGGATGACTTGAAGCGAGGGAGCGATTGCGCCGCTAGGCCGCGCGCGAGTGCCTTTCCTGCAATTGCTGCGACGGCTTGGTTTGACGGAAAGGCAGAATTGTGGCGGGCTCGGAGTTGTGTTCTGCCGCGGCACATTGAGCGCTGCGTTTCCAGAGGGCTGCGATTTCACGGAGCAAACTTACGCGGACTGTTTCGCGATAGATGCTGTTTTCGGGAAGGCCGGCCATCAAACGGCGATGCGCGATTCCCAGATTGTGGTAGGGGATGCCTGGGAACAAGTGATGGGTGGCGTGGTAGCGCGTTCCGGTGGGGCCCCACAGTTCGGTGAGCCAAGGGCGGTAGGGGTAGTCGCACGAGTCGAGCAGTTGTTCTTCAAAGGTCAATTCCGAACCGGGGCCGGTCCAGCGGTGCGATCCGAGCGTGCGGACATTGTTGAGGAAAATCAGTCCCAGGCTGACCGCATAGGCGTGCGTCCAGAGCGGATCGATTCCGGGGCCTGTCCAGAACCATCCGTGCAGCAATAGATACACGCAAACGGCAAAGCAAGCCGCTTCTTGGAGCAGCACAATCCGCATCACGCGGCGGGCCGCTTCGGGGCGTCGGTAGGTGATATCCATCACCATGGTGGAGGCGTGCGTAAAGGTCCAGTGTCGCACGTGTGGCAACACCCAACAAATCGGTGAGAGGATGGCAAACCGGGCCAAGCCTACGCTCGGGGTGATGACGATCGCCAGCATGTACAGAACGATGGCGCGAGGGGGCTGATGGCTGAGGTTCAGGTATTCGCCGTCGTCCTCGGTCGCGTAGGATTTTCGGCGATGGTGATCGATGTGGGGGTAGTAGGTGAAGGAGGGGATGAGGAAGGGGATGCCGCAGAGCAGGTTCCAAGCGATTCGGAATGCCGTCCAGCCTTGTTTGGGCAAGTGCACCAATTCGTGCGTGAACATGGCTGCTCGCAAGAACAGCAAGATGGTCGCAGCGAAGAGGGCCAGCTTGGTGGCGATTGCGAGCGGGGCAGGTGCCGCGGTCAGCCAGCGGTGGCTGTTCGCGTTCAGGGCGAACAGAGCGTGGCCGGCGAGAATCGTGGCGAGAAAGTCGGTCCAGTAAATCCAGGCTATCGGTTGTTGAAGATCCCGGACCAGTTCTTTGGCTTGACGCATGGAGAATCGGCCGGACTCAAGTGTCGAGACATCCATTTCCCGTGACCCTTTTTTTCACATCGTCGAATTCGCAGTCGAGCAGTTCGTAACCGGCTCGGAGCACCGAAACATCGGGGTTGCGAGGGGTGCGAAAATGCTGTCATTGGCGATTTTCCTTTCGAATGCAATGACGAGCGATTTTGTCGGAAATCCGAGCCGGATTCTTGATCCGGAGCCGGCCAGCCGTTACTACGGGAACCGGGCATGGCGGCCTCTGGGAGCGAGACGGTAGGGCAAAACCCTGCAAACCTTGGAAACCCAGGAATCGCGTAGAAAAAAGCGTGCCAAAGCCATCAATTAAGCCTTGCAGAGGTTCGGGGGTGGTCGGTACACTTTTGGGCTTCGCAGACCCAACGGCTTGGGTCTCCGGGTCCATTGGCGGGTCCGAACCATTGGTATTGCGGTTTTGTAAGTCCCAGTCGGGTAAAGGTTTAGGAGTAGGCACGTATGCCGCGTCTTCTCGGTGTCGACATTCCCAACGACAAGCAAGTCGTTTATTCGCTTCAGTACCTGTACGGCGTTGGGCCGACGATTGCGCGGGAAGCTTGTGTGAAAACCAAGATCAACCCAACCAAAAAAGCCCGCGAGTTGGACGAAGACGAATTGAGTCGTTTGGCGAGTTTGCTCGAGCGTGATTACACGGTCGAAGGCCCACTGCGCCGTCAGATTGGTCAATCGATCCATCGTCTGCGCGAAATCAAGTGTTATCGCGGTATGCGACACAAGCTTGGTTTGCCGGTTCGAGGCCAACGCACGCGAACCAATGCGCGGACCAGAAAGGGTCCTCGCAAGACGGTGGCGGGCAAGAAGGGGGTCAAGGACTTGCGATAGTCCTGATCTTCGGTGCGTTGCGAGGCTAGCTCGCGGTCGCACATCTGAACACGACGAGGGCTTCAGTGCTGCCTAGGATTGCAGGGAGGCCCGGTTGGGGTGGTTCGAGGATCAAGGTTGGTTCTTGAAACCCGAGTCAAAGCAAATCTACTGACGCAAATCTACTGACAGAGAAACCAAGTACACAATCGTGGCGAAACAACAGACCAAACAAGATGCGAACAACAAGCGTCGCAAGGTTCGACGCAACGTCACCTCCGCGATCGCATTCATCAAGGCGACTTTCAACAACACGCACGTGACCATCACCGATACGCGCGGCGACACGCTGTGCTGGGCGAGCGCTGGGACATGCGGGTTCAAAGGCTCCCGAAAGAGCACGCCGTTTGCCGGTCAGATGGCTGCCCAGCAAGCGGCTGAAAAGGCTGCCAAGTACGGTGTGAAGGAGATCGAGGTCCGCGTGAAGGGTCCGGGTTCCGGACGCGAATCCGCGATCACCGCGTTGCAAGCCGCTGGGATTTCGGTCAAGCAGATCGAAGATACGACCCCGATTCCCCACAACGGTTGCCGTCCTCGCAAGCGTCGCCGTGTGTAGTGGATTTTGAGATCGGCGGAGGTCGTTGTGAGGTTCGCATCGCCCCCCTGGTTTCAGGCTGAAACAACTTGGTTGGCTGAATACATTCTTGGAGTCAAAACTATGCACGTTCGTTGGCGCGGATTAGAGTTGCCGAATCAAGTAAGCGTGGATCGAGCAACGCTGAGTCCTACCTACGGGAAGTTCACGGCGGAGCCGTTCGAGCGCGGATTCGGGGCGACGATTGGAAACAGCTTGCGTCGCGTGTTGCTGTCGAGTCTCGAAGGCAGCGCGATCACCCAGATCAAGATCCGCGGTGCGCAGCACGAATTCAGCTCGATTCCCAACGTGCTCGAAGACGTCACGGAAATCGTGCTCAACGTCAAGTCGTTGGTGGTGAAGAACCACAGCGAGAACACTCGCGTGTTGACGGTCATGCGGAACAAGGCTGGGCAGATCACCGGTGCCGACGTCCAAACCGATTCGGACGTAGAGATCATCAACAAGGACCATGTGATTGCGACCTTGACCGGCGATGCCGAGTTCATGATGGAAATGGTCGTTGAGAACGGTCGCGGATACGTGCCTTCGTCCGAGCACAGCGCGGGCGATCACGAGATCGGCATTATCCCCGTCGATGCGGTTTACAGCCCGGTGGTTCGCGTTCGATACACCGTCGAAGAAACTCGCGTGGGTCAAAAGACGAACTACGACCGATTGATCATCGAGATCTGGACCGATGGTTCGCTGCAACCGGAATTGGCGATGGTTGAAGGGGCGAAGATCCTTCGCAAGCACTTGAACCCGTTCGTTCAATCGAGCGAGCTGGGTCGCCAAGTGCACGCCGTTGCCCGCGGTGGTCCCGGAAGCGCCGAGGCTCAATTGGAGTCGAAGTTGAACATGTTGGTCAGCGATTTGAAGTTGTCGGTGCGAGCCAACAATTGCTTGGAGAGCGAAGGCGTTCGTTACGTTCGCGATCTGGTGCAACGAACCGAGGACCAATTGCTGGAAGTTCGCAATTTCGGTGAGACCACGTTGACCGAAGTTCGAGAAAAGCTGTCCGCTATCGGATTGCATCTGGGGATGCGTATCCCCTCGTCGATGCGCTAAGCGATAGCACTAAAGTATTTGAGTTTGATCCCTGATTTTTTGTTGGACCGATAATCATGAGACACTTACGCAAAGGCCGCGTTCTGGGTCGGAGCCCATCGCACCGCAAGGCGTTGTTCAAGAATTTGGCCTCGGCGATTTTCCTGACCGAGCGTGATACGACCGAGTTGGAGACGAATGCTCCCAAGGTCCCAGGTCGTATCATCACGACGCTGGAAAAGGCGAAGGAAATTCGCCCGATCGTCGAGAAGTGCATTACCTTGGCTCGCAAGGGATTGGCTGCAGAAGCTGCAGCGGTTCCGTTTGCTACCAAGGCAGAACGCGGGACCGAAGAGTGGAAGCAATGGCGCAAAAGCGATGCATGGCGTCAATGGTGCGATGCGCGGGCTCCTGGTGTGAATGCTCGCCGGCGTGCGTTGTCGATGTTGGGCGATAAGCAAGCCGTTCGTATCTTGTTCGACAAGGTCGCGCCGCGGTTCACCGATCGTCCAGGCGGATACACCCGGATCATGCGTTTGGCCAAGCCTCGAGTTGGCGATGCGGGTACCCGAGCCATCCTTGAGTTCGTGGGCAAGAACGATCGCGTTTCGAAGAAGGCCAGCAAGCCTTCGTTCGAAGGCTAGTCGTTGGATTGCAGCTCTTTGAGCGGACCGCGATTTCGATGCAAAGTGACGCCGGCTTGATCGCCGGCGTTTTTTGTTGCGCGACGGGCGTCCCCAAGGAATTCCCTCGGTAATGGAGTCTCTTGGGGGCATTGGCCATTCGTGGCTGCGCCGCAGCGAATTCCTCGTGGGTAAAGGAATCGGAATAGCTGGAGCGGTTCCTTTCGGGAATGCGGAATGTAGTCTCAAATGCGTTGCTTGAGACTAATCAATTCCAGTTCGTTGCGGTATGCTAAGGGGTATTCAAGCAGGCGCTTGCCGACTGAACTTGCACCGGAAGTGTGTGCGTGGAAAACACTCCGCCAGTGTGGAGTGTGCCATTGCGAAATGCGCCAGTGACGGATGTGCCAGTGATGGACGAGCCGGTACTGGATGGTGAATCGCCTTGGTTCTTGAATAGCGAGCGTCGAATGCTTGGACGCCGTTTCTTTGGATCCTTTCGGAGTCATTATGCTACGTCGTAACGACACATTCCTGGAACTGCCCGGTCGCATTCGCGAGCGCATTCATATTCTCGACGGCGCGATGGGAACGATGATCCAGCGATTGAAGTTGGACGAAGAGGCTGTTCGAGGAAAACGATTCGCGAATCACCACAAGGATTTGGTTCGATTCAGCGACATCCTTTGCTTGACCCGGCCCGACGACATCTCGGATATTCATTTTCAGTACTTGCAAGCCGGCGCGGACATTGTCGAAACCAACTCCTTTGGTGCCTCCCCGATTGGGATGGAGGAGATGGAGTTGCCCTCGGAGTTGATTCGCGAGTTGAACTATGCGGCGGTGGATTGCGCTCGCAAGGCCATCGATCGTTACTTGAAGATCGATCCTTCGCGCCCGCGTTACGTGGCTGGCAGTATCGGGCCAACGACCAAACAGCTTGCGATCAGCACCAAGGTGGACGATGCCGCGGCGCGCGATGTCGACTATTTGCAGATGGTCGCCAATTACAAGGATCAAGTAGCGCATTTGGTCGAAGCCGGGGCCGATCTGCTGTTGCCCGAAACCGCAATCGACACGCTCAATCTGAAGGCTTGTTTGTACGCCATCAGCGAATACTTTTCCGAGTCCGGGCGCCGCATTCCGGTGATGGTAAGCGGAACGTTTGATCGCGGGGGACGCACCTTTGTCAGCGGGCAAACGGTCGAAGCGTTTTGGAACGCTGTCAGCCATTTTCCGATGATGACCGTAGGCATGAATTGCGCTTTGGGCCCCGATATCATGCGACCGCACGTCGAAGAATTAGCGAGGGTCAGCAGCGCCGGCATCTCGTGTCACCCGAATGCGGGGTTGCCCAATGCCATGGGCGAGTACGACCTGACTCCGGAGAAGATGGCCGACTACATCGAGGATTTCGCCAGCAATGGTTGGTTGAACATCGTCGGTGGGTGTTGCGGATCCAATCCGGATCACATCCGGGCGATTTCCAACCGGATCGCCAAGCTGCGTCCTCGGCAGGAGCCAGAGCCAATCGTTTGGACTCGGTTGAGCGGACAGGAAGCCACGACGCTTCGTCCCGAGACGCAGTTCACAATGGTGGGCGAACGTACCAACGTGACCGGCTCGAAGGCCTTCGCGAATTTGATTCGCAACGACAAGTACGAAGAAGCCGTCGAAGTCGCGCGGCAGCAGGTGCAGAACGGCGCCACGATCATCGACGTGAACATGGACGATGCGTTGCTGGATGGCGTGGCTGCAATGACCCGCTTTTTGCGGTTGTTGGCCGGGGATTCGGTTGCAGCTGCGGTGCCCGTGATGATCGATTCTTCCAAGTGGGAAGTGTTGTTGGCGGGGTTGCAGAACGTTCAAGGGAAAGCCATCGTCAACAGCATCAGCTTGAAAGATGGTGAGGATGAGTTCCTTCGGCGTGCGCGGTTGATTCAGCAATACGGCGCGGCGGTGGTGGTGATGGCGTTTGATGAACAAGGCCAAGCCACTTCGACGTCGGAAAAGGTGCGCATCTGCAAACGGGCTTACGGGCTATTGGTCGAGAAGCTCGCGTTTCCGCCGCAAGACATTATCTTCGATCCGAATATCTTGACGGTCGCGACCGGGATCGACGAGCACAACGACTATGCCGTGAACTTCATCGAAGCTTGCCGACGGATCCGCCAGGAGTGTCCTGGTGCGCGCATCTCGGGTGGCGTCAGCAACATCAGCTTTTCTTTCCGCGGCAACGATGTGGTTCGCGAAGCCATGCATTCGGCGTTCCTATACCACGCCATCCAAGCGGGCATGGACATGGGGATTGTGAATGCGGGGCAGTTGGCCGTTTACGAAGACATCCCGAAAGAGCTGCTCGAACATGTCGAAGATGTGTTGCTCAATCGTCGCGCGGATGCCACCGATCGACTGTTGGCATTGGCTGAGTCGTTCAAGGGTGCTGGCACGAAGAAGGGTGCTGGGGAGAACCTGGAGTGGCGCGAAAAGCCGGTGCGCGAGCGACTCAAGCATGCCTTGATCCACGGCATCGACAAGTACATCGAGATCGATACCGAAGAGGCGCGTCAAAGTTGCAAGCGATGTTTGGAAGTCATCGAAGGCCCGCTGATGTCGGGCATGAGCGTGGTGGGCGATCTGTTCGGAGCGGGCAAGATGTTTTTGCCTCAGGTCGTCAAGAGCGCGCGGGTCATGAAGAAAGCGGTTGGCTATTTGCAACCGTTCATGGAGAAGGAAAAAGAAGATGCGGGCTTGGAGGGGCAAGCCTTCCGCGGCAAGGTCTTGATGGCTACGGTCAAGGGGGATGTGCACGACATCGGCAAGAACATCGTCGGGGTCGTGTTGGGGTGCAACAACTATCAGGTCATCGATCTGGGGGTGATGTGCTCGTGCGAAAAGATCCTGGAAGAGGCCGTCAAGCATGGGGTGGACATCATCGGACTATCTGGGCTGATTACCCCTAGCTTGGATGAGATGACGCATGTGGCTCGCGAGATGCAACGGACCGGCATCAAGATTCCTTTGCTCATCGGAGGGGCGACGACATCGGCCAAGCATACGGCGGTCAAGATCGCGCCTCATTACAAGGAGCCGGTCGTGCACGTGCTCGATGCGTCGCGCTGCGTTGGGGTGGTCGAGTCCCTGTGCAATCCCGAGCTCAAGCCTAAGTACGTGAAGACCAATGTGGAGCTACAAGAGGAACTGCGGGCCAGCTATGAAGCTCGGCAGATCAAGTTGGTACCGTATGCCGAGGCTCGGGCCAAACGCTTCGCTACCGACTGGAAGAATGTTCGTATCGACACTCCGAAGTTCCTGGGGACGCGAGTCCTGACGGAGTACTCGCTCGATCGGATCTCCAAGTACATCGATTGGTCGCCCTTCTTCATGGCGTGGGAGTTGCGGGGCAAGTACCCCAAGATCTTCAGCGATGATGTAGTGGGAGTCGAAGCCAAGAAGTTGTTCGACGACGCCAACAAGATGCTCTTTGATTGCATCGCGCAAAGGCAACTGCGGGCGGATGCCGTGTATGGATTTTGGCCAGCCGCATCGGACGGGGACGATGTGATCTTGTACACCGATGAATCGCGAAGCACCGAGTTGGTGCGATATCACTTCCTCCGACAGCAGTGGGAGCGCAAGGGCCAAACCGATTTCCGTTCCTTGGCGGATTATGTCGCACCGGTCGATTCAGGTCGCCGCGATTATCTTGGGGCGTTCGTGGTCACGGCTGGACATGGCGCAGACGAATTGGCCAAGCAGTTTGAAGACAAACACGACGATTACTCAGCGATCATGATCAAGGCGATCGCGGATCGCTTGGCGGAAGCGTTTGCAGAGATGTTGCATGAGCAAGCGAGATTGGACTGGGGGTATGGCATCGAGGAGACGTTGAGCAACGAGCAACTCATCGAGGAAGAGTACCGAGGCATCCGGCCTGCGCCAGGGTATCCAGCGTGCCCGGATCACACCGAGAAGCAGATTTTGTTCCGCATGCTGGATGCTGAAAAGCAGATCGGCGTTCGATTGACCGAGTCGTGTGCGATGTGGCCTGCGGCGAGCGTTAGCGGTTTCTACTTTGCGCACCCGGAGTCCAGGTACTTTGCCGTCGACCGAATCACCAAGGATCAAGTCGAAGATTATGCAAAGCGCAAGCAGATGTCGGTTCGGGATGTCGAACGGTGGTTGTCGCCGAATCTCGGATACGAGCCATCGTCTTGATATCGGCGTCGCGTGGGGGGCGTTGGATGGAAGCACCGTTTCCGTCCAGACGGCATCCTCGCTCATGCAGTGCGCTTCGGATGGAGTTTGCTGAAAGCTATCCGGCGGGCTGCCTAGGAAATCGTAGTCCATGCGTTTAGGGATTTTGGGATGAACTCACCATGACCGCACTGGCGATTGCGTTGTTTCTGTTTGTTGCTGCATTGGTCGTGTTCGCGATCGATTTGATGATTCCCACCGGTGGCGTGCTGGTTGCGGTGACCGCGATCTTGGGGTTTGGCGCCGTGGTGTTTGCGTTTCGTCACAGTCCGGTCAGCGGCATATGGATGCTGATCGCGACGTTGGGGTTGATTCCCTTCATGCTTTTCGCCTTGTTGGTGATTTGGCCTCGCACGCCGTTTGGCAAGCGGATGATCACCGTGCCGGAAAAGGCCGGCGAGTTTATGTGGTCGGATGCTGCCAGTGAAGATCCCAAGCGGTGGATCGGGGAGATGGGAGTCGCGGAAACCGAGTTTTTGCCCCATGGCAATGTTCGCATCGGCGAGCGGCTGTTTGAGGCGGTCAGCGAGTCGGGACCGATTGAGTTGGGGCAATCGGTACGGGTGACCAGGTTGGACGTGGGGCGGTTGGTGGTGGTGCCGGTGCGCGAGCGGTCGGCCGATGCTCCGCCGATGTCGGAGGGAACGGGGCTAGATCGTCCAATTAGCGACTGGAATCTCGATTCTCTCGAGTGATTGCTAGTTGTCCACACGGTGAGCCGCGGCGCGTCCTACAACCGGGAGGGGGAGGCGCCGGGCGAGCGG
>JBKCUI010000051.1:0-3183 GCA_046318495.1 Pirellula sp. | reverse complement strand
ATCCGAGGATGCCGGAGGCGATGGCGAACAGTTCGCGAGCCCGCTCGCTGCGCGCGAGCAAGCCGCTTCCCATTCCAACCGTTTGGGCACCTTGGCCCGGGAACAACAGAGCAATCTTGGGCACTCGATCTCTCCTCAACGTACCGAAAGCGGATCCAGGGTCTCTATGGTATCAACATCTGCGAATTTGGGATCGCGGCACGGGCCTGTTGTTCGATCTGGCCCGTTGGCCCGGTGGTTCGTCTTGAACCGAGCTACTTCGGCGAGCTCAAAAAAAAACCGCAGGAAGACCTGCGGTATTGGATCGTCAACAAACCGTCTCGGCGAACGATCAAAACTCGTTGCGGACGGTGCTAGGTTGCGTTCAGGGTGTACGTTGGGAAATTGCGGTCCATCCATCGACGGATGCGAAGATTACCTTCGTGTTGTACCAGCCGTTGGGAGGGCGTGATGCGCGTTGCATTGCCCAGCCCGCTTCCGCACGGCATTCCTAATCGCGGCGCTGGTTGCCAGCTTCAGATCCGCCGACGCAAACGCGAAATCGGGAGCCGCAACTACTCTTGAACGGTGCCCATATCGACCACGACGCGACCCATGTAGTATCCGCACTTGGGGCAGACGCAGTGGGTCGGGATGGTGGTGCTGCAGCGGCTGCAGACTTGCAATTGCTTGGGCTTCTTGTGATGGTGCGCGCGGCGCTTGCCGGAACGTGCGTTGGAGTGTCGTCGCTTGGGAACTGCCATGATGGGATCTCACAAAACTGCTGGCCGGCAGTGGTGCACGCCTGCCAACCGAGACTGATGAAATTTTGGGAGTGAGAAAGGTAAAGCGGAGGCTGGGGCCTGTCAAGTCGAAACGCCGATGCAGAAACGCTTCCAAAAGCCCCGGTTTTCCCGGTCGTAATGCCTTGGGGCGATTCCGGCTGGCCCGGGCCCGATCAAGCGCAACCGTTCACGTGCAACCGATCAAGCGGATTGGAGGCGGCGGATCAAGATCCCGCAGGCTTGGCCTTGGGCGGAGTACGCGATGTGGGCAAAGGCTTCGCCGGGGGCGTCGGACGCTTTGGCCAACCGGATTGGGCATTTCGGGTCGAGTTGGCGGGTATTGAGGACGGGGAAAAGTTGTTGGCGATCCAGCGCCAGGCAGCTTGCCACGATTTCGATGGCCCCGCTGCCGGCCCCCAGGTTTCCGAAGTAGCTCTTGGCTGCGGTGACCGGCACGTCCAGTTCGCCGATGCCATCGCGGATGCCGTTGGCTTCGGAGGCATCGCCGTCGACTTCGCTTTTTCCGCAGCCGTGGAAGTGCCATTGGTCGCGGGCGAAGGAGACGCCGGCTTCGGTCCCGCGACGCATCAAGGATTGGGTGACATTGCCGACGGCGATGCGGATGTTATCGCGGGTTTTGCCGATCGAGCCCACGGCGGAGGATGCGCCTGCCACGACTTCGCCCCAGATCTTGGCCCCGCGAGCGACGGCGCGATCTAGCGATTCGAGAACGACGGCGCCGGCTCCTTCGCCGATGAGAGCACCATCGCGGGTGACATCGTAGGGTCGGGACATTTCGGCCGGGTTAGCGGTTTGCTTGGCCAGCGGTTCGGAGGCGATGAAATGCAGGGCGCGAAGGGGTTCCATACGCGAGCCGGTGGCGCCGGCGAGCATGACATCGGCGGCACCTCGGCGGATGGCGGAGACGGCTTCGGCGATCGAGGCCCCGCTGCTGGCTTCACGAATCGTCACGGAATTGCTGGGTCCGCGAAGATCGTTGTAGATGGCCACGTGGCTGGCGGGCATGTTAGGCAAGTACTTCAGCAGCCACAGCGGGTTGACTTGTGGGCGACCGGTTTGCGGCCAGAGGGCATTTTGGAAGTGGTGATTGCTATCGAGGCAAGCGGCGACGCCGTCGGCGTATTCTTCGGGGCGGGTGATGATGTAGTCGCTACCGTAGACGATGCCGAAGCGATCGGGATCGCGGACGGCCGGGTCAGACAGGCCGGCGTGGTGGAGAGCGAGTTGGCAAGCCGCGACGCCCATCTCGATTTCGCGGCACATGACTTTTTGGTTCTTTTTGATCGACCGCTGCATCCCTTTTTCGAGCGGACCGAAGTCGCCGATATCGCCGGTGAAGCACCGAGCGTAGCCGCCGAAGCGGACGGGGAGGGTCTCAAGGGGCAAGCAATCCAATTCGGAGATACCGCTGTGTCCGGCGGACAGGTTTTGCCAGAACGAATCGAGATCCCGACCGAGAGGCCCGACGACACCGAGGCCGGTGATGACAACTCTGGGTTGAGTGTTGGACATGGAGCGGATGCGAAAAGGGCCAGCGGGAGGATTGGACGGCGCAGTCCTATCATCGGTCCGGGGCGGAAGCCGGACCACCGGGGACGACGAAAATCGGTCCGAAAGTTCCGGAATTGACTTGGGCAAAGCATACACGGGCCTTACCGGTTGGGCAACCAATGACGCGCGGGGGTAGGGGTGGCCGCTGCGGCAGTGCCCGGTCGGCGGCGTGTTGGACTTGACAATTGCAAGCCATGATCAACAATCGACGGAGTCTTCGGGCGGTTAGCTCAGTTGGTTAGAGCGCAACGTTGACATCGTTGAGGTCGTTGGTTCGAGTCCAATATCGCCCATTCCGAAAACCCCATGGAAACTTGTGTTCTCCCTGGGGTTTTTTAGTTGGATGGTCCGAGCTTGTGGCCCCATTGCAACCTGCGGCGATGAGTCTCCGCCGCGTCCGAGGTTTGAGCCAATCCGCTCCGATGCGTCGTGCTCTGCGAACTCGGCGGCTCTTACCCCGGGGGACAGGAGCGGGAGTCTCACGCCCGCTTCGCTCAAGATGCAAAGACGCAAAGGATTCGAGAGAGCCATGCAACGAACGCTTCGGCTAGCTTTCTTCTTTCTTCTTTTGTGTCTCTGCCTCTTTGCGTGTGGCCTCGGATCGGAGTGTCAGTTGTCCAGTTCAGGAGCTAGTGAGCGTTGTTTGCCCAGAGTGGGCAGAAACACCCCAGAGCCGGGGCAGGGACTGTTGTCTGTCGCCATACCAGCGTTGGTGAAGCCCAACAGGTGAGTGGCGCATGACCTCAACCGTCTCGCCTTTAGTGTTTCACCCACCGGTGAAGCAATGCAATTTGGCCAAACCGTTCAGCCGTGCCATTGGAGTTTCGTTTAACCACAAACGCTACCG
>JBKCUI010000050.1:0-5180 GCA_046318495.1 Pirellula sp. | reverse complement strand
CTTCGACGGTGATGACTCCATACTGAGTTCCATCTGGGCCAATGACGCGGAGGGGGGAGATGCGAATTTGATTATTGACCCGAGTCTGAATGCGTTCGATCGTTAAACTCCTTCTGAGACCAAGTGAAATTGTTCCTTTCTCCAGGGGCTGGACTCGCCGAAGCGGGGAGTCACCTAGATAGGGAATCCGAAGCAGGACGGGACCGGTCTGTTCGCATGGAACCGACGGGGCCCGGGTGCACTAAGCGATGGGATCGTTCGGAAGGGAGGAGCGCGTGACCGATTTGGGCCATGCGAGCGTTACGATCGTTGCAGCTCTCCTTCGTGAAACCTTCGCCGATCTCTAGTATCGACAAAACCTACCCAGTTGGTCAACGGAGCTTGCTTGGTTTTTTGCTGGCGAAACCCGTTGGATTCCCGGCGGGATGTTCCGAAGGGAGGCGGTAGGGGCGGTAAGGCCTGGGGCGAAAGAGATTCTGTGCGGTGGTGAATTTGGCCCTTGCAAGGCCCAGGGAGCTGGGTACATTTTTGCGAAGTGTTGCCCTTGTAGCTCAGTCGGTAGAGCAGCTGACTCTTAATCAGCGGGTCCAAGGTTCGAGTCCTTGCGGGGGCACTAGATCAACAATCCCTGGGAATCCGTTGCACTCTGCAAGGTAAACACCCCGCTTTTCTATCGCTCCCGACTCTTGGGATGCTTTTGGATTCGCGTCGATGGTAGCGCCGGCGTTACCACCGTTTGACGCAGCGTTCGCACCCACCGATATCGCTCGCTCCCAATGGCTTTCCGTGGTTTGCAGATTAACTCGGGATCCATCTTGGGATCGGCTGCAGGGCATTCCACAAGCAACTTCGCCTGGAGGTTTGAGCGAACAGCTGCTTGATTCCTCCGAAGTGTTTGCTGTTCTGGGATACGAGCCACGCCCGCATCGAGTAGGTAGAGAATGGTTTCGTAATGGGAGGTGAACCACGAAGTACACGAAGGACACGAAGATCAAACCGATGCTTGTATGTTCGCCTTTTCGTGTGATTCGTTTGTATCGTTTTTCCTCGTTTTCAGTGCGGGATGCACTGAGATGGCCCCATCGAGATCAAATCGCCTTTCGTCTGTTCATCACTAAGCTAGGCGACCGCACCGATTCCGCTGCTCAAGCTGAGCCAAAACAGAACCTAGTTCCACACCGATTGCAGCACTTGGCTGGTGGCGGGGGATTTGTTAAGCACGTAGAAGTGCACCCCGGGGACGCCGCGTGAGAGCAGCTCCGCAACTTGTGCGGTCGCATGCTCCACTCCGACCTTGAATTGCCACTCGGGATTGTCTTGCTCGGCCAATCGATCCGCAAAGCCCTGAGGCAATCTGGCTTTGCACAGCGATGCGATCCGCTGGATCTGGGCAAAGTTCGTCACCGGCAAGATCCCAGGGACGATCGGAATCGAGATGCCCGCCGCTTGGCAACGATCGACGAATCGGAAGAAATCTTCGTTGTCGTAGAACAACTGCGTGACGACGATGTCCGCGCCCGCATCGACTTTGCGCTTGAGGTTTTCCAAGTCGACATCGGCGGACGGGGCTTCTTGATGGACTTCCGGGTAGCCCGCGACGGCGATTCCCAATTGCGGGAACTCGGAGCGCAGCAACGCGACGAGTTCATTCGCGTATCTCAGTCCGCCTTCGGTTTGCTGGAACTCCGATTGGCCCTTGGGGGGATCGCCGCGCAACGCCACCACATAATCGGCCCCGATTTCCAAAGCGGAACGGACATAGGCTCGCAACTGGTCGATGGTGGAACCTACGCAAGTCAAATGGGTCGCGACAGGAATGTCGTAGCGTTTCTTGACCGACTCGAGGATCTGCAGGGTGCGATCGCGCGTCGAACCACCGGCCCCGTACGTGCACGTGTAGAAGTCAGGCGCGAATCGATTGAGTTCGCCCACCGTGTCCAACAGTGCGGTGACTTGCTCCTCGCTCTTGGGTGGAAACAACTCAAACGACAATCCGCGTCGTGTACCCTGAAAAAAATCGCCTAAGCCCATAAACCGAAATGTCCTTATGGAAGAAATCCGTCCCATCTCGAGGACGGCGTCACGTAGCACCCTCTAGAATAGCGGGAATGCGCCTGATTTTTCAGGGGGACAGGTTTGGTGTCCTCCACAGAATTGCCCTCTTTCTACTACCATTTGAGGTTTTCCTGGGGCGCCATCGCCTGCAACGGTGGCACGCTCCACGCCTCCATCCCTTCTGAGTTCCTTCTATGACCGCAACACCGCTGGCCGGGAAACGCGTTTTGTCTTTCGTCGGCGACATCTACGAAGACCTGGAGCTTTGGTATCCCAAGCTGCGGCTGATCGAAGCCGGAGCGACCTTCGTGATCGCCGGGGAAGAGTCTCGCCGTCTTTACCAAGGCAAGAACGGCTACCCCTGCACCTCCGACACCGCGATTTCCGAGGTTCAGTCCACCGATTTCGACGCGGTGCTGCTGCCCGGAGGCTTTATGCCGGACCGCTTGAGGCGATTGGATACGGTCAAGCAATTGATCGCCGACTTTGATCGCGAAGGCAAATGCATCGCTGCCATCTGCCACGGTGGCTGGTTGGCCATCTCGGCCGGAGTCATGCGCGGTGTCCGGACGACTGGTTCGCCGGGCATCAAGGATGATCTGGTCAATGCCGGGGCGATTTGGGAAGACGCGCCCGTCGTCGTCGATCGGCATTTTGTTTCCAGCCGCAAGCCCGACGATTTGCCCTGGTTCGCAGCCGCCATGATCGACGTCATCGCACGTCGCGCGTCATGAGTGTGCGATTTCTCCACATCACCGATACGCATTGGAGCGCTTCGAGCATCGCTGCCGGAATCGATCCTGCCGAACGCTTGGCGCAGCTGTGCGATTGGATCCGCGCGATTCCAGCTCCGATCGATTGGATCGTACACACTGGAGACGTCGTGCATCGTGGACACATCTCCGAGGACGACGGAGCGAGCACCCGACAAGCGATCGCCCAACTGCAATCGCTCCCGTATCCGATCCACTTCGTCGTCGGCAACCATGACCATCGCCGTCTGTGGCCGGAGCTGTTGGGGGGCTTGCCCGGAGTGCCGTTGTCGTCGGAGCGGTGGGCGTACCATTTCGTCTTCGGTTCGGAGCGGTTGGTCGTGCTCGATGGTCGCGACACCCTGGCCATCGATCCGGCAGGTCGGCTGGACGACGCCCAATTGCAGAATTTAGAAACGTTGCTGCGTTTTACCCGCGAACCGGTGAGCGTGTTTTTGCATTACCCTCCCTTGCCGCTGGATTGCGATTGGATCGATCGCACGATGCTTCTGAGCAATGGCCGGGAACTGCATGCGCTGTTGGCGGCTCATGCCAATCGCATCCGGGGTGTGTTCTTTGGGCATGTGCATCGGCCGGTGACACAGGTATGCCAAGGCGTGCTGTATGCATCGGCCGGGAGCAGCACGATGCTGTTTCCCAATCTCCCGAACGATGCCGCAGCCGTAACGCAGCCGGACGCCAAGCCAATGGCCAACTACGTGACCCTCGGGGACTCAGGGACCCTGATCAAGGCGGTATGGGGACCCGGTTGATGCACACGTGGAGACGAATCGACGCGGTTGCCAACGGCATCCTCGACAAACGAACCCGTACTACCTATTCGAAGCGATCGACGATGGGCTTGAGCCGCGAGGTGATGCGTTGAACAGATGGCGAGCTTGGGCGCAGCTCTTTCGCGTCCCCAATACGTTTACCAGTTGTGCGGACGTTCTGGCCGGGATGTGCATCGTCGGGGGAGCGTCGCATTCGATCGTGGTGCATCCAGCATCGGCGATCGTCGGCTCGCTGGCTTCCATCGCGATGTATTGGGCCGGCATGGCGCTCAACGACGTGTTCGATGTGGAAGAAGATACCCGCAACAATCGTCCAGGGCCGTTGGTGACCGGTGCCATCCCGCGTGCACAAGCTGGCCGCGCGGTCTGGTTGCTATTCATCCTGGGCGTGATATTGGCCTCATTTGCCGCGTACCTGATGTCCGATTCGGGGGATACCTGGAAGCAAGCCATGCCGGCTCGGATCGTGGCGGTGGTGTTGGCGGTGTCCATCTGCTTGTACGATGGGCCGTTGAAATCGACCCCGCTGGCTCCGGCTGTGATGGGGCTGTGCCGCGCGTTGAACATGGGCTTGGGGATGGCAAGTGTCGCGGGCGGTTTGCAACTGCCGATGCCCAATCATGCGTGGATGATCTTGGTCGGCCACGGGCTGTACATCACCGGAGTGACCATCGCCGCCCGAAAAGAATCGGACCTTGCTCAGTCGCGGCCTCGATTGATCGCCGGGTGGGGCGTCAGCGTGTTGGGGCTGGCGTGCATCGCTCTGTGCGGATTGGTTTTTCCGGTCCAAGGGGTGCATTTGGCATCGCCGTGGGCGTTCCCCGTGCTGATCGTCGTGTTGATGATGCCGTGGGCGCGGCATGCCCTCGAATCGATTTCGAGTTTGCAGCCTCCCAAACTGGGAATGGCGATCGTGCAAGCGATCGTATCGATTCTGTTCTTGGATGCGGCGCTGGGGTTGCAGTATGCCGGGCAAGCTCCCGGACTTTGGATTTGCGCGCTGGCGCTGCCGACATGGTGGCTGGGCAAGCGATTCCGTTCGACGTGATCGGTTCGACGTGCTCGGTTCGACTTGATCGGGCGGTCGGGTTAGGACACTTGCACTTGAAAGAACATCTCGTGCACGGCATCGCCGATGTCGTTGAGTTTGCCTTGGAAGTTATCGATGAAATCGTGCAAGCCGGCGTGCATGACTTCGTCGATGTCCAGGAACTCGAACTCGGCTCGCAACCGTCCGAGGAGTTGTTCGGGGCGATTGTTGAAGTTGCCAGGGGTGCCGCCGGTGATCGCCAACAGCGATCGCTCGGCGAGCGAGATGCAAAATCGAACGGCTCGAGGAAAGTCGCGGTCGAGAAGCAAGAAGGCCGCGACGAGTTTCGGAGACAGGCGGCCGAAGCGTCGGCGGTACATTTCCAATGCGCTGGCGCTCCGCAGCAGCATGCCCCATTGGCTGATGTCGATCGATGTCCCCACATCGCTGACGTTGGGCAGCAGCAGGAAGTACTTCACCTCCAGGATGCGCGAGGTTTTGTCGGCCCGTTCGGTGTAAAGCCGCATCCAGAAAATGGACGCTGCGACG
>JBKCUI010000049.1:0-39617 GCA_046318495.1 Pirellula sp. | reverse complement strand
GTGGAGGTGGTTGGACAGGATGGAGTAGGCCAGGACATCGATTCCGAAGACGGAAGCGAGTTTTTCGATGCGTTGGCGGATCCATTCTTTCCGGTAGGAGTAGTCCTTTCCGGAGACTTCATCGACGCCTGAGAGGTAGGCACGGCGTACGCACCGCTGGACGACGTGCAGGATCGAGATTTCGTTGGGCCTAAAGAGTTCGCATCGCAGTGGTCTAGGCATGGCAGATCTCCTGTACTGCCATTCTACGGGGCTCCGGACTCAGGGCAACCGGTGCCAGGCACTGAGCGAGGGGGGGAGGCGCTACAGGGGAGCGTGGCCGATGGGGCGGCTTTGCTGCGACAGCGCGTCGAGCATCGATTGCAGTCGCACTCGCAACTCCTTCATGATCGGGTCCTCTTCGCCCCGAGGAGCCCGGTCCGCCGGTACCTCGATCGCTTCCGAAACGTGCAGCACAACCTCCAGTGGACCATGCACTGTGGCTCGATCGGTTAAGTCCTCTTCCAATCGTTCGACCGTTTCCAGAATCCGAGTGTCGGTCGTGGGTGTCATCAGATACTCCGGCGGATAAGACGCAACTTGTTGCGACAAATAGATCTTCTCCAGCTGTTGCCAACGCCTTTCTCGCTCCGAGTCTGCTAGCTCACCTGTCGTCAACTCGGGTACGATTTTCGTTCGCAAGTTCTTGATCCGCGGGATGATCGGGCCATCAAACGACTTGCCCAGCCATTCGGTTTCAAGTGGATCGAGCAAATGGTCCACCATCCTCTCTTGGCGTTCAACAAAAGTTCCTGTCTGCGGTGCACCCAGGTATTCAATCTCCTTCAGACTCAACATCGCATGAGTGATTCTCGCAATTCGTGTCAGGGTCGGTGCTCTTTTGAGTGTGGTCCACGTCAATCGCTTCTCTAAGGCATCGAGCGTCCCCCCTACTGCCTTATCCAAATCTCCATGGAACAAGTATTTGATTGCGACCGGGTGAATCACTACCTTGCCGGTCCCCTCTTTCGCCCGTTTCTTGGCTGCCGATCGAGCGATGAAGGCAACCCCATCCAATAGCGGTTGCAGGATGTCATTGGTCCGAAACACTGCACCTTCGGGAAACACTACCAGGGGGCGCTCCGGCTTGGACAGCGTCTCAATCGCCATGTCGAGCGATTGTCGATCCAACCCCTCCCGATACACGCTAAAAGCCCCCATCGTCCTCATCGCCCATTTCTGAAAGCGGCTTTGATGGAACAAGTGCCAACTCGCCATCGCATACATGAGCGTGTGGGCTTCCTTCGCGATAAACGACATGACCAACGGATCCGCATACCGGCAATGATTAGGCGCCAGCAGTACGCCATGCCCTTGCCGAAGCGATTCCCGCAAATGGTCCACTCCCTCGACGCGATGGGAAACCACTCCCTCGAACTTCCGCAGATACCACGGCACCGCCGGTGTCATCAGGATGCTTTGCGGAAGCCAGCGACCACGGTGCGGAGGGATGAACTGGTACGGCTTCTCAATGACGATGTCTTGCACGGCGTTTCCCTGCGTTTCAGTCCCGAACTGTCGGTTGGCTCCTCTACCGTTCCATGTAGAGTCGCTCCACCCTTACGTCCCGAACAATCGGCACCCTTGCCGACGTCGAATCCGTTATTCTAACTCAGGGATGGATTCGCGTGTTCCGACCATGAACAGCGTGGGGAATGATCAAACAAGCGGGTTGAGTATGCACAAGTCGCTAGGCGACACGGCACAGCCACTTCGATCATTCGACGCGCAGGCGGATCGCTAGCGGGAATTTTTCATGGGCAAAAGTAAACTCCGACAACTCAAGCAATCGGCTTTCGAAGTCGCCCTGCCTTCGGAGACGATGGCGGGCTGGACAGAGCGGTTTCTGACTTATCTTCGAAGCGAGTGCCATCTGGCCGGCAACACCGTCGCCGCTTACGGCCGAGATTTGGAACACTTACGCGAATGGCTTCTCGGACGCTCTCCCACCCAACTCAAAATCGATGATCTGTCGGATTACGTCGGTTGGCTCAAGGACCGACAACTCGCAGCTTCCTCGATCTCACGCCACATCGTGTCGCTCAGAATGTTCTTCAAGTTCCTGCAACTCGAAGGCGCCATCGAGGACAATCCCGCCGAACTGCTCACCACCCCCAAGATGTGGCGGCGCGTCCCTTTCGTGTTGAGCGTGTCGTCCATCGATGCGTTTCTCGAAGCTCCCCGACCCTACGATCCTCTCTGGATTCGGGATCGAGCGATCTTGGAATTGATGTATGCCACGGGTTGCCGTGTCTCCGAGGTCTGCGACATGCTGCTCGTCAACGTCTACCTGGATGACGGGTACTGTCTGGCCGAAGGTAAAGGAAGCAAGCAACGGATGGTGCCGCTCGGCGAACGCGCGGTCAGCGTTCTGCGACAGTACTTAAGCGACATGCGCCCCGATTTGCTCGGCCATCACACTCCAGAATCGACTCCCTGGCTTATCCTGTCCCGCACGGGACGGCGGCTACGTCGAGAGGCTGTTTGGGAGTTGGTCAAGCGCTATGCGGTTCGCGTTGGCATCGACCCAGAAACCAGTCCCCACACGCTTCGACATAGCTTTGCAACGCACTTGCTCTCAGGAGGTGCTGACTTGCGATTGATCCAAGAGATGCTCGGCCACGCCAGCATCCAAACCACACAAATCTATACACAAGTCGAAAACTCCAAACTCAAGAAGATCCATCAGCAGTTTCATCCCCGAGGTTGAGCCGGACCGTTCTCGTTGGGAGAGCTCGATCGAATGACGCGAACAACAGTCCTCCATCTACATCATCGGCCGACATCACGAAACGGTTTCGAGAATCGCTTCCCGCAGCACGTCGCATAGGAATGCGATTTCGTTGTCGTCGATCGTCAACGGTGGTAGCACCGGGATCACATGACCGAGCGGCCGCAGCCACACGCCGCGCCTTATCGCCGCTTCGCAGACGCGTGCTGTTATTCGATCCGTCCAAGGCGGAGGCTGTTTGGTACTCGGATCACTCACGAAGTCGATTGCCGCCATCATGCCCAATCTTCGGACATCGCCAACCATGGGCAAATCGCGCAGCGATGCCAACCTATCTCCCAGCCTTTCGCCTCGAGCCTGAACCCAAGGCATTGAATAGCTCGTTTCGAAAAGATGCAGCACGGCCAAAGCGGCCGCGGATGCCAGTGGATTGCCACCGTACGTGTGGCCGTGAAAGAACGTACGCGATTGCTCATGCGTTCCCAGGAAAGCATCCCAGATGCGATCGGTGGCAAGGGTTGCGCTCATGGCCAGATACCCACCGGTCAGCCCTTTTCCGATGCACAGAAGATCGGGTGAAACACTATCCGAGTCGCTGTCAGGTTGAAAGGCCTCCGGTGCAGCCTCATGTTCCATCGCAAACATCTTGCCCGTTCGGCCCATCCCGACTGCGATTTCATCGGCGATGAGTAAGACGCCAAACTCTTTGCATAGTCCGTGCAAACCTCGAAAAAAGCCCGGCGGATGGCATACAAAGCCCGCTGCGCCTTGAATTCGTGGTTCCGCGATGACCGCCACCGTTTCATGAGCGTGTCGTTCCAGCATCGCGCGGTAGCACGCCAGATAATGTTGGCACGCTTGGTGCAGGTCCATCCCTTCCGGTCTGCGATACGCATCTGGGCAGGGACCTCGCACGACGTCGAAAAGCAAAGGCTGAAAGACCGCTTGGAAGCGCGACACGCCACCGACTGCCATCGTTCCCAATGTGTCTCCGTGGTAGGCATCCCCAAGAGCGAGGAACTTCGTCCGGTTTGGTTCAGGGCGATCGCATTGTCGCCAGTATTGAAACGCCAGCTTCATAGCAACTTCTACGGCAGACGCCCCATCGCCGGAGAAGAACGCGTGGTGCATGCCGGGAGGCGCCAACTCGATCAGCTTAGCAGCTAGCTCGATCGTTGTCGGATGGCTCATTCCTAGGTTGGTAACGTGGGCCACGCGCTCCAACTGATCGCGAATGGCTTGATCGATCTCCGGGACTGCATGTCCGAAGACATTGCACCAAAGAGAACTGGCGCCATCCAAGTACCGCTTTCCATGGATGTCCGTCAGCCAACAGCCACGACCGCTCTCGATGATCAAGCCATCGTAGTGTGCCATCTGGGAGAAGGCATGCCATACCGCGGTGCGATCGAGATGAATGAGTTGTTCGTTGGACAAGGATCGCATACGGGATTCCGTGATCGAGTGGATCGCCGAGCGTGGCGATTCGCTCAAGCGGGATTGCAAGCGGCAACCATGGATTTGGCAACGGCGTGGATGGCATCCCAGTCTTGGCGATTTACTGCGGATTGCGAACAAAGCTGGCCGCCCACTCCGACTGCCACAGCACCGGCCTTCAAGTACTCACCAGCGTTGCTGGCATCGATGCCGCCGGTCGGCATCAGCGAGAGTTCTGGCATCGGGGCTAAAACATCCTTGATGTAAGCGGGGCCCAGACTGCGGGCAGGGAAGACCTTAACCAGACTGGCTCTCGCATCCCAAGCCGTCGCGATTTCGGTCGGCGTCATGGCTCCGACCGCGATCGGTACGCGCCGGTCCGTGCAGATGTGAATCGCATCGATCGCAAGCGTCGGCGTCACCACGAACTGCGCTCCGGCGTCCAAGACCTGACGCGCCGCAGCAGCCGTTCTCACCGACCCTACGCCCAGTGTCGCAGTGCCGTCCGAGAATCGTGGCTCTTCGCGAATCAATCGCTCTACCCATCCGGGTGCTTCGGGATTGGTCAGAGTGAATTCCAAACATCGCACCCCGGCGCTGAGCAGGACTTCGACCAATTCCCGTGCGTGGTCCAGCGGGTCGAGCCGCAGAATTGCGACCAAGCGATGGTGCAAAATCAATTCGGTAACTGGGTGAGAGGCTAGCATTCGGAACTCGTTGGAGATGGCAAGATTTTCTGATTGTATCGATTGTTCGGGCCGATAAACACCATCGAACCCTTAGGAGTCCCGGCCGCGCTGCACGCTTTGCGAACCGCCTGAGGTTGACCCGAGCGACCGCCATTGGGCGGACGCCAGGTCGCGATCATCGTTTCATGTTTTCGGGGGGAAAGATGGAATCTGCATTCCGTTGGTGCTTGGGTCTGTGCTGCTTGAGTATGTTGCAAGTCGGATGCGTTCGCATTCAGCTTGCCGGCGAATCGGGCCACACCGGCTGGCTCCATCACGACGCCCGTCAACATGCGATTGTCGCAGGTTCTGGATGCGAATGTTCCTCGTGTGACGCCGGACCGAGCGGATGTCGCGATGGTTGCGATGATGGCTGTGGTATCCCAGGCTTGCAACCCCTATTCGACACCAATTGGTGCGGGCTGATCAAACAGTCCTTCTGCCATTGCGGCAACAAGCTCGCATGCCAAGGTGCTTGCGGCGAGGTGTATTGGGACGAACACATCAACGAACCGCCCGTGTGCGATCCATGCGGAGCTCAAGGCGCGTTTGTCGGCGGTGGCTGCGTTTCGTGCAAGCCTTGGTATGGCCGTTGGCGCGATCTATGGGGGTATCGTTACGACGCTCCTGGATGCACGAGCTGTGCAAGCAGCGGTGTCGGTATTGGCCATGGCTACGGAGTCTATGGACAGCCTGCTCACGGCCACGCATCTTCTGGTTGCACCAATTGCAATCATGGCGGTGAAGCGGTGGTCCACGAAGGATCTTGGACCGGTTCGCAGTCTGTCTACTCGGAAAGCATCGGTTCGGGGGCCACACCGTCCACGACGATGCCAAATACCCATGCACCTTCGCCGACACCCGCCAAGCCCAAAGTCGTTCCGACCCCAGATCCGAGTGCAAGCCATCGCGGAACACAACGCAGTGGGACCGTCGCGAACGCCAAAGGTGCTCCGCGAAGCAAGACTCCCGCTCGGTTGACCTCTACGCAAAAGGTCCAAGCTTCCAAGCCAACGACCAACGTCGAAGAAGACGCTCCGATTCCTCGACAGCTCACGGTGGAAACGGTTAACGGTCAGAAGCGACTCGTGCCTCGCCATCGTTAGTTGGCAATTTCAAGTGGGTGGGCATGATCCCGATGTTTGAGGAGCTTCATCCCAGGGAGGCTCCGTCCGAAGACGGAATGGAGATCATGTTTGGCACATCCAAGACCATCAGTTTGCCATCGCCCATTCGGCCTGTTTGGCACGTGTCGGAGATGGTCTTGAGAACTTCTTCGACTCGCAAATCATCGACGTAGAGTGTGAGCTCGACTTTGGGCAAGAACGCTTGGTTGTACTCCGTCGCCGAATAGCGACCGAGATAGCTCTTCTGTCGGCCGAATCCCTTGGCTTCCGTCAATTGGAGGGCTTCGATGGGTGCGAGTCGCAGCGCGTCGAGAAGAGGCTCAACCAGATAGGGACGCACGATGGCGATGATTTGCTTCATGGTCACCGCATTCTAGCATGAAGCCTCCCGGGTTGAGCAAGGATGGGACGTGCCCCCCTGCGTTCTGCCTGCGTTCGGACGGCAGGCGAGCGGACGGCAGGCGAGCGGACGGCAGGACGGTGGCGAATTTTAGGTGGCAAGGACGTTCGTCAAGCGATTGGGGGAATTCGAAGCCCACCGCCGACCTTTCGCGGCGGAGCGTACGACGGTATGATCCTGTCGATGCATTGGCGGGTTGGAGTCTGCCCGCAACCATCCTCTTCGTACTAGTATTTGCGACACGAGAACGTGCCCCACGCGCAGATTGGTCCCATAGCCGTTCATTTTCCTGCTCGCATCGAGACGAGCGATCAATTGATGGAACAGCATCCGGATTGGCATGTTCCTGAATTGGTTGAAAAAACGGGCATTCGAACCCGGTACCTTGCAGACGAACGCGAGACCGCAGCCGACCTCGCCTTTGCAGCGGCCCAAAAGCTCTTTCGAGAGCACTCGGTCGCACCGGAATCCATCGACTTTTTACTCTTCTGCACGCAGACGCCCGATTATCCCTTGCCCACCACAGCTTGCTTGCTGCAGGATCGCCTCGGGCTCAAAATCGGTTGTGGTGCCCTCGACTTCAATTTGGGCTGTTCTGGGTTTGTCTATGGCCTATCGCTCGCCCAAGGGCTCATCGCCAGCGGCCAAGCCAAACGCGTGTTGCTGATCACCGCAGAGACCTACAGCAAATACATTCAAGCCGACGATCGGTCCGTGCGGCCAATTTTTAGCGATGCGGCAGCAGCCACGGTGATCGATTCGGTCCCAGAGCCGGCGTTGTTCGGATTCGAGTTTGGTACGGATGGAAAAGGGGCGGACACCCTCATCGTCGGGGATGGTGGATCCCGATGCTCCAACGACGCGATCCAACCGCGAAGGCGCAAGCGTTGGGGAAGCCGTTTGTACATGGACGGCCCCAGTTTGATGGACTTCACCGTCGTCGCCATCCCGCAGTTGATCCGCAACATGCTGTCCAAGTCCGAACTAAACATGGACCAGATCCAGCATTTACTGATGCATCAAGCCACCCGCAAAATGCTCGAATTGATGCAGACTGCATTGGGGGTCAACGACGAGCGGCTACCGATCCGTTTGCTCGACCGCGGCAATACGGTCTCGTCGACCCTTCCGATCCTGATCGACGATCTCCGACGCGAAGGGCGATTGACCCCGGGATCGCTTCAGTTTCTGATCGGGTTTGGAGTCGGCTGGTCGTGGGCGGGCTGTGTCTGGAAAGTCGGATGATTATCGAGCCCCATCGATTTCTCGATCCGATGTTGAGCAGGGTTAACCGACCGTCGCCATTGCGGTTATCCCCCGAGGACTTTGCATCATGGCGACCGCGACAAAAACCGAACGAACGACACTTTTCGGAGGCACCGCGATGACGGCCTCCAAGCCATTCCCCGTCGGCGATTGCGGTGCCCTTGTGTCGAACTCGGGCCGTCTGGGCGATAGCACCCAGGAATCTTCCCCCCAGTCGCAAGCATCCGCGACCACCCGTATCGGTGCGGTGGCATATCTGAACACCAAGCCTTTGATCTATGGATTGGAAGAGCGGCTGGTCGGCGTCGACGGCAGTTTGCAGTTGGAACTGCCCAGCCGTCTCGCAGATCGCTTAGAAGCGGGTTCCCTCGACGTCGCTTTGATCCCGGTGGTCGAGTACTTCCAACATTTGGATCGTTACCGCCCGGTATCCGATGCCGTGATCGCTTGTTGCGGGCCGGTTTGGTCGGTTCGGATTCTGTTTCGCAAAGCACCCGAGCTCGTTCGAACGCTCGCGATCGATGAAGGCTCGCGGACCAGCGTGGCTCTGTCGAAGATTCTATTCGCGGCTCGCTTCGACCGGATCCCAGAGACGGTGCCCTTGCCGATCGACAACGACTTCTTGGAATGCCAAGCCGACGCCGTGTTGGTCATCGGAGATCGCGCCATGAAGCCAGAGCGTTATCGATCGTACTTTGCCTCGGACTGGGATCTCGGGGAAGAGTGGTACCAATTGACCGGATTACCATTCGTCTTCGCCATGTGGGTGGCTCGCGATCCTTGCTTTGCCACCGAGGGGTGGGCCAGAATTTTGGAATCGGCCCGGAATGAAGGGTGCGGACATGCCGAGGAGATCGTTGCACGGCATGCCAGCAGTTACCGATTGACGGAATCGGAATGCCGCGACTATTTGACTCACTACTTGCGATTCCGACTTGGAACGCAGGAGAAGCAAGGTTTGCTGGAGTTCCACCGCAGGTGCCGGGAACTCGGGCTGATTCCGACGTTTGACGGTACGGCACCACTGGGTTGAGAATACGAGACACTCGATTGTGTCGTTTTCCGGTCACGTACAATGATCCCGTCGATCATCCCGGCAGTTGGACCACGATTTGATCTGATGAAGCGATCCCTCGCGGGCCGCATGAAGGGCTTCAAAAACATGATTACGCGACGAACATCCAGCATTGCCGCAATTCTTGAGAAGAGCGTTGCGGGCGAACGCATCTCCTGCGACGAAGGACTGGCTCTGCTGGAGAGCCACGATCTGACCGCGATCGCCAGGGCTGCAAACGATGTCGCGAGCAGGATGCATCCCGAGAGCTATCGCACCTACAACATCGATCGCAACATCAATTACACCAACATCTGCACGGCGGTTTGCGATTTTTGCGCGTTCTACCGGACGCCGAAAAGCGGCGAAGGCTATGTGCTGCCGCGCGATGTGTTGCTTGAGAAAGTTCGCGAGGCCGTCGAGTTGGGTGGCGATCAGATCTTGATGCAAGGAGGACTGCATCCCACGTTGACGCTGGAATGGTATGAAGAATTGCTTCGCGATATCAAGCGAGCCTTTCCGCAAGTCAACATCCACGGTTTCAGCCCTCCAGAATTGCATCACTTCACGAAAGTGAGCAAACTTCCGATCGAGGCCGTGCTGCAACGCCTGAAGGACGCGGGGCTAGGGAGCATCCCCGGCGGAGGGGCGGAGATCCTGGTCGATCGCGTCCGTTCCGCAATCACGCGGGGCAAGGTCATGACCGATGACTGGCTGAACGTCATGCGGGTCTGGCACCGAATGGGGGGCGTGAGCTCCGCCACAATGATGTTTGGGCATGCCGAGACATTGGCAGAACGGATCGAGCACCTGCACCGAGTCCGTGAACTGCAAGACGAAACCCACGGCTTTACAGCATTCATCTGCTGGACGTTCCAACCCGATCACACCGAGATGGCGCATGTTCCGCCTTCGGGGCCGTTTGACTATCTGAAGACCCAAGCCGTGGCGCGGTTGTTCTTGGACAACGTTCCCAACATCCAAAGCAGTTGGGTGACGCAGGGGCTCAAGATCGGACAGCTCGCCCTGCTCTACGGCGCGAATGACATGGGTTCCTTGATGCTGGAAGAAAACGTCGTCGCGGAGGCGGGTACGGTCCATCATCTGACGCTGGATCAGATACGAGGAGCCATCGAGGAACTCGGATTCGAAGCTCGACAGCGCGACGTTCGCTATCGGTTGATGCCCAAGGACTGGGAAGAGCGGGCCGTGCTCGCCAACCGTCAACGCGACAACCAGCCCCCTGCAAAACTGGTGGACTTGGTCGTGCCCTAGTGGATGACGTCGCTGCTGATGGGAGATCGATGGCGAGAGAGATCGCCATCCCAATCATCCAGTGCGATCGCGCCATCGCTTCAGACTCGGGAACGAAACGCTAACCGGAGATCCTTCTGCGTAGAGCACATGCTCGGGCTGCATGTCGTTGAGAAATGCGAACGCTTGTCCGTAGTGTTGCTCGAAATCGACTTCGATGTGGTACTGGGTCAATTCGCACGAACGCCAAGTCGGATGCCGGACGCGATACTCCAATGTTCCCAAAGGGCTTTTGGCATAGCCCCAATAGTGCTCCGTGATGAATTCAGCGGCGGAACCGGGTGCTGGCAAGGACAACGGAGCGTCCACCGTCACCGCAACACGCGCGGATGGATATCGAGGCGTTTGATCTTCTCGCAAGTACGAAGCACGCTTCGGCACGGTCCAACCGATCGCGAACTCGGAACCTGCAATCGAGTGCGACATCGGCATCGCGACATAGTTCTCCGCGAACAGGCTGTTGGCCACCCAAGGAATAACCGAGCGCGGAACGATCTCTCGCAGAAACGTCACCGCTCGCTGTTCGGGAGCGTGATTCGGGGTGACATAGAAACGCAGATTGACTTCTTCAAAGTTGCGATGTCCGGGGACAGGAACGCCAAGAACGCGGGTGTCCAAGAACAGGAAGGCCACGAGACTGACGTAAGCCACTCCATGGTGCCGATCGATGGTGGTGCCCCGAGGCCGAAAAGGTTCGAGCACACTGGGGGCCACGGGGTAGTTGGCCAGGATCAATCGCTCCCAGCGAGCGGTAAGGAAAGGCATCGGCATCACTCGATTCGCATTCGGGAGTCTTGAGGGGCTCGTACGCCAGCAATTCGCCATCGCCGACACAAGCCATCGGCTCCCTTTTTCGCCATGCGGTGAACGTGTCGCGAGCCATCGCGTACAATCCTAAGTTACCCGCTTTACGCCTGGAATTCATCACACTCGTTCAACCTACCGGGGTTTTCATGAACCAAACCTCTGCAAGACGCCTGTCGCGTCCAGGAATCACCCGGCATCTTGGAGCGTTGGTGGCAACTGCGATTGCTTTGTTGGGGATCGCGTTCGTCCTCTTTGTGATGGTGCGATGGCTGCTGACTTGGTGTTTGCTCTGGTTCCTGGGATTGCTCGCGATCGGGGCGGCAGCGAGCCAGGGATGGATGCTGGCCTTGGAGCAAGGAGACTCGCCATCGCGATTGCAAGTTCTGATGGCGCTAGAGGCTTCGGAAGCATCGTCGCCGATCGCTTCGCTCGATCCTGTCACGCGAGCCGCATTGGTCGAGGCACTAGCCGCATGCGATGAAGATCCCGACCCCGAGGTTGTCTGCCGGGCGGCGGCGCTTCGAGCGGAAGCGGAGCGGCCGTAAAGCAAGATCTTCCATCGAACCCACGACTCGATTTAGCGATAGCCGGGGATGCCCCCCTCTTCGGCGAAGAACTCGCACCAAACCGGCATGTGATTGCTGACTTGGTAGGCTTGATCGGGGGTGAGGTTGAATTTCCTCAAGAAGTCGACCGTCCCGGCGCGTCCGGTGAATTCATCGGTGGGCTTGGCTGGGAACAAGATGTTGTCCAGCATTTCTTCACCGCTGATGGTGGTGATGACGCCTTCGAGAGCGAATGCCATGCCGGCTTCGCGAAGTGCACCGAGCTGCGAATCGCTGCTGGCGAAATCCCCCGCGAGCAAGATGTCGTCCTCTCCCCTGCCGTCTTGTCGGATGCTCTTGATCAGTTCGGGCAAGATGCGGACTTCGCGTTCGCGTCGTGCGGGGTCGATCCTCAAATTGACCAAGGTGAACGTCATCGCTCGGCTGGGTTCGACTGCCTTGGAGCTAAACCAGCCGACCAGCGGATCGAACTCCAATTGGTCTCCCGGATCATCGACCGTGTAGAGTTGATAGCGGTCGGTTTCGATGCGCTCGGTGTCGTAGACGAACGCGTAGTGCATGGCTTGTTGGGGCGATCCGACGCGCGGGCCAATGCAGTAGTCGTATTTTCGATCCGACTGGTTGATCCGGTCGAGCATGCGGGGCAACGTATCGCGCTGACGAGAGCTGATGTCCTGGAGTGCCACCACATCAAAGTTGCGAACGATGCGGGCGACAATTTCGAGGACGGCCAGCTTGTTGGCTTTGGTATCGCCGAACGATTGCAGGTTGAACGTCGCCACTCGCAGCGTCGGGGCCATTCCTTTGGGAGGCGCAATGGTCGAACCGGATCCGGTCGGCGCGATCCACTTGCCATGGTTCTGGAGCGGTTCCATCGTGCCAGGGCCATGCTTGGCCGGTGCAGTGGCGGCATGGGCGGAATCGGTCGATTCGTGGGCGGAGATCAAACGCCCCTGGGCGACCCACATTTCCGGCTTAAGAAGATCGGAGTGCCCCGATTCGGAAGCATTGGATGCGGGGACAGCGGCTCGTGGAACGAGGCGCAAATGTTGCCAACCCCCGATGGTGTAGAACTGGGACGCGTATCCCAACCCGGCGGCGACTGCGATCCAAAGCAAGTTGCGTTTGCGGAATAGAGCCATAGCAACCGTGACTATCGTCCGAACTCTTTGGGACGATTCACTCGAAGATGCGCTGTAGGATCATTCCCAACGCGAGCGAGGATAAGCCTGCGGATTGCAACGCCTGTAGCGATTGGCCGCCATGTGTCCCAGCATCGCTTCAGCTCGCGGCTACGATCGATTGCACGGACTCGATGTCGCGATGGAGTTGGCTCAGCAAGGCGTCCTTGGATGCAAAGCGTTGGACTCCGCGAACTTGGGCCAGGATCTCCAGTTCCAGGAGTTGACCGTAAAGGTCACCGGAGAACGCCAGAAGATGGGCTTCGACTTTGGCTGCGTCTTCGCCGAAGGTCGGATTGGGGCCGATGTGCAATGCAACCGCTGCACCCACGGCATTGGGGGCGTCTGGTGCGCGAACGACGCGGGCTGCATAGACGCCATGGGCTGGGATGAGGACGGGGATCGATTCCAAGTTAGCGGTGGGAAAACCTAGCGTTCGGCCGCGAGCCGCTCCATGCCCAACATTGCCGGCGATGCGGTAGGGCTCAACCAACCCATGATTGGCCCGTTGCATGTTCCCTTGCTCGATCCATTCGCGGATCAACGAACTGGACATGAGCACCTCACCCTCGCGTTCTTCGTCAGCTAACTCCCAAGCGATGGAATTCTCTTTGCAAAGCGTTTTGAGAAGTTCCACATCCCCGCGCCGGTCTTTGCCAAATCGAAAGTTCGGACCTTCGACAATTCCTCGGATGCCGAGTTCCGACATCAAGACCTTATGAAAGAACGCTTTCGCATCGAGTTCGAGCAACGCTCGATCGGTCGGATAGGCAATGGTGGCATCGATACCCAACGAACCAATCAACTCGGCCCGACGTTCCATCCACGTTAGCGGGATCGGCGAGTGCGATGGTCGCAGCAGCTTGAGCGGGGGTGGGTCGAAGGTAAACACCATCGAGGGAGCACCAAGTCTTTGTGCCATCGAGCGCAATTGTCGACATAGCGCGCGATGCCCTCGATGGACGCCATCGAAGTTGCCGATGGACAACACGCTGCCCCGAAGGCGTTCGGGCAACGAAGCGATGGATCGAACCAGTGGATTGGAGGATTCGGCTGGCATCATGAAGGAAGGCACGTGAAGTTTGGGTGGGTTCGCATCCTAGCATTGCGGCAAGGGGAGAACCATGGTCTGGAGCGGGGCATTGTTCAGCCCATCACCGTTTGCAAGAGGTCGCGGGTCCGCAGCGGTCGCACCGAAAAGAAGGTTTCGCCCGCGTGGCACTGCGCGGCTGCTCCAGCCGCAATCGCGAGTCCTCGGACGCGTTCAAAGATGTGCGCCTTGGCAGGCGGGAATTGCGTTTTGTAGCAAGCAATGGCTGCGAGTTTTTGCTCGAGAGTATCCGAGATGTCCACGGTGATGGAGTGTTCTGCCCCCAGCGCTGGAGAGGGTTCAAACGATAGCCGAAACGCCAGTTGGCGATCGATCGTGTGGACAGGCAAATGATCGAAATGGGAGTCCCATTTGGTCAAACGCGCATAAAAGACGGCGGCATCCGTAATCTGCATCGCTTGGTAATGATCCGGAGAAGCCATCGGAGTTTTGGCCCCGAATCCGATGACTAGCTTGGGACGGTATCGACGGAACTCTTTGGCCAGGGCAACGCGTTCGTCGAATCCATCCATCAATCGGCGATTGGTGAATGGCAAGATCTTGCGCACGTGAACCCCGAGAATCTCGGCGGCAGCTTGGGCTTCGGCCAATCGAACTTCGGGACCGGGAGAGTTGGGGGTGGGTTCGCCATCGGTCAGATCGATGATTCCGACCCTGTATCCCAGTTTGACCAGTGCTGCCAGCGTTCCGCCGCACGCGATCTCGATATCGTCGGGATGGGCCCCTACGGCGATGACGTCCAATGCAGGTTCGAGCTCATTCATGGTGGGAGTTCCGAGCAACATTAAGGCTGAGTGGGGGGATGGAATGGATGGCTTCGCGAACAGACAGACTGCATTCAGTGTGCCGTTGCGTGAGAGCACTCTAGGAAGCAAAGCGGCATGCGGCAATCCAAATGACCGATTGCCCACCCAAATGGCTGAACGCGAGTTTGTCGGGCTTTATCATGAAGATAATGCGAGGAATCCGCGCCCTACCGTTGGGTTGCACGCTTTTTGTGCTATTCCGCTCCATTTGCAAAGGACCTGCGCACATGTGGCAACTGGCGCTCTGTCAGCAACGGCTCTGGAGCCTGCGACAATTTTTTTACCCAGCATTTCCTTGAGGGATAGCTAGGATCACCGATTAAGGCGTGCAATCGGCCCCTTATTTGCTATCAAGCCAGACAGCGGGATTTGCTGCGCATTCTCTCAGCACAAATCTTCAGCCGAGCAATCACGGAGAGAGACAAAAAGGCGGTGTGCGAAATGATTAGATGGTTACTTGGATCAGTTTTATTCATGGTTTTTCTGGGTGCTCCGGTGTGGGCCCAGGAGGCGGCGGAACCCCCTGCGGCAGAAACTACAGCGGCGGATGCGGCAGCTCCAGTTGCGGCTCAGACGTCGGACAAGGGTGAGGCATTCGCAACAGCGATGAGCGCACCGGCGGCCGGTGCAATTCAAACGACGCTGAATACCGGCGATCAAGCATGGATGTTGGCGAGTTCCGCCTTGGTACTGTTGATGACTCCTGGTTTGGCCTTCTTTTATGGCGGATTGGTCGGTCGCAAAAACGTTCTCAGCATTTTGATGCAGTGCTTCATGTGCATGGGGTTGGTGACGGTGTTGTGGGTGTTTGTGGGCTATAGCATGGCCTTCTCCGGAACGGAACTCGGAGGCGGGTTCTGCGGCAATCCCATGACTCACTTCTTGCTCGACGGGGTCAAGACCGACCAATCGTTCGAGCCGGTGCCCAACGTCAAGCTCGGCATCAGCCAACAAACCTTTATGGTTTTCCAGATGATGTTTGCGATCATCACGCCGGGATTGATCATCGGTGCTTTTGCCGAACGTATGAAGTTCGTTTCATTCACGATCTTTATCGCGCTTTGGAGCGTGCTTGTGTACAGCCCTGTTGCCCACTGGGTTTGGTACGGACCCGCTTTGCCAAGCGGCGCACCCCACCCGATCTTCGGTTTGGGAAGCTTTAGTGCAAAAGACGCTGTTCCCGAAGGTGCATTGGACTTTGCTGGCGGTACTGTGGTTCACATCAACGCCGGGATCGCTGCGTTGGTCGCTTGCTTGGTCCTCGGACCTCGTCGAGGATTCCCGCATCAAATCAATCCACCTCACAACCTTCCGTTCGCCGTTCTCGGCGCTGGATTGCTCTGGTTCGGTTGGTTCGGTTTTAATGGCGGCAGTGCTTTCGGTGCTAGCCCACAAGCTGTTCAAGCGTTCGTTACCACGCAAGTTGCCGCGGCTACCGCCGGGGTGACTTGGTCGATCATGGAATTCATTCGCAATGGCAAGCCGACAGCGCTTGGCATGATCACGGGTGTGGTCGCGGGATTGGTCGGCATTACTCCAGCCGCCGGCTTCGTCGATGTGACTGCAGCCTTGTTCATCGGATTTGGCGCAACGATTGTCAGCTTCATCTTCGTTGCGGTGGTCAAGCCTGCACTGAAGTACGACGACTCGCTGGACGTCTTTGGCGTTCACGGGATGGCGGGCATTTTCGGCGCGTTGGCCACCGGCTGGTTTGCGTTGCAAGGCTTTGGAATCGAACGCCAAGGCGGCAGTATTGCTCAGGTTCTGCTGCAAGCCAAAGCGGTTGGTATCACCATTCTCTATTCCGGTGTCATGTCCTTCATCTTGCTCAAGCTCATCGATTTCACGATCGGGCTTCGATGCACCGAGGATGCGGAAAAGATGGGGCTCGACTTGAGCGATCACGCTGAGACCGCTTACACGGTTTCGTAAGCCTCGCCCAAAGGATATCGGCTCCATCATCGAACCCGAGATGGAGCTACTAACGAGGGACGCCAGTGCGGCGTCCCTCGTTTTTTTATTGGTGCCCAAAGTAGATCGAGTGCAACGCATGGATCGCGAAACGATCGCAGGCAACTAGGAAAAGAAGACAAACCGCGGCCTTAGTCTATGAATCCACGACTTCGCTTTTTGAAGTTGCGCACGTTGGGGTCCCCTCGTATTGGTTGCGATTTCTTCGAGTACGAGTACGAGTACTGCTAGCGCGGAGTACGAGTACGAAGAAACCAAGGGGACGCTGCGCTTGCGGATAAAGACCAAATCCAGTCAAACACGAAGGGACGAAGACCACAAAGCAAGCGCAAACAGTCCGTGATTCGAGTTTCTTTTATGCCGGTGTCCTTCGTGCTCTTCGTGCCCTTCGTGGTGCAACCTGCGAACCGCGGCTAACGCCAATGCGGCTAATGGAGCCGCAGGGAAAGATTACTTCTGTTCGAGCGATAGCAGTCGCTTCGATTCCTCGAGCAGAAAATCGACGTTCATGAAGGGCTGATAGCCGATGTCCTGCCATCGCACTTTGCCTTGGGCATCGATCAAGAACGTGCCGTGCAACGGCAGGCCCTCAAAGTCATCGTACGCGCGGAAGGCTCGAAACGCATCGTGCTCCGCATTCGAAAACAACTGCACCTTCATCTCCCCATCGTAGTTGCGTATCCCCTCGCGCAACTTCGCCGGGGTCTCCGTGCTGATGCCGATGACTTGAATCCCCAACTTCGAAAACGCTTCGACCTTCGGCGAGAACTCCGTCAACTGCTCCGCGCAATGCAAACACCCAAAGCCAAGATAGAGAATCGCAATGTACGGCTTGCCCGCAAACTGCTGATCCGATACGCCCTTACCCTCCACGTCCACCGCATACCACAGCGGCGCGCTCGGAGGGGTCCAACGCAATGGCCCCAGCACATCCAACGCAGGCCGATTGCCCACATCCTTCGGTGCAACAGGCTTCTCCTCCCACGGACCGCGCACCCCTAACCGATCCACGACCGGCGCCAGCCGTTCCAACACAGCAACGCCCGAATCGGCATTGCGAGCCAACGGCGCCAGTTGCAACAACCACTCTTTGGTCCGCTCTTCCTTGCCAGGAACTTGCGACGCTACCCACGCGCCTACCGCCAGCGGCAGCAACTCCCCCGGCCCGTCCTGAATGCGTCGCTCCAGCTTCTCCAGTGCAGGCTGCTTCTGCCCCGCCAACGACAACCACTCGGTGCGAACCAACGACTGAATCACAGGCCGCGCATAATGCGACGAGCGCAGCGCCTCGGTGTACTTGCCCGCCGCTGCAAACTCGTACGCTTCGATCGCCTTCAGCCAATACTCGATGCGCTGCAATCGATAACGGTCCTCGTGATGCTTCTTCTCGAGGTCCTTCTTCTCCTGCGTCCACTTGTTGTCCCGAGGCTCGCGATACTCCCTGGACAATGGCTTTGGCAAGTTCGGATCGTCTTCGTCCCCAAACCATTCATCCCCCCAATCCCGGATCGCTTCCAACTTGGGTGGCCGTTTGCGCGCTTCCTTTTCCGACTTGGCTTTCTCTGCATCGGATTTCTCCGCATCCGAGTTCTGGGGCTTGGCCGCCTCCTCGGCTTCCAAGCGTTGCAGTTGTTTGGCCGACTCGCGGATGGCCGCTTGCAGCCCATCGCGGCTGGACTCCAATTGGCCCTTCTTTTCGCGCGCCAACTCCAACCCTTGCGTCTGCAATGCGGCGATCGATTGCCAAGCAAGACGCTCATCGTCCAGATACGGGACACCGGTTTCGCCCAAGTAGGCAGTCGCCGTCAGTTCGAGAAGCTGTTGCCATCGTCCATACGCAACCAATGTTTGAATCAATCGCTCGCGACCGTAGTTGGCGCTCCCGCTTTCCCCGAGCATGTTGTATTCCGGATGCCGCGGCAACTCCGACATGTTCTTGGCGACTTCCGTGGCTCGATCGACGCGGCCGATCAGATTGAGGCTTCGAATCAACCATTCGTTGTTGTGCGCGTAGTTGTGGATTTGGTCGGGCAACACGCGGTCGCGAATCATGTGAGCGTGATCGACGCGGGCCGAAGCTTCCTGCTGCCAAGCGGCATCCGCATAGCGCCGCAATCGACTATATGTATGGCCGGGCATGTGCCACATGTGCGCGATCCCCGGCGCGCTGGGGCCGCAGTTGGCGGCTGCATCGATGGCCAGCTTCTCTTTGCGATAGTCCCACAAGTGGATTCGGAAGTGATGGGCCGGATGGCGCGGATTGATCCGAAAGATCTCGGACAACAACGCGTCGATGGCAGCATGGCTTTGAATCGGATTCCCAGCCCCATCGTTTTGCCAGAGTTGCAGCACGAGCATCGCCTTGACTTCGATGTCCTCCGGAAAGTCCTGCGCGATCCCCTCCAGGGCATTGGCGTAGTCCTTGAGACGCTCTTGCTCCTGCTTCTGACGTTGGGAGTCTTGTCGATCCCGCGCCCGACGGGCCGCCTTGGACTCTTTCGGATCGATCGGTTTCTTCGCTTCTCCATCGAACGGCTGAACGCGATTTTTCCACGCTTCGATCAGGCGCTTTTCTTTGTCGTTGGCTTTTGCGATGCGGCTCATGGCTTGCTCGATGAAGCCGAACGAGCGCGTTCGATTCTCGATGTTGGCCCGCGCCATCCCCCAGTAATGCATGGGGTGGTCCGGGTCGATGGATGCCGCCTGACGGAACGAGCGTTCGGCTTCGAAGTACCAAAAACCGTGCAACTGCGCGATGCCTTGATCGAAGAACCGCTGCGCCATCGCGCTTTTGGTGGAGATCGGGAACTGCGTGTTTCCCATGCCGCTCATCAAGTACGCCGCTTGACGCGGCCCCTCGTTGAACGTTTCGGCGTGCATGGAATGCCCAGGCGCGTGGCTTCGCGTGTCCGCTGCGTCCGGTTCTTGCGCGAGGGATGAAAGCGCAGCCAACCAACAACCGAGAACCAACCAAACGTACTTCATAGGTGCATGCAAACGGCGGGAGGGGTGGCGTGATCCAAGCCACTAGTCTGATTGTCCCTGCCCTCGCACGCTAGATCTACTTGCCAGATTCAAAGCGGCCGCACCCCGCAGATCAGGCCGCTCGCCGACCGCGTTCCCCATCGTCCTGCCGCGCATCGCGCCCGAATTCCTCGGTTTCGGCGGAGAGCCGTTCCAATTGCGATTCAGGTTCGATCGACGAATCCTCCGCGACGACGCGGATCTCGTCCGCGACGACGCGCATCGGCAGCGTCTCGGCACCAGCACGCCCGCTGAGGCGCGCTTTGGGTCGCTCGCTGCTGGCTTCTGGCCGCGCGAGCCCCTTCAAGACTCCGATCAATTCTCGTTGATGCTGCTCGAACATGGCTTCGCGCTGCTGCCAGACGTTCAAAAGCTCGGAGAATTTCGTTTCCAACGCTTGAACGGACGGCGCTGGGCTCGAGGCGTCGGCGCCCTCGTGTTCTCGATGCGATTCCGAGCTGGCAAATCGAAACAGGAGATTGTTCTCCATAAAGTGGTCGATCTTGTTCGCGACGCCGTTTTCCATCCCTTCGATGACGAACCGCAGCAACAGCGTCACCGCCATGCAGCTCATCGCGGTGCACGTCGTATTGAAGGCGGTACCCATACCGCTGAGCAACTCCGGAATCTTGGTCTCCAATCCATCCATAGACAGACCGGTCAGCGCCGTACCGAAGTGAATCACCGTCCCGATCAAACCCAGGATCGGCAGGATGGCGGTGACGAATCGCGAGAAGCCATAATGGCTGTGAATGTCATCCCGATCGCGCCCGGCCAATACATCCAGATACTCCCGAAACTCCGAAGTCGATCGTCGGCGCGATACGAACGTCAGCGCCGCATGCAATCGGCGATAGAAGTAGGTAGTGCGCAAATCTCCGAACATGGACTCCAGCCGCTGCAACAGCAATCGAGCCGTCGCCGGATCATCCGAACCATCGGAAACGGGCAACCAAGGTTGCTGCAGATGCTTTTGTTCGCCGCGAGCTCGCAAGAAACAGAAGAGCAACTCCGAGTTGGCCCAAAAGAACAGCACGACGATCGCGACTTCGGTGATGTGGTGGGCCGTGTAGTCGTGCAGGATCGAATGCCGCATCCACGGGGAGAACAACAACGCGTAGTACGCGGCGCTGATAACGATCCCAAGGATAAAGGATTGCTTGGCATGCGATTTTGGTGTCATGACCGTCCGTATGCTTCATCGAGTGGCAAATGATTCATGGCGCGGCGCACGGCGAAGCGCGCCTCCATCCCAACGTGACAACTAGCCGATCCCAACCTGCCACGTCCACTTCAGCTTCGACGATTTCGCATAAAACCCGATCGACCCACTCGGTTCTGGCTCCGCACAGCCCCCATTCAGGCGTAGCTCAGACCAGCCAACCCACCCCAATTCCGCCACGCGTGCTAGCAATGAACCGTCGCTAGCAAAACCGCCGATCGATCGTTCAGAGGATGGGAGTCGGGTTGGCGGGCATCGCATCGGTCCGGATGCCGGCATGCAAGATCTTCATTTGGATGTTGAGCTTTAGATTGTCGCATCGCTCGTGCACGATCTGCGACAAGTTGTTGAACAGCAGCGAGGAATTCTGTTGTGTGTAGTAACCGCTGATGGCACTGATGATGCTCAGCACATCGCTGACGCTGGAAAGGTACAGCAAATTCTCGCGCAGTTTGGAAGGATCGCTTTCGCCCAAGACATCTTTGTTGCTTTGCAGCATGCTCAGCAGACTCACCAGCGAATTGAGTTCATGGAAGCGTTTGCGATAGGTCAGCATGTCCAAACCGACCAACGCCAAAAAGGCCAAGCCGATGTTGATCAGAATGCCGAGGAATGCGTCGACGCCTTGAAACACTTCGGAAGCATCCTTGGCGGTGGCCGCAAACTCATTGTCGTGGATGTCGTTGAATTCGCTGTCGAACAAATGACCCGCCAATCCCATCAGGCGCGGGGTCAGGTTCGAACGGGCAACCAAGTACGATGGGATCACGTAGGTCGCGATCGGTTCGGCTGGGAGATTGGGATTCTGCCACAAGTATCCCGGCTCCATCTTGGCCGGTTTCAAGAACGCCAAATCTTCCGCTTGCGCTCCCAGCGATGGCGAACGCAAGTGGAATCCGTTCGCGACTAGATTGCGAATGCCTTGTATGGTTGCCGCATCGGATGTGTCCTTCACTAAGAAGACCGCATCGGCTTCGGGTTCGGATTGGCCTGCGGTCTGGGTCGATGAGCGGCGTTCCGTCCAATCTGCCCATGTATGCGAGTAGGCGATGTCGCTGCGTCCCCACGATTCAAAAAAGATCTTGGCGACGCTATGGCTGCCCGCTCCTTCGAGACTCGTGATCACCCGGCGAATGTCGGACAACGGGGCGTCGGGATCGCGCGTCAACCACAGGACCCATTCGTCGGAAGGGGTGCGCATCCTCGGAAGTTCATCGGGGATCGCGATGCCCCCTTCGACAAACGCCAAATCGACTTGGCCGCTTTGGACCAAAGTCACCGCCTCTTTGGATCCGCGAACGTAGATCGGTTGCAGGCGCACGCGTCCGGATTTGGCGAGGACGCGTTGAACATCCAGGGTATCGCGCTGGGCCATGGCGATGGTCAAAGTCGATTCGTGCACGAACGACCAATACAGCCAAAAGCACAGCAGCAGCAGAGCCAGTCCCAAAAAGTAGATCGGCATGCGGTGCAACGAAAACGGCCGCTTCATTTTGGCGGTCAGATTGCGCGCGGTCTGGGCGGCTCCCACCACATGGTCGATCGCCCCGGCCAATCCCGAGTGGCCAGGCAATTGATTCGCCACGCGCCCTTGGATTCTCTGGGCGGCTTCGATGATTCCGTCGATGCTGATCTCAAGCGACTGCATGAAGAGTCTCAAACGGTTCGTGGACCGAATGGCGATGGTGTCCGATGCAGTATAGTTGCCAATAGATCGCAACGGGCTGCGGCGCGGCGGATTTGCAGCCGGACTCGGTGGTCGATCCCCTCCGCAACCCTGGGATTCCTTCTGTCTTTGCGGTTTGCTGTGGATGCAACGCCCACGCGCCTCGTGAAGCGTTCTTCACATTTTGTTGCTTCGCGCCACGGGTCGGATATGTTGAGCGAAGGCGAATTCCGCACTCCCTGGCAGGTAACGAGGCAATGGCCATGAACGATCCACACTCGCTCGATCCGGTCGATCACGTGGTGTACTGTTTCCGCACCCGTGGAGCTTCAAACTATGGCAAGGAAGCGATCACGCAGCTCGAACACGCGCTGCAATCGGCCCACGCTGCCGAGCAAGCCGGCTCCGATCACCACTTGATCGCCGCATGCTTGCTCCATGACATCGGTCACTTGTTGCACGACCTCCCGGAAGATGCCCCAGACCAAGACATCGATGATGAGCACGAACAGTTAGGGGCTGCTTGGCTCACAGAGTATTTTGTTCCTGAAGTCGTCGAGCCGGTGCGGTTGCACGTGGCGGCCAAACGCTATCTGTGCTTTGCGGACCCTAGCTACTTTTCGCAGCTCAGCCCACCATCGGTCCAAAGCTTGGCCTTGCAAGGGGGACCCATGACCGCTGCCCAAGCCGCGCACTTCGAGAAACATCCTCACTTCCATGCCGCCATTCAATTGCGACGATTCGATGAGCAAGCCAAAGTGCCTGGACTGCGGACCCCCGCTGTCGAGCACTACACCCCGGCGTTGCGCATGTCGTTGCTCGGTACGCGCATGACGTGATGAATACTAGCCCGACGCGCAAGTATTGAAGTTGCGCAATTCGAGTCTTATCCCATTTCGCTTCGCGATTCCCCCTGGTTTTTCCTACTCGTACTCCGCGTTAGCAGTACTCGTACTCGTACTCGACGATACGGCAACGAGTACGAGTACGAGTACCATTTCATTGAGTACGAGTACGAGGGGAACCCAGAATGGGCAACTTCAAAACGCGCAAGCGAGGGAATTCTACGTCGATCCTCACCAGAACGCCCCTCTCCCTCGCTGGCGCGTCGGGCTGGTATGTGCGACGCGCCAAGCACGAACGAGGTTACGCTGCTTTTCGCGTACGTAACGCGACTGCGGATGGGGTGTACTGGTACAAACAGAGCCCGACCGAATCGAAGCGACCTTTGGTCCACCAAACGTTCTTGCGATGTCCCTCGAGCGATGCCAATTGCGTCCAGTCCGCTGCGCTCTCCATATGAGGACGGATCTTTTGGGCCTTGATCGAAACGATCTTGCGATTGCGACCGCCGGGTTGTTCCCAATCGTGCATGGCAAACAAGCAGCCTGGCTCGATCCATGATTCCAAGTTGCGAATGTCTTCCAGCGCCAAATCCGGGATCTCGGGACCGTCGAAGAACAGGAAATCCGGTTTGACGTTCTGCTGCTTCATCCATGCGATCAGCTCGTCGGATCGCTTGGCATGGTAATCCAGAGTCCCGGCGAATCGGCTCAGAAAATGTTCCGGCGGACTTCGCATCGGGTCGCAGGTATGCAGTGTCCCTCCATAGGTCGAGAGCGCTTGCGAGATGTAAAATGTCGAGCCACCCACTCCGGTTCCGACTTCCAAGACGCACTTGGGCCGAAACTCCATCATCCACTGATACAGCCGCACACGCTCGATCGGCAGCATCTCGCCCGGATAGGGATTCGGCGGCAACATCGCACTGGTGATAAGCTTGGTCAATGCTTTTCGTATCATTTGCATGCGTCCTTGTACGGAACTCAGCGTAGGGATTTCGCTGTTTGCATCTCACCGACGTGAGCATACGGCGAGGCTATATCAAGTTTCCTAGCGCGGAGGCAAGTGAGGAAATTTAGGCAACGCATCCGAGTGCTTTGCGGTCGCTCGATTCGCGTTCGAGTATCATGCGAACATGCCGGTCGGCGGACGCCATTGGTTTGATCGCTAGCTTTCTTCCAGCCCACATTCCTATCCATGATGAACACGATGAAACCTGCTCGATTGATGTCTTGGTTTGCCAAGTTCGGACTGGCGATTGCCGCTTTTTGGAGCGCGCTGCCCGCGGTTGCGAGCGCCCAATCCCCCTCCGGTTTTGAACTCCTCGGACGAGGCATCAACTACGGCAATATCTTCGAGGCACCCGAGGAAGGGGCATGGGGATTGCGCTTCGACGATGCGTATCCCAAACTCGTTCGCGAAGCGGGATTCGATAGTGTTCGCATCCCGATCCGTTGGTCTGCGCACGGCCAATCGCGGGCTCCCTTCACGCTTGATGCCGACTTTGTCCAACGCATCCAGCACGCGGTGAAGCTCAGCTTGGATCAAAACTTGAAAGTCATCCTCAACGTCCACCACTACGAAGAGTTGTATGCCGATCCTGCGGCCGAAAAGGAACGCTTCCTGAGCATTTGGCGGCAGCTAAGCGATCTATTCGCTCATGCGGATGAGCGGATGTTTTTTGAGATCCTCAACGAGCCGCATGGCAATCTCAAAGCGCCCGAGTGGAATGCGATGCTGGTGGAGGCGTTGCAAATCATTCGCCAAAAACACCCCAAGCGTTGGGTGATCGTGGGCCCGGATCACTGGAACAACCTCAGTGCGCTTCCCAATTTGCAATTGCCCGCGTCCGATCGGCATCTGATCGTCACGGTGCACTATTACTTGCCATTCCCGTTCACGCATCAAGGTGCCAGCTGGGTGCAACCTCCACAGCCTGAAGGAGTCCGATGGTCTGGCAGCCCCGAAGAAGTGGCCGCGATGGAAAAGGACTTTCAGGGTGTCATCGACTGGGCCAAGAAGAACGAGCGTCCGATCTATGTCGGCGAGTTTGGAGCTTTTGAGAAAGCCGACATGCAATCGCGCGCGAAGTGGACCAAGCAAGTCCGTTCGATCTGCGAAAAGAATGGTTTCAGTTGGGCCTATTGGGAACTGGCATCGGGATTCGGCGTGTTGGACCGCGACAGCAAGACGTGGAAGACGCCTTTGCTCGAAGCGTTGGTCAAGTAATCGCTCACGGGTAAAGTGCGTTTACTCGAGAAGTTCTTCTGTCGATTCGAGTAAGAATCTCCCCGTTGCCTGCATCGAATGCATTGCGATGACCAACCGCGACGCATGCCAGCGTTGCCATTTCGTATCTTCCTCGAATGCAGAAAGCACTCCTATGTCACGACATCCTTTTGCGCTAGCGTGCTCGTTGGTGCTCGGCTTGTTCTTCTCGCATGCGGCTTCGGCTCAAGACAAAGCCGAACGCTTATCGCCTCCGCGGGTTGGGGACGTTGCCCCCGATTTCACCTTGCCGGACAGCGACGATGCCGAGATATCGCTTGAGAAATTGCGCAACGATGGACCGGTGGTGCTGGTCGTTCTGCGCGGTTACCCGGGCTATCAGTGCCCGCTATGCCGAAAGCAAGTCGCCAACTTGATCGCTTCGAAGAAAGCCTTTGCCGAGAAGGGTGCCACGGTGGTGCTGGTCTATCCGGGATCGATGGACTTGCTGACCAAGAAAGCCAAGGAATTCATGGGGAACACCGAGCTTCCCAAGCACTTTCGTTTGCTGATCGATCGGGACTACGCGTTGATCCAGCAGTATGGATTGCGGTGGGATGCGCCGGGTGAGACCGCTTACCCCGCGACGTTTGTCATCGGTCGCGATGGAACGATCGCGATGGCGGTCGTGAGCGACTCGCATGGCGGTCGGGCTGAGACCAAGAAAGTGATCGATGCGATTCCCGAGTGATCGCACGCATCGAATGGATGGTTTTTGGGTCGCTGAAGCGAAACCGGTTCAATCGGATGTTGATAGCAGCCAGCAAGCCGGGAGCTGCTAGCGGCTCGCTGCGGTGGTGCCTCGGCGCTTTAACGCATCTCGAAAGCGCACCAGTTGCCGAGGATGATGGACATCGCGAGGCTGCATCGCTCGGCAGCGCTCCGAGAGCTCGATGGCGCGTTCGATGTTGCCTCGTACGAACTCGACTTCGGCCAACGTATCCAAATACGTATCGGATGGGGCTAACTCCGATGCACGCTGCGCCAACTCGGCAGCGCGTTCCAGTTCGAATCCGCATTTGGCCGACAACCATGCCGCATTGTTAGCGATCAATGTGTCGTTGGGATACTGATCCAAATGCCGCCGCATCGGTTCATAAAAAATCTCAAACCACTCTCGCAACGTCGATTCGCCGAAACGATCTCGCACGATCGGGATGAATTCGATCAAGGTGTTCATCTGTTCGGGGTTCATCCGATGCACGGCTCGAATCAATCGGTCGGCCAACTCGCGATCCCCGCTATCCACGGCGCTCCAAAAGGCTGCGGCCAAGCAGCGTTCGTATTGCCAACACCACCGCGCCCAGTCGATTTCCCATCGCATGTTGTTCGAAGACTGGCCGGGCGGGGCAATCATCGGACCGTCTTCGGTGATCCCGGCAATCTCCGAAATGCAGACCGTACGCATCATGTCCGAGAGCCGCTGGCTGCGCTCCGGATGCTTGCCAATGTTTTTGTGGATCATGTTGCTGAGCATGCTCAGTCCGTACATGGAATAGATGTCGCCATACCACATCTCCTCCCAGTTGCTCGGCGCGTGCGAATGCATCAGCTCCAAGAAGTGCTCGATCTCTGGAGGAGTCTCCATCCGTCCATCGCGGCGTTGATTTTGCATGTAACGATTGAGCATGCTCCAGCAGTCCAACCGCGTGAGTACGCGCTGTTGCATAGTGAGCCAATCATCCAGGCGGTTGACCGACATCAAAGTCCGCGAGGCCACGAGGTAGACTTCCAAATCCTCTGGATGCTGATCGACCAGCGCCAAAGCGCCGGTGGTGGCGAGGTCGGTTTGACCAAGCTTGGCCGCCAATCGCGCGATTTGGATCCGCGAACCGTATACCGGGGAGCCTTCCTGCAACAATCGCATGGCCGCTTCCGTCATTCCCATCGCATCCAGCGTTTCGGCCATATCGACGACCGCAGCATCCCCATAGCTTGAATCCTCGTTCGCACGGCGCAGCGTTCGACGGAAGAAGGACTCGAGTTCGCGGCGATCCCAACCGGCAGGCATCCGCCCTTCATGGAGTTCCTCCACGATGTGCAGGGCTTGCAGGACGTCTTGTTCTGGATGTTCTGCCCGCAGCGTTTCAAACATCGGGAACGCCGCCCACCGCAGCATGGGAAAGGCTTTGAAGAACATCCCATCAACGGTCACCGAACGGGAATTGCCCTCTTTATTGCGCATCGCCCGAGCGCGTCCTGCGGGCTCCCCACCGATCGATTGTCCCGAAGCGGCTTCTTTCCGAGAGACGCGTACGGCGGCTGCGAGGCCTTTGAGACGTTCTTCATCGAGTCCGTACCGAGGCCATTCATTCAAGAGTTGATTCCATAGGTTGAGCTGCTGCTCCGCATCATGGGTCGCAACAAACGATTCGATGCGTAGCGAGATGGCCGAGGACAGCTCCGGATACCCCAGTCGCTTGAACAGGGATTGAAAACGGATCGGTTTGGCAAGCGGCTTGCCTTCCCGCACATGCTTGTCGAGCCATCGATCGATCGAGGGCAGGTCCTTGTCGGTGAGCTGCTCCAACTCGAGCAATGCATCGAGCTGATAGCGCAGGAAATAGACGGCGACGAGTTCCTCCGAAGCGTTTTCTCGCAGAATCGTTTCGAGGGTTTCGTTGTCGCCAACGATCAGCGCCAACTGGGCTGTCTGGATCTGTTGTGACGCATCGCGGGAGCGTCCGAGTTTCCGCGTCTGGTAGAACGCATCGGCTTCATCGTGCCGGCCGAGCGATTCCAACACGATGCCACGGCAGACGTCGTTCCAAGGAGGAGGGACGGCGGTCAACTGCAGCGGGTCGATCTCCAGCCACTCTTTCCAGCGACCATGCCGCATCAGCAAGCGTTCGTATTCATCGCGGAGCGAGCGGCGTTTTGCCAGCGCGATCGCTTCGTCGATCTTGCCGTCGCGTTCTAGCGCTGCCACTTGGACGGAGACCGGTTCGGTGGGCTCCTCCAGTTGCCATTCTTTCGGCATGCCGATCGCCCGCCAACGCGAATTGAGGCCGACACGTATCGGGTGATTGGGGAGGATGGCGTTGAGCAATCGAGGGACGAGGTCCGGCTGACCTTCCTTCCATGCGTTGTCGAGCATGCTGTCGAATGGATGGTCCGATGCCCGATACTGCATCATCCCTTCCCGAGCCGATTTCGGAAGCAATTCAATAAGCTCGATCGCTTGGACCGTCCGTCGGTTCTCGACGTAGCGATTCAGCACGTCGATGTTGCCTTGCGACAACGCGATGTAATCCGACAGCATCGCGACGCGATCTTCGAGGGTTCCTTGCAATCCGCGGATGCGTCTCAACCATACGCACAGAGCAGCTCGATTCGCATCCGGACTTGTCGATTGGGACTCCAGCCACCCATCGATGTCGAACTCGGTGTTGCATAGTTTGAGAAAGGCCTGTTGACGCTCGGTAAAGCGTTTGGCATCGAGCTGTTCGAGCAGTGCGGCTGCGACTTCTGCGTCGTCGGCGAGCGCCCGGCTGGTCGCGCAGTCGCCCAAGGCGAAAACGACGCTTGCCGCAACGATCATCGCGGCCCGGAACCCAAGTCGAAGCAAACCAGTCAAAGGTACGATCCAGTCGCAAAAATGGAAAAAGTCCGACTTCTCAAAGCCATCGGCCGGGGCAATGAGCCATGGCCTAAGACGATTCAGTATACCGATTGCCCGTTCGTTTCAGGATGCGATTTGTGCTGGTTTGGCAGCACACGTTTTGTGTTGCTTTGCCAACACACGTTTTGTGCGGCAATGCCAGCATGCGATGGGCGGGGATTCGGACGGAGAAGTCGGTGGCAGGCCAGAAATCGCCAGCGATTATCGAGCGTCGGCATCGGCCGAGTGCTTTTTCAACATCCATTGCAAGGCATCATCGCAGGCTTGTGCGGCGGCCAATCCATAGTTGCTGGCCGCCAACACTCCGCGTTTTTGCTCGGGGGCCAGAAAGACGACGCAAAACCAGAACGTGTTGCTGCCGTTGTGGGTCAAAATCCGGCCTCCTGCCCATTCTCGTTCGCTAACGATCCATCCTCCGGCATAGGTCTCGTTGGTCGCTGGGGTGTGCAAGGTTCGCAACGTCTCGCGCCGCAGCGGAATGGGAGGATCCCAAGTCGCTGTAGAGGCTTCGCCGTCTGGGATTACGTGCAGGCGCAAGTACCGAATCCAGTCCGGCAGCGACATATGGACCGTGCCTGCAGGTCCCAGCGCCGGCGGATTGTCGAAATCGGTGGCCAGCATCACTCCGAGAACATTGCGATGCCCCCAAGGCATCCCGTCGCCGTGCGCTTTCGAGGGTGGCCCAAACCCCGCCGACTGGATTCCGAGAGGGCCAAACAAGCGTTCCTGAATCTCGCGTTCCCAGGACTGGCCGCGAAGGGCTTCGACCATATGCCCCAGGACCATGTAGCCGAGGTTGGAATAGACAAACGCGCCGATCGATTCGGGTTTGCGAGGTTGGTCGGTCATCCAGTGAAGGATGTTGCGCCGCTGTTCCACCACGGAGATGCTGGAGTCGTCGAAGTTGCCCCACGGGGGATTGGCAGGCGCTCCGCTGACGTGATGCAGCAGTTGCTCGACGGTTGCGGACGACCAATCCGAGTTTACCACGCGCGGATCGTCGGCAAAGACTTCTCCGAGGGTGGAGTTCCAGCGAAGTTTGCCTTCGTCGACCAGCAATCCGATCAACACCGCGGTCATGCTTTTGGTGCAGGAACCCAGGTGCATGCGATCGTCGAGCTGCAGTTTTTCGCGCGAGCCGGAACGCCGCTGGCCGACGGCGACCACATCGGGCTCCCCGTTCAATGAGAAGTGTCCGGCAATCAGTCCAGGAAGTCCATGCGCGGCTCGGATCGATTCCAGTTCGTTGGCCGTGTCGTCCTGGGTTGTCTGCTGCGCCAGCAACCCTGTTCCACCGAGCGCGAACCAAGCGAAACCGATTGCCCACGCCATGCAAACGACTCCCCATCGCTCGATAGCGATTGGGGTCTGACCGCATCGCGCGGTGCGAGCGCGGTGGAACCAAGCGAATGCGCAATCACGCATGGTTTGAGGTACTCGCCAGGATGGGATGTTAGACCGTTGCGCACGGCTCATTACGCAAGCGCGGCGCGAATCTGCAACGCGATTTGTTCGGCTGTGATCTTGAAGTGCTTATACAACTGGTCGGCAGGCGCGGATGCACCAAAGCCGGTCATTCCGACAAAGATTCCATCGAGCCCGATGTACTTGTCCCAGCCCAATCGCAGACCCGCTTCGCATGCCAAACGCAGCGGAACACTGGGCAATAGGACTTGATCGCGGTATGCCTTGGGCTGCTCGTCAAACAGTTCGCAGCAGGGCATGCTGACGACGCGGACGGGAATGCCTTCGGCGGCGAGCATCTCTTGCGCCTTGAGGCACAGCGAGAGTTCCGTTCCGGTCCCGATCAAGATCGCTTGCGGATGCTCTTTGCAATCGCGGATGACATAGCCACCCTTTTCCGCTCCGGCCGTATCGGCGATGGTGGCAGGATCCAAAGTCGGCACGTTTTGTCGCGACAAGATCATGGCGGTCGGATGTTGCGTGAGTTGCATGGCAGCGCGGTAGCAGTGCAGCACTTCGTTAGCATCGCCGGGTCGGAAAACATAGAGGCCCGGGATCGCGCGGCACGCGGCCAAATGTTCAACCGGTTGGTGTGTGGGGCCGTCTTCGCCCAACCCGATCGAGTCGTGCGTGAAGACATAAAGCACCGGCTGATGCATGATGCTGCTGAGCCGCATCGATGGGCGCAGGTAATCGGTAAAGACGAAGAAGGTCGCGCCGTACGGACGCAGTCCGCACAAGCTCATGCCGTTGAGGGCCGAGGCCATGCCGTGTTCGCGGATGCCCCAGTGCATATTGCGGCCACCGAAGTTGTGCGAACCAAAGTCGGTCTCTTTGTCGATCAAGGTCATCGTCGACGGGGCCAAGTCGGCGGATCCGCCGATCAAGCTCGGCATGTGTGGCGAGAGCATGTTCAGCACTTTGCCGCTGGAAACGCGTGTTGCCATCCCCTTGGCATCCGCCGGGAAGGGCTTGAGGCCAGCATCCCAACCCGCGGGCAATTTGCGGTCGATGATGCTTTGGATTTCTGTGGCTTCCTTCGGGAATTCCTTGGCGTACTTTGCAAAGGACGCCGACCATGCGGTGCTGGCGGTATGGCCGCGCGATCCCATCGTGTTGGCAAAATGCTCGCGCACGCCTTCGGGCACGAAGAACTTTTCGTTCTCAGGCCAGCCGTAGTTTTTCTTGGTGAGTTTGATTTCGTCTTCACCCAACGGGGCGCCGTGTGCGCCGTGGGTATTGGCTTTGTTCGGCGAGCCGTAACCGATCACCGAGTTGACGATAATCAACGTCGGTTTGTCGGTCGTGGCCTTGAATTCATTCAAGGCGCTTTGCAGGCTGCTCAAGTCATTGGCGTCGGTAACGTGTACCGTGTGCCAGCCGAGTCCTCGGAACCGTTGCGCGACCCCTTCGCTGAATGCCAGGTCGGTGTGGCCTTCGATGGTGATGCCGTTGTCGTCGTAGATCCAACAGAGGTTTGAGAGCTTCATGTGACCTGCGATGGAGGCGGCTTCGGCGGCCACTCCTTCCATCAAGTCGCCATCGCTGCACAGAGCATACACATCAAAGTCAAACAGTTCGTAGCCGGGCTTGTTGTATTTTGCCGCCAAGTGCTTCGATGCGATCGCCATTCCGACCGCATTGCCGACCCCTTGTCCGAGCGGACCGGTGGTCGTTTCGATACCGGTCGCGTAACCGTATTCCGGGTGGCCTGCGCAGGGGCTGTGCAGTTGTCGGAACTTCTTCAAATCTTCAAGGCTCAGCGACTCGCGATCGGTGACTTTGCCGTGCTTGTCCACCTCGCGGATGCCCGCCAAATAGATCATCGAATACAGCAACATCGATGCGTGACCGCACGACAGAACAAAGCGATCGCGGTTGATCCAATGGGGATCCAGGGGGTCGTAGGTGAGGTTTTCCGTCCACAATTGATAGGTCACCGGAGCCAGCGCCATCGGAGTGCCAGGGTGTCCGCTATTGGCCGCTTGAACTCCATCCATGCTCAAGGTGCGAATGGTATTGATGGCGAGTTGTCGGATCGACGCGGCCGGTGCGGTCATGGCTGGTTCCTGACTAAACGAATGGGGATGTGGCAAGATATGCCGGACATACAGTGGGTAGACGAGATCGCATGGAGAATACCGCCAAGGGCGTTGGTTTGCAATCTGCCCAGCATTCGCACCAAGACACCGTCTCGGGAACACCGTCCGGAACATCGTCGGGGACACCGACTCGGGCGACGCGCAAGCGATTTCGCGGCGCAAACGGATGGTTTGCGAGCCGCGCGCTCCGCAGGGAGCGATTTCGAAGCCGATTCTCCCTTAACGGACCGCACTGGCCGGAACATCGATGCGATGCACGCCAAGCCCGATCGCGTAGCCGACGTAGCCGTTGCCCGACTGCAGGAGTCGGATCTTGTTCACGGCGTTCCCCATGTCGACTTGGGTCCACGTCTTGCCCCCATCCAGGGTCTGAAAGCCGTGGGGCATGGCCCCGACCCAACCGATTTGGGGGCTCAAGAACGCAACGCCAAATTCGCGGACGCGAGAATCGCTCACCAGCGGGAGCTCGGTCCAGGTTTTGCCTCCGTCGACGGTCTTGGCCACGTAGCGCTCTTTGGCTTTGGGGTCGGGGTTGTACGATTGGATGGTGACGTACCCGACATCGCGCGTTGGGAAAGCGATCTTCCACGTCAATTCAAACGGACGGGGCGAACGCCACGCTGGCTGCCACGACTGGCCCCCGTCGGCGGTGGTCAGAATGAGCGCATTGGACTGGGCAACATCGGCATCGGAAGCGGCCGCCACGACCCCTTCGTTGCGATTGAAAAAGTGGACATCGAAGGCCATCGCGCCGTACTCGGAAAGCGAGCTCGATTGCCAACTGGCTCCCAGGTCGTCGGAGATCATCATCGCGGCTGGACCTCCGACGCGTCCTACGCCGATCAAGCGTATGCGCGTGTCGAGGACGCCTGCGTTGACGAACGGTTCGCGGAGGACTTGCAACGCGCACAGCCCGGTCACTGCGGGTCCTGCGATGTTGGTGACCGGAGCCCAAGTCGCACCGCCATCGCGCGTTTCGTAAAGCGCGTGCGTATCGGTGACGTTGGGGAAGTAGCCCGGTCCGATGTTGCCTGCAAAGCCATGGGCTTCATCGACAAACGCGATGCATCGAAAGTACGTACCAGGCTGATGCAGTTGCAACTGCCAAGTCCCACCGCCATCTTGCGTGCGGTAGATCTTGCCTTCGCCGTTGACATACCAACCTCGGTTCTCATCGATGAAGAAGATGTCGTCTTGCTTGCCGCGATAAGGTTGGGTTTCCAATTTGCGCCATGTTGGGAAGTCCCCATCGGCCACGTTCGTTGCGCTCGCCACAGGCTGCAACACCGCAAACTGGCGCGAGGAAGGCTGGCTGCTGAGGACCTCGACGTCGGGTGACGCGGTTGCTTGGGAGGAAGAATCGCTTTTTTGGTTCGCCGTAAATAGCTCGAATTCGATGCGCCGCGCGTCCCCTTGTTGCACCAAGCGATGGGTATCCCAGAGGGTTTGCCCGCCGACTTGGAAATGGCTGGAGAGCGTGTCGCCAAAAAGGGTCGCATCCAGACGAATCCCATTCTGCTCATCGATCGCAAATCGGTTGGGGGCGTCGCCGGCGATCAATCGATAATCGCGTCGACTGCTGCCGGCGGCACCGGAGTACTCGATGAGCCATTGCATGGCTTTCGGATCGTCGGTGGGGGCGATGGTCAGTCGCATGTCGAATTGCATCGAGCTGCCATCGGCGCGGGTCTGGGTGACGGTCCCTGCCCAAACGCCGTGCCATGCTGTCGGCAGCAAGGCGTGAACACCCGCGCGCTGCGCGGTCGGTTGCTCGGGTTCTTGGGCATCGACCCGGGCGGCTTGGAATGCCACGCCGCTTGCAAGCAGACCGAACCACATCCAAGCTTTGCAGTTGGTCATTGCCGCGAACCAACCGTTGAATCCATACCAAGAGCTAGCCATCATCGAAATCGTGCACCTGCATACAAGGTCATAAGCGATCGAACCAGGTTGCTCGGATCGGCCAACTGCTGGTGTTACTGGTGAGCTGCCCACAAGATGCCGCGAACGAGCGTCTTCAAAAAGACCGGGTCACCAAAGGTGTCGTTGGAATGTCCGTACGTCGTACCAAAGACGCGTCCTTTGCCGTACTGATTGGTCCAGAACACCGGCTGCACGTCTCCTGTTTTTTCGCTTACCGAAGTGGCGAGCACTTTGGTGTTCGGCCATATCTTCTCCACGATGTAGAGTTCGTCCATCGGCGTCTTGTAATCCTTGGGAACGTCCTTCATCGTCGGGTGATCGGCTTCGACGAGTTTGACGGGGTACTTGCTTTGATGCTCGTGATGGCGGCTAGTGACACCCAGGAACTCGCGCCAATCGTCGATCTTGGCCGAGCGGTAGGTGTGCATGGCGCAGTGCACCACGACGGCATTGACCCCTTCGAAGTGGGGTTTGGTGATCTTTCGGATGTATTCTGGATTGTCGGTATCGGCGAAGCACTCGTTGTGGACCACCACATCGAATCCTTCTGCCCAGTTGGGCCGGTTGTAAAAGTCCAATTCGGCTTTGGTGCCGGTTCCACCTTCAAACACCACAGTCCATTCGATGTTGGCCCCGGCTTCCTTGGCAGCCAACTGCAAGGATTTCGTCTGAAAGTCGTAATCATGGCAACAGCCTCCGGTGATGACCAGCACGCGCACGGGGTCGGCGGCTTGCACGGAGCATGGGAGGATGCCCAAGCAGGCCAAAAGGGAAGCGAGCAAGACGAGTCCGGAGCTGCGTCGCGAGGTGCGCTGTTGGTTCGTCCAACGGGATCGGGAAGGGGGTAGCATGGAGTTCATGGTGTTGGAGGGGGTGGGAGGAACGTGGAAAACGGGGAGCGGGAATGCGGCGGTTGTAGCATAGCTGCCGACGTGGGGGTTTCCTACACCCGCGCTCCGCGTTCGCGATCGATCCTAGCGGTAGGCCGTAAGGCCTCCGGTGTCGCGTTACGAGCCTCGATGATGGTGTGCTACCGTGTGACCGGACGGCTTACACCGTTCCGCTTAGACGGAAAGCGCACAGCGGGCGGGGCGCCCGCGCTCCCATCCGATCCTAGCGGAAGGCCGTGAGGCCTCCGGTGTTGCGGTTATAGACTCGATGATGATTTGCCACCGTGTCACCGGACGGCTTATGCCGTGCCGCGAAGACGGAAAGCGCATGCGGGCGTTGGCGTTGGAACGGACCGCGGACGTCCCGTCCGCTTTCTCGCGATTCTCCGGAACACGTAGGAACGCAGCCTATTGAAATCGCGTTTCAGAACAGCGCGCATGCGGGCGGGCGGGACGCCCGCGCTCCCATCCGATCCTAGCGGAAGGCCGTAAGGCCTCCGGTGTGGCGGCGCATTCGCGCTACGAGGCGGCTGCCAACCATGTTACGATGACGCACTGGCCGCATTGCACCCATTCCAGAGGGATCGCGGCGGCCACCTCTTGTGTTCCCATCCGTCACTTTGCCGCGCATTGCACACTATGAACTCCGCTTTCGACCTGACGTCCTATCTGAGCAACACCGGCGCTGACGTGGCCATGGAAACCTCCGGACCCGGGCCGACCGGCAGTTTGCCACTGACCGACGAAATGCTCCGTACATGGTCGAGCGGCGACCTTTTTGGCTGGACGCAAAACGCCGGTATGGGATGGGACTTGAAGAAAATGCTCGGCCCGCAGTTTCTGCTGTTGAGCACGCAAGGCGGCATGCGTGGCGAAGATGGCCGCCCGATTGCATTGGGATACCACACCGGTCACTGGGAAGTCGGACTTCTCGTGCGAGCTGCGGCCGAATGGTTTTATGAAAATGGCGGTGTCCCGTTCGCCGGCTACGTCAGCGATCCGTGCGATGGTCGATCGCAAGGCACAACTGGCATGTTCGATTCGTTGCCGTATCGCAACGACGCCGCCATCGTCTTCCGACGATTGATCCGATCCTTGCCCACGCGGCGCGGGGTGCTCGGTGTGGCGACGTGCGATAAGGGGCTGCCGGCGATGATGATCGCGCTGGCCGGTGTTCCGCAACTCCCCAGCGTGGTGGTCCCAGGCGGCGTCACCTTGCCAGCCCGCGAAGCCGAGGATCTCGGCAAAGTCCAAACGATCGGTGCGCGGTATTCCAATGGAATGATCTCACTCGAAGAAGCCTCTGCAGCCGGTTGCCGCGCTTGCGGGTCCCCAGGAGGCGGCTGTCAATTCCTGGGTACGGCCGCGACCGCTCAAGTCATCGCCGAAGCCCTCGGCATGACGGTCCCTCATGCGGCGCTCGCTCCAAGCGGACAACCCGTATGGCTCGACATCGCAAGGCAATCGGCGCGCGTGCTTTGGGACCAGCACCATCGCAAGGCCGCGCTGCGCGACATCCTGACCGAGGATTCGTTCCACAATGCCATTGCGGTGCATGCCGCTTGCGGTGGCTCGACGAATCTGCTGCTGCATGTGCCGGCCATCGCCTTCGCTGCCGGCATCCCGCGTCCGACGATCGAACAATGGACCGATATCAACCGCCGCGTCAGCCGGTTTGTCGATGTGCTACCCAACGGCCCGCAGTTTCATCCCACCGTGCGGTTGTTTATGGCGGGGGGCGTGCCGGAAATCATGTGGCACTTGCGCGAGCTGGGCATCGCCCGCTGCGACGCCCGAACCGTTACCGGTCAAACATGGCATGAGATTCTCGACCGTTGGCGCGATTCCCCGCGCCGCGCAGCATTGCGGCAACTGCTGATCGAACGCGATAGAGTCGATCCCGATCAAGTCATCCTTCCGCCGTCCGTCGCCAAGCAGATGGGACTCACCAGCACGGTCTGCTTCCCGCGTGGCAACATCTGCCCCGAAGGCTCCGTCATCAAATCGACGGCCATCGATCCGAGCGTCATCGACGCCGATGGCGTGTATCGCAAGACCGGTCCGGCCCGCGTGTTTACTTCCGAAAAAGAAGCGGTCGCGGCTGCGAAGGGCCAACATGCACATCCCCTCAAAGCTGGAGATATCGCCGTGTTGATCGGCTGCGGACCTATGGGGACCGGTATGGAAGAGACCTATCAACTGACGAGTGCGCTGAGGTATTTGGAGTATGGCAAGCATGTGGCGGTCGTCACCGATGCGCGCTTCTCGGGCGTGAGCACCGGTGCATGCATCGGTCACGCCGGCCCGGAAGCATTGGCTGGCGGACCGATCGGGCGACTGCGGGATGGGGACTGGATCCGATTGGTAGTCGATCGCAACACACTCGAGGCAAGCGTCGATTTCATCGGCTGCGACGGCGAACAATTTTCGCCTGAAGAAGGAACGCGACGCTTGGCGCAGCGAGCTCCCCATCCTGGATTGGCATCGGACCCCCGTCTGCCGATCGACACGCGATTGTGGGCCGCGCTGCAGCGCGTCAGCGGTGGCACTTGGGGCGGATGCGTCTACGATACCGATCGGATCTTGCAAGTGCTCGAAGCAGGCGAAAAGGCGCTCGCATGATTCTCTTGTTGGATAACTACGACAGCTTCGTTTACAACCTTGATCGCTATTTGCAGCGGCTGGGTCAACCGACCGTCGTGGTGCGCAGCGATGCCATCGGAACCGAATCGATCGGTCGCTTGCACCCCTCGGCCATCGTCATCTCGCCGGGCCCCAAAGATCCCGATGACGCGGGCTGTTCCATGGAAGTCGTGCGTCGATTCACCGGCAGCATTCCCATCCTGGGAGTGTGCCTGGGGCATCAAGCCATCGGTCAAGCCCTCGGCGCACGCATTGTCCGCGCATCGCAACCGATGCATGGCAAATCGTCGATCCTGAATCATCGCAGTTCGCGCCTGATGCGCGGGTTGCCCGAAACGTTTAGCGTCGGTCGCTACCATTCGCTGGTCATCGATCCGGCGACGTTGCCCGATGTGCTCCAAGCCACCGCGTGGACCGAGGATGGAACCATCATGGCGATCGAACATCGCGAACATCCTGTGTTCGGAGTGCAATTCCATCCCGAATCGATTTTGACCGAGTATGGCTCTGAACTGCTCGCAGGTTTTCTTCGCGAGTGCGGTCTGACTGCCAATCCAACTCCAAAACCGGATTGGCAACCGGCATCGCCGCGCGCCCCCGAGTTCGATCATGCCTGACGTCCCACCGCTACCCGATGGTTGCAAGCGATGCCGCCTGCTGGTCGATGGCTACAACTTCATGTACGCCGTCGGCGCCATCCAGCATGGAGCCACCGAACCCAAAGCGCTGCAGCGCGGTCGCGAGAAGGTGATCGGCATGATATCGCAGCGCATGAGCCACGAGCTTAGCAAACGTGTTTGGATCGTGTTCGATTCGGAGTTAGCACCCAAAGATTTGCCCGATCTGTGGCTCAAGGATGGGATTTATGTAGCCTTCTCGCGCGGTTGGAACAGCGCCGATGAGATGTTGCAAGCGATCCTCGCGGGGCATCACAGCCCCAAACAACTCGTGGTGATTTCTTCGGATCATGCGGTGCAGCGCAAAGCGCTATCGCGGAATGCGCAATGCTTCGATAGCGATGGTTGGACCGATGCGATGGATGCGTTGCTTGGCGGAGCAACCGACGACGATGCGAATGCAATGGAAGACGAGTTGCGGCCGGACCATGTTTCGCAAAGCGAACGCGATCGATGGTTGCGCGAGTTTGGGATCGGGGATCCGTAGAGGGAAGTCGAGGGTGGTTTTCGGAATCGGCGGGAGGGACGCCCGCGCTCCCGTGCTCCCGTCCGAATCTTAGCGGAAGGCTGTAAGGCCTCCGGTGTAGCGTTAAGTGCCTCGATGATGGGTTGCCACCGTGTCACCGGACGGCTTACGCCGTTTCGCTAAGACTGACAATGCTGTGCGGGAGTGGAGGCGTTGTGGGAGGTAGGGACCGCGGACGTCCCGTCCGCTTCCTCGCGATTCTCTGGAAC